>JAJHQR010000065.1 GCA_020833255.1 Desulfurococcaceae archaeon | reverse complement strand
TCCTCTCCACTAAAGCTACTCTAAGCCCTCTCTGAAGAGCCGTCACCGCAGCAACATACCCTGCCGGGCCGCCCCCGAGAACGACGACGTCAAACCTCAATTACATCAACCACGTAAGTAATGAGGCCGACATTTTAAGAATTAGCAACACAACTGACTTAAACCTCAAGCAAGGTTGGGGGGCCTAGCAAAACCTAGGAAGCTAGACTACTTACCTTAACCCCCTCGTACACTATGTTGGTTTTGAAGACTTGAGGCGTGACCAGCTTCAATACGTTGGTCAGCACCTCCAGGTTATCCGGTAATGTCAGGGCTATGGAGGCTCCCCCACCCCCACCCCCCGTTAGCTTAGATCCTAGAGCACCGGCTAGCCTAGCTGTATAAACCACTTCGTTAAGCCTCCTTGAGGAGACACCTAAAGCTTCTAGAAGGCCGTGGTTTATGTTCATCAAAGTACCTACTTCATGTAGGTCGCCCTCAGCAAGCGCTTTCTCAGCTTTCAGCGTGGTCTTACCTATGTGTTCTAGTATACCGTTAATTATCTCAGGGTGCTTCTCCCTCAAGTTCTTCACCCACGCGACCATATCTCTAGTAGTTCTCTCCCTCTCAACGTAAGCCACGACTAAGGGTAACTCGTCAGATACCTTCAGCGGGACCCTGTATACCGCGCTTCCTTCAAACCATATCTTGAGAACACCCCCGAACGTAGCTATTGAAGTATCCATGGGTGAGGCAATACCCTGAACACTCTTCTCGACCTCCCACCCAAGCCTCGCTATCTCTTCCTTACTTAGTTCGTAACCTAAGCAAGTGCTGTAAGCCGCGATCGCGGCTACCGATACCGCTGCTGAAGTCCCTAGCCCCGCCCCCACAGGCATCTCAGACCTTACCTCCAGACTCACACCCTTCCTAACACCTAGATATTCTGAGACTAGCTCTATTGCCTTATTTAAGTAACCTATAGCTGAGAGGGTCTTCCCGTAATCCGTCGTTATCTGGATCTCGCCGTTACTTATCGATACTATAACGCCTGAGGTTCTTAAGTCCTGCGCGTTTATCCTGATCTTATCATCATCACGTAACTCCGCATTAACGTATATTCGCTTATCTATAGAGGCTACTATAGCCGGGTACCCGTAAACGACTGCGTGTTCGCCGAAGAGCGTGACCTTACCTGGTGCGGAAGCCACCACCCTCCTCAACTAAACACCCATAAGCATCTCGTATGAGGGGTTTAATTGTTTAACACGTGGTGAGGAGGGAAACATATTTTTAGACATACGCGTATTCTTGTCATTTGGGGTGTGACTCGGTGCTACCGCCGCACTTAAGCGTGGATTTCCGTAAAGCTGAGAAAGTCATCACTGATTTCATTAGAGCTAAGGTTAGGGAGGCCGGCGCTTCAGGCATTGTGTTAGGTCTTTCGGGGGGAGGGGACTCGTCGGTATGTGCCGCTCTCTCGGTCAGGGCGTTAGGGACCTCGTCAGTTAAGGTAATTCACATGCCTGAAGCTGAGAGTAACCCTATATCAACCTTAATAGCTAATAAAGTAGCTAACGGTTTAGGTCTGGAACTAGAGATCATAGATATAACAGACATAGTCAGCGCTTTCCTTAAGAAGATGAACATGAGTTACGAATCGTCTGGCAAGCTAGTTAGGGGTAACATAAAAGCTAGGAGCAGGATGGTTATCCTCTACACCGTAGCTAATAAAGAAAACATGCTGGTAGTCGGTACTAGCGATCGCTCAGAATTCTTAATAGGTTTCTTCACTAAGTGGGGTGATGGGGCCGCAGACCTACACCCGATAATAGGGCTGTATAAGACTCAAGTAAGGGAATTCGCTAAATACCTTAACCTACCTACTGAAGTGATTTCCAGACCTCCCTCACCCGATTTATGGCCTGGGCACACAGCCGAGGGGGAGCTAGGTATGACGTACGACGAGATAGACGAGGTGCTTTACAGGTTGCTTGACGAGAAACGAGAACCTCGTGAAATACCGAGTGTCTCGGGAATACCTATGGAGACCGTGGAGAAGGTAGTGAGGCTTTACGAGAAAACTAAGCATAAGAGAGCTCTAGTGAACGCCCCATTCCATTCGTTTAAAGAACTTCAAGGTCGATCGATTTGAGGGCTACTCTTAAAGAGGTTTGAGTTTTCTGTTGCAACGTCTTATAAGACATGAAAAGATATTTTTATCGGTTGCGTATGGGGGAGTATCTCAGATACGCCGAGTTCGTGAGGCCTGACTCACTAAGGGTTTGGAGGAGTGATAAGATTAAGGAGAGGCTCTCATGGTATTACTCCGTTATGCGAGGCTTAAGACCCCCTAAGTACCTCATAGTCAAGAGCATGACTCTATCCTTAAGAAGTGATGAGTTAACGACTTTGAGCACGGAGGAGTTACTGAAAGAACACGCGAGGATGCAGTCAGCCTTCAACGAGTTATGGGGTGAGGTTAGGGAGTCTAGCAATCCCTGGAAATACGTGAGGAGCGTGGTTGAGGCACCAACCTTCCTAGACCTGAAGATAGAGTTAGCTAATAGGCTTGCAAGCCCGTGCAGGCTTTGCGAGTGGAGGTGTAATGCTCTGAGAGGTGAGGGGAGGATGGGGTATTGCAGGGTGGTCGGGCTTAACGCGTACGTCGATACATTCTTCCACCACATGGGGGAGGAAGCCCCTCTAGTTCCTTCAGGCACGATATTTTACGTTGGCTGCAACTTCAGGTGTGTGTATTGCCAGAACTGGAGCATAAGCCAGCGGGAGGGGCTACCCTCAGAAGAGAAGACTCCTGAAGAGTTAGCGGACGTTCAGAAATGGCTTGCGTTAAACGGTGCTAGAAACATAAACCACGTCGGCGGGGACCCGACACCGAACATACCTGCCATACTGAAATCACTTAAGTACCTGGATGTGAAGACCCCCCAACTATGGAATAGCAACATGTACTTAAGTAGTGAGGCTATGGAGCTCATAAAAGACGTTATAGATATATGGTTGCCGGACCTTAAGTACGGCAACGATTCCTGCGCTCTCAAATACTCTATAGTCAAGAACTACTTCGAGGTAGCTTCCAGAAACATAAAGGTAGCGCATGACTCAGGCGACATCATAATAAGGCATTTAGTGCTTCCCAACCACGTAGAGTGCTGCACCAGGAACGTACTTAAATGGATTTCAGAAAACACTAGAAGAGCGCTGACCAACATAATGGATCAGTACAGACCCGAGTACTTAGTCGTTAGACAGCCTGATAAGTGGGGTGAGATAAGGAGGCGGGTCAGCGTAGAGGAACTTAAGAAAGCTTTTGAGTTAGCGAGGGAGTACGGTTTTGAAGGCCCTGTCGAGGACTTATGGTACTTGGAATGAGCTTAATTACCGGCCGCACCCATATTTACCGGTGTTCGAGACGCGTTTGGGGGGAAGGGGTCTAAGTAATGAGAGCTGTTCACGCGTCATTCACTCTTAACTTAGCGTCACTCATACTAAAATTAACTAGCGTGCTCAACGCTACTTCAGTAGCTGTTAACGCGAAATTTCTTCACTCTCTAGGCGATACCGTGGGGTCGGGCCTCCTAGTTTTAGGTCTTTCCGTGAGTAAGAGGAGCCCCTCCACGAGGTATCCCTTCGGTTTCGGCAGAGCCATATATGTCTTCGGGTTGATAGCGTCAGCTGTTCTCGGGGGGTTTCTCTTCGCCATAACGTCTACCTCAGGGATTCAACAACTCCTTATAATGGAGGAAGTCTCGTCTTCCACGCTCTCCGTAGCGTCGCTCACGACCGCGTTAATTCTAGACCTAGCAGTGCTTTCCTGGAGCTTAATAGAGTTTAGGAAAACGCCGGGGGACCCGGCCTCCAGGGGGACGCTGGTCGAGAACCTTGCTGATACTGTCGGCGGGCTCGCGGCCTTAATATCGTTAGTTACCGGCAATCCTCGGATTGACGGGGCGGGAGCTCTGGTGGTATCGGGTATCCTACTCTCTTCATCAGTTCTCCTCAGTTACAGGTACTTCGAAGTCCTGGTAGGTAAGTCAGCACCTAAGAATATTGTTGGCAGAGCAGTTAAGATAGTGTTGTC
>JAJHQR010000055.1 GCA_020833255.1 Desulfurococcaceae archaeon | reverse complement strand
ACCAAGCTTAAATACGTGTTAATGTATTTATCGTGTGAGAACCTTGAAGCACGTTCCGAGAGCAAGGGTAGAACCTCAAGAACCCGTGAAAGGAGTTAAGAGATGGGTTCTAGCATACGGGGATAAAGTAATGTTAGTTTACTTCGAGATAGATGAGGGTGCTAGGTTCCCTATGCATTCACACGTCCACGAGCAAGCAGGGTATATAATAAAGGGTAGGATGGTTTTCAAGACGCCTAATAAGGAAGTCACGGTATCTGAGGGGGAGTCGTACGTCTTTGAATCTAACGAACCTCATGAAGTCTACAATCCGGGACCGGGGAAAACCATAATAGTAGAAGTCTTCTCACCGCCTAGGGAAGATTTCCTTAAGTGACTGTGGGGAGTAAGTCAAGGTTTTGATTTTTAGCGTTGATACGGGCTTTCAGCTCTGTTTTCTTCTAATTAACCACCGCTAAGAACTGGGAGTACTTTGACTTCGTCTCTATCGCTTACTAACGCTTCCTCTCCTGAAGGCTTTCCGTTAATCAGAATGATCTTCGACTTAAATTCCTCGTATCTAGGTATTAACTTCCTGAGTAACTCGCCCACAGGGGTGGGTTCCTTCACCTCTACGTAAACCTCCTCGAGACCGACTAATTGAGCGAAAACTCCGTGGAGTTTTAGCTTAGCCATCTCATGTTACCCGAGAAATACTCTTACTTAATTAGAGTAAAAAGCTGTTTACGTTTAGTTCGTGAGTTCACTCTAGTCTGACGTGTTTCTCCAGCTCCGGTATCACGTAATCCAGGTTTAGTGTTCTCAACGTTTCTCTCTTAGGTATTCCTCTCTCGTCCCAGCCTCTCAATCTGTAATACTCACTCAATAATGCGTCATACTTCTCCCTGTCTAGGTGCTGGCCCTTCAGAGGCCCTCTCTTAAGTTCTTCGTTGAACCACCTGGTGGGCGGGTAGTCCATACTCCTATCCCATCTACCGTTGAATTCTCTGACCCAGTAAGCTCTTATTAACGTGTAAACCCTGTCAGCCACCTTATAGAGGTCTTCCCAAGTATACTTAACGCCCGTTATCGCTTCCAGGAGCTTCGGGTAGTATTCTATGCTTAGCCCTACCTCAACCCAAGGCAGTCTGCACGCTGTAAGAACTTCATACATCCCGCCTCTCAGCCTCTGCAACTCTACAACCTTAGCTGCTTTCTCAGGCCCGTAAGTCACTTTATACTCCACACTCTTCCGTTTCTCACCTTCTATAGGCGCTGTCCCTATCTCCCAAGCAATGACCCAGGCTTCCTTATGATGAGCTCCTATCGAGGAAGTGCCGTAAGCTAGCGCCATGGCAGGGTACGCGAAGCAGTTATAACCGCTGACTTCAAGACCTTTGACGTGCATAGCGAATTCCTTACCACCCAATACGTTGCTTAACCTCATAACACCTTCAGCCGCGAGCTTCCCTAACTCGGTCTTCTTATACGCTATGTTAATCACGAGCTCTCTTGATTTCTTGAAGTCGCCGAATTCCGGGGCTTCATCATCTTTTACCAGCTTCTTCTCCTTAGCTTCCATGATGAAGCCTATGACTCCCCCTAAGGATATCGTGTCTAGTCCTAGCTCGTCGGCCAGTCTATTAAGTACGGCTACCTCGTTCAACTTACCTATACCTAGGTTAGAACCTAGTAGAGCGACATTCTCGTAATCGAGTTCGCTCCCCCTTGCTTCAGCGTCTAAGACTACGTTGCCGCATATCATGTTGCAGTAGGGGCACCCTCTCTGGTTAATCTTCATTCCCTCCATAGCGTACCCGTCAATACTCCTAGAGAACTCGAAAATCCCGTCACTGAAGTTCCTGACGGGTAGTGCTGAGTTCTCGTTACACCACTCGACGGCAGCCATGGTTCCCTGCCTACGCCAGAACGAGTAAGCAGGTGAGTTGAGTATGGCTCTGTAGGCTTCCTGAGAGAGCTTAGTCAGCGATTCCTTGTCAGCAACAGGTATCTCTTTAGTTCCTCTGATAACGACTGCCTTAAGCTTCTTACTACCCATCACGGCACCCATACCCGGTCTCCCGCCAGACCTGCCTTCCTGAGATATCACTACCGCATACCTAACTAGATTCTCGCCGCCGGGACCTATGCTAAGGACACCAACATCCTTACCGTGAATTTCTTTAAGCGCCTTCTCGGCTTCGAAGGTCGTCTTACCCCACAAACCCTCAGCGCTTAACACGCTCACGTTATCGTTCTCTACGTATATGTAGACAGGTCTTCTGGCAGCGCCCTCAACTACTAGAGCGTCGTACCCGGCCTTCCTTAAATGAACGCTGGCCATAGTACCTAGATTACCGTCCCCGTAACCACCCGTCAAAGGACTCTTAGACGCTACAACCATCTTACCCCCGCTAGGTGTTGGAAGCCCGTTGAAGGGTCCGCAAGCGAAGATCAGCTTATTCTCAGGGCTTAGGGGGTCAACCCCCCTAACCTCATCCCACAATATCTTAACAGCTAACCCCCTACCACCTATGAAGTTTAGGGCGATCTCAGGAGAGTATTCTTGGACCTTAACAGTACCGTTACTTAAGTTAACCCTCAATATCCTGCCCCACCAACCCTTCACAAGAACCACCACAAATATTTCGGAAATCAGATAAAATATTTTTAGGAAATCAGAAACGCGCGAGACGATCATCGATAACGACGTTAATAAGTGAGGAGTCAGGGACAGGACTGAGAGAAAGTTACTTGGGGCAGGTAATTCTCGATTTCTTCTTTAGTAAACCACGTACTACGAGCTCTCCACACTTTAAGCGATGCTGCCGCAATGCCCGCTCTCACAGCGTATAGAAGGCCCCTCCCTTCCGCCGCGTAATGCGCTACTGACGCGGTGAATACGTCACCGGCTCCTACCTCGTCAGTGATAGTGATTTTTAGTGGGGTAGCTTTGAAGCACCTGCTCTCGTGAAGTAGATACACGTATGAAGAATCCGTTGTTATAGCTACCGCACTATCATAGGGCTTCATAACCTCTGCTAACGACTTAACAACGTATTCGGCATTATTTGAGAAACAGAACTCTCTGATGTTTCCGTGTGTGAAGTTTACTAAACTCATTAAGTCTAGGATGTCTTCACGCCAAGAACACTCAATACCCTTGCTAGTAGAAACTCTGACGAGTCCTTGAATATCGAGAGCTTTAAATGCTGTAACGTCTTTCAAGGACTTCAGTAAGTTAACGTATTCCTTAACGTCTATCTCTCTGTAGACGGGTGCTAAGAAAATAATGTCTGGCTTAACGACCCTCACCAACTCCCCAACCACGTAAGGCGGTATCCTACAATCACTCGCGATGACGTCGACCGCCTTACCCTGCTTTATTACGAAGCGAGGCACTTTACTACACTTAACGCTGTGAAGAGAAATCCCTAACTCAGAGAAAGTATCGCGGAAATATCCTGAGACTTCATCGTCTATCGTTGTTAGAACATGTGTTTCATCCCCTAAATACCTAGATAACGTTACTCCTCCGTAGTAGGTGGAGCCCCCGATCCTGAAGGCTTCGTCGAGCACGTCAATAGTTGTTGAGCCTACTATCAGCGCCCTCATACCTAACCGATATAATACCCTAAGCTTAAGATTTAATTACTATGTCGCTAGTTATGTGTATTGGTCGGGGATGGGTGGTGTGGGAATTAATAGTGGTTACTGCCTCGATAGCTGTCCTCCTCACGTTAGTGAGGCTTAGGGTTAGTGTCGGTATCGCTCTAGTAGTAGAGGGGGTACTCATAGTTGTTTTAATGAATCCCTCGTCACTGCCTAACGTGTTTTTACAGACCCTGATGAGTGAGAGGACCATATCGCTGGTTTTAGCGTCGTTCTCGATTTCGGTACTGGTCGAGCTCTATAGTTTGACCCAAATGATTAATAAGTCGAGTGAGGGACTCCTAGGGTATATTAGGAGACCCACCCTGATAATAGCTGTAGTACCGGCTATTATGGGTTTACTACCTATCGCGGGCGGTGCGTTAATGTCAGCGCCTGTTGTAGCTAGTGTTGGCGCGGCTATAGGGTTGAGCACTACTTTAATGGCGTTCCTCAACGTCTGGTTCAGGCACACGATATTTTTGATTTACCCGATGAGTCAAGTCTTAATGACTGCAGCGGCCCTGACAGGGCATTCAGTCACTGAGTTAGCGGTGTATCAAGTACCTATAATGGCTTTAATGATGTTGACAGGTCTTTACGTGACGCGCAGGAACGGCAAGCCCGTTTCCGGGTCAGGAGGTCTTGTTTTAAGAGAGTCTAGCTTAAGAGACGTATTGACTTTCTTATCGCCTATACTAGGCTCCATAGTGGTGGCTTTGATAGCTCGTCAAGCACTAGACACACTGGGTTACTATAGCGACTACAGTGTTGCGGTAGGCGGTTTTTTCGGGGTTGCTTTAATTACTTACTTATCGTTTAAGGAAAGCGCGAGGCACGCAGGCTTAACCGAGTTCCTCACCGCTTTGAGGAGTGATAGGGTTATGAACATGGTTTTATCGAGTTTCGGAGCTATGCTCATATATTACGCTATGATGAACACAGGGGTCTCGAGTTCTATAGGTGCAATAATAAGTAGTAGTAAGTTCCCCGTAGTGGTAACGGAGATCTTACTACCGAGTATCATGAGCTTAATATCAGGCTCCCCGATAGTTGGTGTGACTTCCTCAATACCGTTATTAGCGGGTCTTAAAACGTTTAGCTTAGGTGACGCGTCCTTAATATACCTCTCAGCGTTCTTGTCTTACGTTGCCTCGCCGGTACACCTGTGTTTAGTGTTTACTGTGCAGTACTTTAAGGAAAACTTATTCAAGGTTTATAAATACTTAATTCCTATGATAATACTTACTTTCACTATAGCGATTTCCTACTACTACTTAATACTCGTTATTCATTAACGTGTTTGTTATTTCCTTTCAGCTAGCTTAGCGTCTAGCATTAAGAGCGTTGGTTTGTGCTCCCCTATCATCTTAACCTTAGTTAAGAGCTCGTTAGCGTTACTCACCTCCTCTACTTGCTCGTCTATGAACCACTTAAGGAAAGACTCAACTGCCTTGTTGTTCTCTCCTCTAGCAGCATCCATTAACTCGTAGAATCTTTTAGTGTTCTCTACTTCAGCTACGTAGAAGTCCTCGATAGCCTCGCTTACAGACCCCCACGAAGTCTTCGGTTGCGGAACCTCGGATAAGATTACTTTACCCCCGGCATCGTAGATAAACTCGTAGATCTTCATGGCGTGGCCTACCTCCTCCTTAGCTTGGACTTTGAAATAGTGTGCGAAGCCTTTGAGACCTAAGTCATCGAAATACGCGGACATCGAGAGATATAGGTACGCGTTCCTTAACTCCTGATTTAACTGTTTGTTAAGTAATTCCTGCATCCTGGGACTCAGTAAGGACATGATCTCACCGAGTAATATTAGCGATAGAAACCTTAAATACTTTTCTTAAGAAAACTAACCAATGACAGGTAAAAAATTTCATGAGATACAAAAACCTCACTCACAACGAGCAAGCCTCGCCCTTCAGGATGGGGTAAAGTTTTTAAGCTACTATTCGCTACTTCTGTGGTATGCCTGCTACTGAGCCGATTAGGATTGGGAAGGATACTAAGGAGGAGTTAAAGAGGTTGAAAATCCACCCTAGGGAAACCTACGACGATGTGATCAAGAGGCTCATTGAGGAGTACAAGAGGAGTAGGCATGCGAAGGACTAACGTAGTCAAGCTGGTGGTGGACAAGGAAACGCATGAGAAGCTGAGGAAGCTGGGTATCGTTACAGCGAAGTGTTGGAACGAAGTGAACTAGCTGAGGATGCAACAGTTCAAGAAGGGGGAGAGGGTCGATTTCGCTGAGACCGAAAAGGAGGTATACGAGAAGTACAAACGCGTGCTGAAGGTTAATGCACAACAAGTCGCTAGGAAGAACGCTGAGGATTGGAGGAGCTTCTTCTCCTTAATTGAGGAAAAGAAGGAGGGAAGGTTGCCCAAGTGGTTCAAGCCGAGACCTCCGGGTTACTGGAGGGATGAGAGTGGAAAATACAAGTTGATAATCGTCGTTAGGAATGACCGTTACGAGGTGGATGAAAACGAGGGGGTTATTCATTTGAAGGACTTTAACCTAACCCTGAGGTTTAAAGGGAAGCTCAAGTGGCATGGGAAACAGGGTAGGTTAGAGGTAATTTACAATGATGCTAGGAGAGGTTGGTATGCCCACATCCCAGTAGAGGTCGAGAATGTAGCCGAAGCCAAGGGCAGTTTGAGGGCTGGTGTGGACTTGGGCATCGTTAACTTAGCCGCGGTCTATGTTGAGGACGGCACATGGTACATCTTCAAGAGTGGTGGCGTCCTCTCTCAATACGAGTGCTACAGCGAAGAGATAAGCAAAGTTCAGAAGGTTTTGGCAAGGCATAGGCAGAGGACGAGCAGGAAGCTCAGGCTCCTCTACGATAAGAGGAGGTTTCTGAGGCATGCGTTGAACAGCATGGTTAGAAAGATAATGGAGGAGTTGAAGGAGAAGGGGGTGGGCGAGGTTGTTGTGGGTTACCCAAAGGATATCACTAGGAATCACAGCAACAAGCTCACGATGAACTTTTGGAATTATGGTTACACAATCAGGCGCTTCAAGGAGGTTGGCGAGGAGTTGGGAATTAGGGTGATCGATGTTGCAGAGCCAAATACATCAAAAAGTTGCTCCCTATGCGGGGAAGCCCACGAAAGTGGGCGCGTTAAACGTGGTCTCTATAAGTGTCCCCGCATGGGGAAGGTCATAAACGCAGACCTAAACGGGGCAATAAACATCCTACATATCCCCGAGTCCCTAGGATCTAGGAGCGGGGGCTGTTTCGGTCTTCATAATCGTTTGTAGCGCTCATATTCATTGACGTCTGAGATCTCTTAATGCTATTAAGTATGCTGAC
>JAJHQR010000039.1 GCA_020833255.1 Desulfurococcaceae archaeon | reverse complement strand
TGAACCCTAGGCGACTAGCGGTGAGCCACTGCGGTGAGGGGGCTCGGGGAGACCGTTGAGAAGCAGATGGTGGGGAACAAACAAATGAACCACTATCTGCCGAGAAACGGTTCCATGGGTGATTATGTAGTTAATGAGGGGAGACTCAGAGCTGTGAGTTCTGTTTTTAAGTACTTGGGGCGTGAGGGTTGTGAGGAGTTCGTGCGTGTCGACCCTCAGTACGTGTCTTTAAGTAAGTTGCCGAAGTTCTGTGGTGAGGTCTCGGTGGTGTTTCCCGCAGTAAACGGCTTGGTTTCCTACGCTCTCAGCATGAAGGGGGAGGAGTTCTGGAGCTTGTTCGCGGATTTTGTTGTAGGTAGGTGTGGTGGCGTGAGAGATTTCAGGGAGGTTGTTAAGCTTGTTGAGGAATTCACGCGTAATTACAATAAGCTCTACTTAGAGGTTAAGGTAAGGAGACTTAACAAAGTGTTAGGATGTGGTGAGGCGTTCAGGAGCTTGGGTAAGGGCCGGGTTAAGGAATACTTGAGTAAGATTTCTTCATGTCTTGAGACAGGGAAGGAATCTAAAACAGTTGTTTTCTCCGCTAAGATGGCTTACTACGTTCTCAAATCTATAGGGGTGGACGCGGATCTCTCGAAAATCCCTATACCTGTGGACAGGAGGGTTGCTCTAGTCACCCTCACCTCAGGCCTTCTAACCCCCCGAGCGAGAAGCGGGAGAACCCTTAAGGAGTTAGAGGGTTTAGCCGAGGAACTATTAAAACGCCCTGAGAGCGTGAGGAGTGTCTGGGACGTCGTTAGCGAGGAATCCGGAATCCCCGCGTTACTTATTGACACGCCCCTCTGGCTAATAGGGGGGTATATTAAAACGCTGGGGACTCGTGAGATAGTTGAGAATCTAAGGAATCTGGGAATACTCATCGATGACGCGCTCTTAACGCGCTTAGTAAACGAATTGACTTATGCTTTAAGAATCAGAGACTAGCGTGGGTGTAGGATTAGCTTCAAGAAGTTTTGTGAGGAAAAATTTAGGATTAAAAATTAGGGGTTTGGGCTTTAGCTTACTCTTTGATTAAGCCCTTCTTCTTAAGGTCCTCAACTTCCTTCTTGCTTAAGAATCTGACTACCTTAATCTTTGTTTCGGGGCTAGTGCCTACTACAGCCCACCTGTTGTTCTTTAACTTCATGAACTGCGGGTTCTGAATCTCTACTTTCTTCTTAGCTTTTACATCAAAGGCCATCCACTTCTCCATAGTTTTCACCGCATTAATAATATCTACTAAGAGGTATATAAACTTATTGAAAGTTAACTCATTACGTCCTCCGAGTTGATTTTTATAATGATTCATAAATAACTTTATTGAAGTGTGTACAGTGTGTTATAGGTAAAAAATTTCATGAAATACAAAAACCCCATTCACCTTATAAACCTTCAGTGATTAGAGGCGGTCGGTCGGTTTGGTCACTACTTGATTAGCTACCTCATATAACTTCCAACCTAACTACTTAGCCAGGTGAGTTTCCTTAGCTACGTATACTAGAGTATTGTTGAGGGTTCTTTACCGGCCTTCGTTTTAGGAGGTATTACCGGGAATTCTTCGTTGAAAGTGGAGACTATGGTGAAGAATGCGTTTATCAACGTATAAACATGTTCTACGAATCTCGGTTTATAACTCTCGCTTAACTCACTCCTGAATATGATTCGCGCAACCGTAATTGCCTGAAGATCTACTGGACTTGGTTGAAGTCCTGTGTTGCAGGTAGGGCACACGGAGATGATCCTATACATCAACTTCGATGAAAATCTTAAGGCTTCCTCAGCGCTTAACTCACTCAACTTCTTCTTGTGTTCGGGAGATACCGCGACGCCTAATAAGAGAACATACCGGTCATCCTTACCCTCCGGTCTGAAAATCTTGAGATTCACGTGGAGCGGGGGCTGTGTGTAGACGTCGAGACCCCAAGCAATCTTGAAGTGCGGCTGTGCCTCAAGCTTCCTAACGTTAAAGCCTTCCTCTATAAGCCACTTACTCACTAACTCGTCTTCTTGACTCGTCTTAACCACCAACTATATGAATAACGTTAAAGGTATTATAACCAGGTCTCACTTAAAATTTTTGGTCAAGCCCAAAGGGCGAAGCCTCCGGCAAGTAGGTGAACGCGGGGTCTTAAGTTGTGACGCGTGGTGGGAACGCTTTGATTTAGGTTAAGTATTTAATTTTTCTAGTAAAATCTTATAAGGGTGGTAGTTTGCTCAGTAAACACCCTCTTGAGTTACCGCAGTTAAGGAAGTTCAGTAAGGAGGAGATAGCGGAGGCTTTAAGGCTCTCCATAATAGCTGAGTTAGACGCTATAAGTTTGTACTTGCAGTTAGCTAGGTATTCAGACGATGAGAAAGTGAGGAAGGTCTTTGAGGATATAGCAAGGGAGGAGAAAACTCATGCTGGTGAGTTCCTCGCGTTGCTTAAGTACCTAGACCCAGAGCAGGTTGCTGAGTTGAAGGCTGGTGCTGAGGAGGTAAGGGAGTTGACCGGGGTTTCAGTGGCTGGGGATGATCCGCAACCACAAGAAACAATTAAGGAAGATGAAACGTTGAAGAAGCTGAGTACTAAAGCTAGGGAGATCGTCGATTCTTCTAGGAGGTTACGTAGAGTATTAGAAGTCGTTCACGTGGGCAGGGGGGTTGAGGCTCTCCCGTCAGAGGAGGTTAGTGCGGAGGAAGTTATTAAGTCTAGAATTAGTAGGATGGTAATGCTTAGCGAGTTAAGCACGCAATTCAGTGTTAAGGTTAGGGTACTGGATTACTGGAGTAAGACAGGGATTCAGCCAGATCTAGCACCGTTGGTGCTTGCGTCAACGAAATTCGCTCTAGCCGAGGACAAGATAATACTTGAGGGTGACTCGGAGAGAGGATGGCCGGGACTCCTCACATGCAGAATGAGTATTAAGGAGGAATTAAGTGACTGGAGCGTGCCGGGAAACCCCGTGGCAGATATCTCGAGAGCTGTGAAGAGGTTAATTGACGAGGCAGTACCGCCACCTTACGTGTTGTTAGTGAGTCCTGCACGGTATGCCGACCTATTAAAGTATGCGGAGAGAACGGGCGTTATGGAGTTAGAGAGAATTAAGGCTTTAGTGCACGAGGTTGTTCAAACCCCTCTACTAAGTGATGAAGACGTGTTGGTAATCTCAGTAAATAAGTATATGATAGACTTAGTCGTCGGAGCTGACACGGTCCTGGACTACCTAGGACCTTCAGCAGACGAACACCTATACAGACTCTGGGAGACTCTCGCGTTAAGAATAAAGAATCCTAAAGCAATAATACATCTCACGAAAAAATAAGTATATTTTTCATTACTAATAACTTAACAATTAAGTCACTGCTATTCCATTACTTTATATTTTATCAAATAATAGTAAATCACGGTGTTACTCGTGAATGAAGCAATGCCTGATTGTAGGAATTGCGTATTCTTTAAGTTGCATGATACCTACGAGTATCTGGGTTACTGCGTCAACTTAAACGAGGTAGTGGTTTTGAGTGGTGGGAGGAGGCCCTGCCCTCACTTCAGGGAGGTCACGCTCGATGACTTAAGGAAGGTCTTAAGTAGTGTGGGTTTCCTGTACTGTGCTACTTGCGGCGAGTACATCTACACTCTTGAGGAGCTTGAGAAGCACTTGAGGAAGCACGTCGTCACGAGTGGCTTTTCTGACGACGTAGCCGGTGAAGAATCCCCGGCGGCTGATTAGGTGGGTCAGGATGCCTTGCAGTGAGATAAGCGCTATATTGGGGGGTCCTCAAGGAGCGGGTCTTGAGACGAGCATGGCTGTGTTAGGTTATGCTTTAGCGAGGTCTGGACATGGTTTCATAGCTGATAGGGAGTATTTCTCGAATATTAAGGGGAGACATAGCTATATACACTTAAGAATTTCATCGAAGAGCGTGCCCAGATCTCTAACGTATCCTGTAGACCTGATAGCGGCTATGGATCCTGAGACAGTGTTTACTCACTTTGATGACTTGAGGGACGGCGGTGTTTTAATATATGATAAAGCAACTAACGATAAAAGATTAGATTCTATATTGAGTGTTGAGGAACCTCTTAAAGAGAGGGTTGAGGGAAGGCTTACCTCGTTAGGACTTGAACCAAAAATTTCTAGTTTAGTGAGTTACTTGAGGAATCGTAGGAGTGTGAAGGTGATTGATCTTAACTACGCCGAAATACTGAGCATCGTCGGTAGGAAGTTTAAGTTGAGTCCTCAGCAAGTATCTAGGTATGTGAGCTCCATACTTATCGGCGCGGTTTCCGGTTTGTTAGGACTTGATGAGGAGTCGCTCACGTATGGCTTTACAAAACATTTTAGAGGTCGTGAGGACTTAGTGTCGCAGAACCTGGAAATAACTACTTTAGTGAGGAACGCGATCGCTGATTACGGGGTTAACGAGTTAATTCTTGAAGGTCCTGGCGTAGGGCTTGAAGAACTTCTAGTTGTTTCAGGTAATGACGTAGTAGCTATCGGTAAGATAATAGGTGGTTTGAGGTATCAGAGCTACTACCCGATAACGCCGGCAGCTGACGAGAGCTTCACGCTAGAGAAGTATGAGAAGCTGGACGTGGGGGATGGGGGTTCTAGCTTAATAGTTATCCAGACTGAGGACGAGATAGCCGCTATAACGTCGGCTATAGGGGCTTCATTAACTGGCGTGAGGAGTGCTACAGCCACGAGCGGGCCCGGCTTTAGCTTGATGGTTGAGGGTCTTTCTTGGGCAGGTATGAACGAAGTTCCTGTAGTGATAACGTATTATCAGAGAGGCGGTCCAAGCACTGGATTGCCTACTAGGGGTAGTCAGAGTGATCTCTTATTCTCTGTTTTCGCAGGTCATGGCGAGTTCCCGCGCGTAGTCCTATCTTCAGGGGATCATCTTGAAGCACTGTATGATGCTGTCGAGGCATTCAATATAGCTGAGAAGTATCAGTTACCGGTTATTCATTTACTGGATAAGTTCCTGGCTAACACATTGACGCTGATGCCGTTACCTGACTTAAACAACGTACTCATAGAGAGGGGTCTCGTAACAGAGGGTAGTGAAGCTTATAAGAGATTCGACTTAAGTAGTCAAGTATCCCCACGTGCTTACTTAGGTTCTAAAGCTATTATGTGGTATACTGGTGACGAGCACGACGAGCTAGGACATATATGTGAGGATCCTGTGAATAGGGTTAGGATGTACTCTAAGAGGATGAAGAAGCTCGAGTTAATAGATTCGGAAATCCCTAACAGCAAGAAAGCGACGTATTTTGGTTCAGGAAATCCGGAAGTGCTGATGGTTGGGTGGGGTTCTGTTAAGGGGGTTGCTCTAGACGCTGTGGAAACGCTTAAGAATAAGGGTATTGAGGCGGCCTACCTACAGCTAAGGATTTTATGGCCTTTCCCAAGTACTTACGTTAGCGAGTTACTTAGTTCCGTAGACTCTACGGTGATAGTGGTAGAGCATAGTTACGTAGTCCAGCTAGCTGATTTAATAACGATGAGCACAGGCTTCAGGAAGTTGAGGAGGGTGGGCAAGTTTACTGGGAGGCCTATATACCTCTCGGAACTCGTGAGAGCTGTTGAGGAGATAAGGCTAAAAGGGGTTGATAAGGTGGTGTTGGGTTATGGTGCGTGACATGACTTTCTATAAATCACCTGTATGGCAGGATTGGTGTCCGGGTTGCGGGAACTTCGGGATAGTGGCTGCGCTATATAAGGCTTTCGCAGAGCTTGAACTAGATCCTTCGAGAACCGTGGTAGTTTCTGGGATAGGTTGTTCCGGCAAAACACCTCACTTCGTGAAAGTGAACGGGGTTCACACATTGCACGGAAGAGCGATACCGTTCGCTACCGGGATAAAGCTAGCTAACCCCGAGCTTGAGGTCGTGGTTCACGGAGGTGACGGCGACCTTCTAGGTATTGGTGCCGGGCACTTCGTGGCTTTAGGGAGGAGGAACATAGATATGGTCGTCGTAATGCATGACAATAAGGTTTACGGCTTGACTAAGGGTCAAGCTTCCCCGACACTACCTAAAGGCGTTAAAACTAAGTCTCTCGCTAAGCCTAACATACAGGACGCGGTCAACCCGGTGGCTCTCGCCCTAGCTTCAGGGTATACTTTCGTTGCTAGGGCTTACGCGTTCGAGTCAGAACACCTTAAAGAGATACTTAAGAAAGCCATCACGCACAAAGGCTCCGCCTTCGTAGACGTTCTGCAACCCTGCGTCACATATAACGACGTGCACACAGTGGAGTACTACAGGAAGAGGCTTTACAAACTAGAGGATGTTGGGTGGGATCCGGTGCCGAGGGAAGCTAGTGAGGAAGCCGTGACGAGCAAGGTGCTGAAAGCTTTCGAGAAATCCATGGAGTGGGATACCAGGATACCTATAGGAGTATTCTACGTTAACCCGTACGTCCCGACCTACGAGGAAAGAATAGCTGAGGCCAATCCCGCATATAAGGTAAGCTACCCAGCCAAGCAGTCAATCGATAAGGAAGGCAAGCCAGTAATAGACCTAAACACTTTCAAGAAATTATTCCAAGACTACATAGTCAGAACAAGGATTACGTAACAGAATCAAGAACATGTTAGCTTCGACGAGATACTCGAAATATGCTTGCAATTTACGCTTTTTCCGATGAGTAAGGTCTAAACACTTATTTCGTGGGTAGCTCACGCTACGGTAACGTTAAATTAACTTGAGAGGGATTGAGTGCTGAGCTTAACGAGGAGCTTATGAGACTTGAACAGAGCTGTTGCTTTGAGGTCTACCCTAACGAAATTACGGGCACGCAAAAACAGTTGAGCACTGTTAGTGGGGAGCACGAAAAATAAGTTATTCCTTTAATTCCTCGATTTTTATGGCTCCTACGGGGCAGGCGTCCGCGGCTTGCTTAACACACTCGTAAAGCTCTTCAGGGATAACTCCTGTGGATATGTCTTCTGTGGTTTCGGTAGCGTATTTCTGCGTCACCCTATTCCTCCCGGTATCCTCGCCTAAGACGAAGACCTCAGGGCATAGTGAGGGGGCTACGCCGCAGGCTATGCACGTTTGTCTATCAACTATTACCTTATACTTAACCAATTTAAGACCCTCAATAACTATTCTTTACCAAGCTAATATAAGTGTTGAAGTATATTCGTTCAAAGTAATCTACTCAAATCTTTAATTAACTAATAATAGTATTGAGCATGTTTAAGCCCCTGCGGGAAATCTATGAATAATTTAAATCACGTTAAAGCTTTTTAATTTTAATCAAAAAGTATTTTGAGATGATGTGTATGAAGAAGATTTCATTAAGATCTTCAAGAATAAAGCCATCACCTCATAGGAGACTCGTAGCTAAGGTTGACGAGCTTCTTAAGTCTGGGAGAACTGTTTATAATTACTCGGCGGGTCAGCCAGGCCTCCCACCTGATGAAGAATTAATAAGAGATTTCTACGATAAGCTCGTTAAGAATCCCTTCAATCATTTCAGGTATGTGTCTACTAAAGGGCTTTACGAGTTGCGTGAAGCTATTAAGGAAGACTTAAGAAGGTATGGTGGTTTCGATGTAGATCCTGAGGACATCGTCATTACTTCAGGAGGGGTTGAGGGGATGAATCTCTCATTAATAACTACGACAGATCCTGGTGACGAGATAGTTTTGCTAGACCCGACCTACAGCGTGTATTGGGATTTAGCGGAATTCTATGGGTTGAGGGTGAGGAAGTGTGGTCAGGTCATCGACGAGGGTTTCCAGCCTAGTGGGGAGTGTTTAAAGGAGTCTATAAGTAGGAATACCGCCGCCGTCATAGTGGTTAGTCCCGATAACCCGACCAGCAGGATAATAAGAGAGGACTTGATGAAGCTCATAGCTGATTTATGCATAGATAATGACGTGTGGTTAATATACGATGAAGCTTACAAGCACGTGGTGTATGAGGGGGAGCATGTGTGGATTCAGAGATATTCTAGAACCATGGAGAAATTAATAAGTATTAACTCGTTCTCTAAAGACGTCGCAATACCTGGATTCAGGGTTGGGTATACGTACGCGCCGAAAGAAGTAATAAATGAGATGGTTAAGATTAAGGGCCTCTTAAGCATTACCTCGCCCGTTCCTGGGCAGTGGTTTGCTTACTACGCGCTCACATCAGGTATAAAAGAAAAATACTTGAGTAAGGTCATCCCGATATATAAGTCTAGGAGGGACGCACTCTACGACGCTCTGAAAAAACACCTACCTGAGGCGAAGGTGTGGAAACCGCCGGCCTCCATGTACTTATTCCCTGACATGACGCCCTACTTAGAAAAGCTGGGAATGAACGACATTGATTTCACGTATCAACTAGCTGATAGGAGAGGGGTTGTGATGTTACCGGGCTCCATATTCGGTGATCACGGGAATAACCATCTCAGAATAACTTTCGTGACTCAACCAGAAGATAAGTTGAGGAAAGGTATTGAGATAATGGCTGAGTTCATAAACGAACTAGAAAAAACGTAGTTTTTGATTTAGTGCGTCTCAAAAACACTTTAACAATACGTTCCTTAAGAGTTCCCTTAATTCTTGCCAGAACCCCTTATTAAGATAATATTATTGGGGGTGAAAAACTGACGCGAGTTACTTCATTTCCCGCATGTTTTTGCGGGCGGGTTTGGGTGGGAGTTTTCTTTAATCTAGTAAAAAAGCTTATTAACTCTGTAACAAGAGTTTTTAAGGTTTACGGGGGTGGTTAGGACGGTAGATCTCGAGAAGCAGGAGGAGAAATGTCCTCCGGGTAAGGTTATTTACGATGAGGTTAGGGGAGAGTACATATGTACTGAGAGCGGTGAAGTTATTGAGGAGAGGGTTGTTGATCAAGGCCCTGAGTGGAGAGCTTTCACTCCTGAGGAGAAGGAGAAGAGGTCGCGTTCCGGCTCCCCGCTCTCACAGACATTACACGATAGCGGCATAGCTACCATGATTGATTGGCGTGATAGGGACGCTTCAGGTAAGAAGTTGGAGTTAGAACGTAAGTTGGAAGCTATGCGTATGCGTAAGTGGCAGATAAGGACTAGAATACAGAATAGCATAGACAGGAACATAACTCAAGCCGCTGAAGAGTTAGATAGGTTAGCGGTGGAATTAGGTCTTCCGGAAGCCATCAAAGACGAGGCCGCGACAATCTACAGGAAAGCTGTTGAGAGAGGTGTGGTTAGGGGCAGGGCTGTGGAAGCCGTCGTTGCTGCCTGCCTCTACATAGCTTGCAGACTCTACAAACTGCCTAGATCCCTCGACGACATCGCGGAGTATACTAAGACTCAGAAGAAGGAGATAGCTAGGTGTTTCAGGTTATTAGTTCGTGAACTCAACATTAAAATACCTGTCTCAGGAGCTAGCGATTACATACCGCAAATGATTTCAGCGTTAGGTCTTGGGGGAAGGGTGGAAGCTAAGGCTAAGGAAATACTTGAGCAAGCTAAGAGTACCGGGATTACGGCAGGTAAGGACCCTGCCGGGGTAGCGGCGGCAGCAGTCTACATCGCGGCCAGGCTCTGCGGAATAAAGAAAACTCAGAAAGACATAGCTCAAGTAGCTGGCGTGACCGAAGTCACGGTAAGGAACAGGTATAGGGAAATAACTCAGCAACTAAACCTTAAAGTACCGGAGGACGAGGAAGAATAGCTCATAAAAAGATCTTACTCGGTTTCTATGAATATTATGCTCTCAGCAGGGATCCCGAACTCCTCAACAAGTATATTCTTGACTTTTTGTCTTTGATCTCCCTGTATCTCTATGTGGTTATCCTTAACGGTACCGCCAGTAGCTAACTTACTCTTAAGAATGGAAGCTACCTTCTTTAAATCATACGTTGACGGGTCTATGCCCTCTATAATCGTGACCTCCTTACCAAACTTCCTCTTCTCTAACCTTATCTTAACAAGCTGCTCCTCAGCACCTAGCTGAACGCAAAGTTCCTCCGGCAACCCACCACACAGGGAAGCTATATCCACTTTGCTCTTCTTGCTCATCTCACACCCTACTTCATGTAATACACTCTCAAGAGTTTATAAAGATTTACAGCAAATACGGAGTTCGAGCCCACACTAGTAGAAAAACACTTGGCGAGACCTCCTAGATTTAAAGAACCCATAACATTAGATTCTCAGGGATCCTTCATGAGTTTCGAAGAAATTGAGTTATTGAGGAAGAGAGCTGAGACTTTCCTCAGAAACGCGCTCTATTTAATCAACGAGAACGGAGCTGAGAGACAGCTAATTAGGGAGCTCGGCGGGGAAAACCCGAAAATGCTTGTATTAATTAATGAAGTGAGGAACCTACACTATATTGCGAGGATTGAAGAAGCGTATATATCCTCCAGATACCTACCTTTCAAATACACTGTTGAGGAAGTCAAGGACATAAGTAGGTTCGTTCTAGAGGTGTTTAAACCTCTTGTCGACTTCGGTATAAGTCTAGCATAGAATACTTGAGGAACTATCGTGAGGTCGCTAAGAAAGTAGGGAGCATAGTGGAACGCTTCGACCCAGAGGCCAGGGTATACGTGTTCGGATCCGTTGTCCGCGGGAACTACACGGCCGCTAGCGACATAGACATACTCGTTGTTACGACGAAAATAAACTTAAAGTATGAGTTGATGGTTGCAGTCTACAGGGAATTCATTGACGCGCCAATAGAACTACACGTTGCCACGCCAGACCTCTACGATAAGTGGTATAAGAGATTCATCAAGCCAGAAGAAATAGTGGAAGTCTAGCACGAGACTCTGCACATAACTAATTCTGATCCTCGGTAGTTAGACACGCTCTTTCAGATCGGCTAGCAAAAATACGTGATTTTTATTGACTTAATGAAGTCGTCGTGAACGATTTTCTTATAACGTCCACAGCTTCCTCAACACATTCCTGCAGTTCTTCTTGAGTCGCTATGTAGGGGTTCCTGAACCTCCTCCATATGTAAGCTTTATAACGTACATCGCCTTCAGAGCCCTCATACCAGAACCTTATTATAACATCAGCTATTCTAGATTCTAGATTATAGCTTAGATTGTTTGTGTAAGCACCAATCCTAACAACAATTTTACCTAGTTTCTTTAAGTAATTCATCTGATTATAGAGTTCTCTAATATGGGTTTTGATGTTTGTTGTATGTCTAGGTATTTCAACCCCGTGAAATACTATTATGTCGGGATTCAGTTTCTCGATTATCGATAACTCACGTATCGCGAGTTGTGAGACGCTGTATGAGAACGGGTTAATACTTCTGAAGATGACGTGATCGTTAATTAGTTTCTCGGCTTGATCCTCACTAACTCCTTTGTTAATGAGTTTATTTCTTAAAGCTTCCTTCGTTGATGTTGGTGGGTATTTATAGCTTATTAAGAGTAGTTTCAGGTTTTCCTTCATAGCTAAGCTAAGCAACACTAATATTGAGTCAACATAATCCGTGTCTGGTTGGTAAGTGATGTTTATGACCATGCCCTTATGTATGTGTGCTAAAGTCTTTCGGAGTAGGTTGCAAGGCACCTCTATCTGTTTTCCTACTTCGTTGATTTCTTCCAGTATTGCTGGTACCCAGACTTCGATCCCCTTACCCTCACTTATTGAGAAGGGTACCTCAGCAAGTAATATCGGTGCTCCCCTGGCTTTCCTGATCTCAAGAGTCCTGACTAGGAAGCCCTCATCTATTCTATGTTTTAGTGTTAGGATCGCGTCGGAGACAAACTCTACACTCCCTAACTCAACGGTTTGGGAGCCGTACGGCATCTCAGCTATTAATATGAGTAAGCCGTTGATTACTCGAGAAATAGTGTAGAAGAAGTTCTGGAGCCAAGACCTCTTCTCAATATTTTTCTCGAGGATGTCTAGCAAAGGATTTAGGGAATCTATCACTACGACTGTGTGTTTTTCTTCGGAAACAAACTTACTTATTGTCTCAGCAACCCCCTCTATATCGAGCGACATAGGTATCTTGATGAATTTTAAGAGCC
>JAJHQR010000064.1 GCA_020833255.1 Desulfurococcaceae archaeon | reverse complement strand
GTGCTCACCGTCAGGTATTTCTCGCTCAACACCTTCAAGTCCTTATTATCTCCCTGTATCATGACGGAAAACAACCTAGCGTTAGCTTGCCTCAGTTTTCGCCTTAAGGTGGTCACGGAGAGCGTGTCCTCGCCGTCCGTTATGACCACCACGTCGGAATCCCTCTTGACCACCCCGCTACCGATTATATCGTCGCACGCCGTTGTTATAGCTTTAGTTATGTCTGTCCCCCCACCACTCTTGACTCTGGCTAAGTTCCTCACGAGACTCAGGAACTCGGAGAAGCTTGCTTTCCTAGAAACTCTTATTAACTCGTGGGGGGCGCCGTCAAAAAATCTTAAGTAGAACTCACGCACCTCCCTCCTAGACTTTATGAGCAAAGCTATGGCGGTCGCCTTAGCCCACTCTATCTTCTCCCCCTCCATGCTGCCCGACTTATCTATTAGTAGGTAGAGAGGACCTAATGACTTGCTGATCTTCTTATCGTAGAGGAGGAGCTTAGACTCAACGTAGCTCAGCAAGATATACTCGCGGGGGAAGGCTAGCTGCGTGGGAACCAACCTCTCTAAATCACTGCCTAAGTCGTAACCGTTAAACTCGCCCCTGTTGAATCTCTCGTACTTCTTCTTAGTCTTCCTGACTACGTCAGGTATTAACGAGAGGACCTCCAAGATCTTGCTTACGTCCGCAGTCTTAGCTAGCTTTAAGACCTTCTCAGCATCCTCCTCTAAATCAAACTCGCTCCCAACACCTGGCTGAAGGCCTGCCGTGTAGAGACGCTCAAGCTTCTTCATAGTCTCAACCTCCTGCGCCACACTCTTTAAAGACTCTCTTAGAGCGGATCTCAGGACCTCGTTTTGAGCGCTCCTCGACTCCCTCACATTGATGAATTCCCTCTTATCCTCAAGAAACTCAGTGAAGTATTGCAGGATAGCGATCGTCGTGAGCGTGGATATGAATGAGTCCAGTATCGTGTACTTCTTTATCTTGAGTAGTTCCTCAGACTCGTTCAGAGCCTTAATCAGGTTGTAGTGCAGGTTATCTACCTCGGAACCCTCGACCACTAGCGCGTGGGGTAGGTAGAGCGTGTAGAAGAAGTCCGTGGCTAACTCGGCAGTAATGAATTCCTTCCTCAAGCCTAGCTTAGACGAGAGCTTAACTATCTTCTCCCCCCTATACTGGATGACCGGGTCCCCGTAATCAACCCCTAACAAGAAACCCTTACTCAACCTTACCGACCTTCTTGCTGACGATCTCCATAATACTGCTTATTAAGTGTAGCACGTCCTCACCCAACCTAAGAACTTGAGAGTCTTGAGAATCCCTGATTATGTTGATTACCTTAGCTTTAGTTATCTCCAGCTCCCTCTCAATATTCTCGAACTTCGCCGTAACGAATGAGCTCTCAATACCTTCTAAAGACTTAACGTACTGGTATAACTCCCTCAAATTAGCTCTTATCTCGCTCAACTCCCTCACGTACTTGAACGGAGTCCTCAACTCCTCCGCTAGTACGGCGCTCACTTTCTCCACGTCCTCCCAGTCTCTCACGGCCACGTACTTAATCGCGAGCAGGTCTTCCTCAACCGCGTGCATCCTGCCACTCAGCACTGCGTTAGCCGCCACGATCTTCAGGGACTTACCCTTACGTCTATCGGTTAAGTGGATACCCCTACTCTCTAAGGCGGCGAAGAGCCTCAGTAGCTTACCCTCAACACCGCTTAAGTCTACCTCGAACAACTTCTCGTTAATTTTCTTGATCTCGTCTATGCTTATCAGCCTACTACCGTCGCCTCTCTTAAGACTCAACGAACTCTGCTTCTCTAACTCCCAGGAAGCCCTAAGCAGATTCCTCCACAAGTCTTCCTGAACAGGTCTTACGAAGTGTCTTAGCAAGAACCTATCATACACTGACTGAATCTCAGGGTCTTCAGGCACCTCGTTACTAGCGCCGAAGAGAGTCCATAGATCAACTCTTAACTCCGTGAACCCGTCGTAGAGTATCCTTTCTTGGAGGAGGGTGTTAAGCGCGTTCAAGATAGCTGAGTTAGCCTTGAATATCTCGTCTAGGAAAGCTATCTGAGCGTCAGGCAACTTACCTGCAGTCAACCTAACGTACCTCCCCTCCTCAAGCGCCCTAATATCTAAAGGACCGAAAAGCTCTGAAGGCTCGGTATACCTGGTCAGCAAATACTTAAAGAACTTAGCGTTAAGCAACTCAGCAGCCCTCCTAACCAGCGCTGACTTAGCAGTATTATGTGATAGCAACCCGTTAGTGAAGAAAGAGTGCGTTCCGGGCACGTGGAAGTCGTAGACCCTCACCAAACCCTCGAATCTCTTCACAGACTTAACGACGTCCCAGCCTAAATCACTCGGCGGGTCCCCGCCCAGCCCCTCAGACTTGATTAGCGAAGCTAGCTCACGACCCTTACCTTCTGTGACGAACCCCACTCTACTCAAGAATACTCTTAGGTTTCCCCGCCCACCCACCACGAGCTCGTGAGGGCCGCAGCCGCTCAAGCCCTCCCCGCAATCACGGATAGATGATGAAATACCGCTACGTAGCAACAATAACTGAACCCCCTCTAAGAAAGCCCTACTCCCGCTCCTTAAGACTAGGTAGGGCACTCCACCACCCACCACGACGTCAGCGCTCTCGAAAACCCCCCTCAAGAAAGCCTCCGACACGTCGTTAGGTGATGAGAGAACGTGTTTAGGCACTCGCTCACTCACTGAATCACTAAGTATTTTGAGGAGCCTTACCAAGTACGCGGAAACACACTCAAGCACCCCACCCTCCGAGACAACGAAGCACTCACCACTCCCTGAAACCCCCTCAACCAAGTCCCTCACTCTCTGAACCAACGCTACCTCGCCACTCCTCACCTCAAAACCTACGGATTCCCCGCTCAAGAAACGGCCGCGAACAGAGAAAAGCCCGAGTAACTCCGCGATCTCCTCATCCAAGACCTTACTGCCTCCACGCCCGTACCTCGCGTTGAGGCGTTCCGCGTAGGGTATTGCCGCGTAGTGCCTCGGTGAAGGCAGGTCAGTCAGGACCCTAACCTCATCACCGCTCCTGAGATCCCTTAACTCAACCCAGCCACGCCTAGTCATTAGCGGGTGGTTAGCGGTCCCCCTCACCCTGAAGCCTCTCTCAGTGATTATTTCGTATGTTTCTCGAACATCATACACGTGAAGCTCCGTTGCCTTACCGGGAGGGAAGACCTGGAAATCAGTCCCGTAGACCCCGGGAACCAGGCCCTCAGCCAAGTCCTCAACGTAGAAGAGCCTCCCGTCATCGGAAGCTACTATAGCGTCCCCGGTAACACATCCCGGCTCCCCGATGAAGATCGCGTGCTCCCCCGTAAGCAACGCGAGAACCACTACCCTAGACTCCTCATCCCTACCGACGAAAGGCTTCCTCAACTCCTCCTCAAACCTCTGAACCCTAACCACCAAATCCTCCAGCTTCAAGACCCCGGCATCTCCCACATTAACTATATTATAAACCAGAATAAATTGAAATAATTATAATGAGATACGCTATTCACCGCCCGCCAACGCCGTTCCGAAAAATAAATGGGTTTTTGCGTTAGAGGATATTGGGGTGTCTCTTTGTACGAGGATGTGAGGAGGAGGATAGTTGATGTGATGAGGTATATGGAGGAGAGAGGCCTCAATTACGGTAGGTCCGGGAACGTCAGCGTGAGGGTTGGGGATGACCGTGTCTTAATCACCCCTAGCGGGGTGGTTAAGGCTGAGATGTCTCCGGAGGATATCCTCGTAGTCACCATGGATGGGGAGGTTGTTGAGGGTGGGCGTAGCCCCACGGTTGAGATGCCGCTACACTTAGCGATATACAGGAATTACGAGCATTTCCGAGCCGTTATACACGCACACTCACCATACACCAGCGTTTTAGCTGTTGCTAGAGAGCCGCTACCCCCGATCATCGAGGAGATGGTGATATATACGGGCGGCGATGTCAGGGTTGCTGAATACGCTCCCTTCGGGAGTAGGGAGTTAGCGGAGAACGCTGTTAAAGCCTTGGAGGGTAGGTCAGCCGCCATACTCGCTAATCACGGGATCGTGGCGTGCGGCAAGACCCTTAACGAAGCCCTAGAAGTCTTAACGGTTGTTGAGAGAACCGCTCAAACATATATCTTAGCTAAACTACTAGGAAAAGCATTCAGCCTCCCGGAAGAAACCGTGGAGGCTCTGAAAACGCTTTTTCTTAAAAGACTTACGAAGACCTAGCTAACCGGCCCTTGAAAGAGAGAAACCGGAGATGCTCCCTTAAGGGGCCTGACCT
>JAJHQR010000027.1 GCA_020833255.1 Desulfurococcaceae archaeon | reverse complement strand
TTAAGCAGACTCTCTTCCCCACTTACCATCGTGGTTCCAGCACGTACTATGCTTTTCGGATACACCTCTAACATACTAGCCATTAACGCTAGTAGCACTACAACTATAAACAGCTTAACTAGAGGGGAACTTTTACCGCTCAATACCTCCACCATTAACATGATATTGCTTTGTAGAAAAATAACTATTACTGTGAGATCGCTGGGTAGAGAGCCGGAGACCTTCCCTGTAGATTATGGCACTCTGATCTCACGTGAGGGCGCTTGACCCATAGGGTTTTATTTATGGTGGTGGGGGAATAAAAACTCAGTTTTTATTTCCTAGCTAGATATGCGATCCTAAACAAACTATGACTCACGCCGCCGAAAATGGTTGATCTTCTATAGGATTAATTCAGCGTTCTTTTCTGCTTTCGGAAGGCCTAGATCAGTGATAGGAGTATTGAAGCGATAGCCAGTGGGTAAGCGTATTTTAGCAGGAACGTCACGGCTTGTTCGGGCTTGTATCTTGGGAGGGTAGAGTCCACTACTACGATGATCGAGAATACTAGTATGGTTTTCAGGTAGATGGTTAGGGCTGAAGCCGCCCAATTCAGCGGGTCCGCGGGCCACACGCCGCCCAGGAATAGCGTAGCATATATCATCGGTATCACGATCCTCTCAGCGAACTTCAGGAAGAAGCCTAACGCAAGCCTGGGCCCCCCGAGCTCCGTGAAAACACCCCAGTATATCTCGGACTCCGCCTCCGCAGTATCGAAGGGCTTGACCATGAGGACCGCGAGCATCCCTATAAAGCCTGAAATTGACGCAAGAGCCATCGCTAACGCCTCAGATAAGCCCGCCGACCAGAGGCTTGCGGCGTTTAAGGATGTGAGATAGATACTGAACTCCCCGCCCAACCTTGACGAGATTATTAGGGGGACGAGGATTGAGGTAGCGAACAAAGGCTCTGAAACGACTAGGATGGCGAGAAATCTTGCAGCCCCTATCGTGGTGTAGGGATTCGGGTGGGCGACGGCTAGATAAGCTATCGTGAATGGAACTATCAACAGGAAGTAGAGTACGGCGATAGCGTCGTACCTAGCGTGAATAGGGCTGTAAGCCACAGGTAACGCTAGCTGAGCCACGACCAATAACCCAATACCCACGCTTACAGCTATTAAGGGGCTCTGCACTAGGGAGTACTTGTTAACCATGTCTCTCTTCGCCACCAGTTTTAGTAGATCGGCTAGTGGCTGAAGGACCCCCGCAGGCCCGGCGTAAACAGGGCCCTTCCTAAACTGGATCCTCGCGGAGAGCTTCCTAGCAAGCCACTGGGTAAGTATTATGAGCAGTATCGTGAAGATAAGGCCGGGATACACCAGGGTTTGAATGAGGAGATCTAAGGCGTTCGCCACTTGCCTCACCACCCTAACGTGAAAGATATTGCTACTAGGAGTGAGAGGAGAATGAGTGCGAGCAAATACCAGCTACTAATCGCTCCCGCGAAGGATTCGAGCCTGGAGACCCGAGCACTCCCAAGAGATCTCATGAGAATATCTTTAAGAATCCTAATCGCTGAGAGTCTTGAAGGCTCCTCAACAGTGAAACCCCCCATCACGACCAGCCGCGAAACCTCGTCTCTTTGAACAGGCGTTCTCGCAGCCGCAAGCTTCTGGAATAAAACGTAAAAGACTAGGTAGACAACGGACCCAGCGAGAAGGCCGAGCCCCGCATATATTAAGGTGAAGTCGTACACGTCCATGCAAACCACCTACTCAAAGATCTTGGAGATCTCCTTCTCAAACACCTCCGAAACAATCCTTCTCACCTCCTGGTCTTTAAGGGTTGTTGCGTTAATCCAGTGAACGTAGAAGAATTTCTTGTCCTCATCCACATCCACGACTACAGTGCCTGGAGTGTTCGTTATGGAGTTAGCTATTGAGACGATTGAGTACTCGCTACTAACCTCGTAAGGTATTCTGACTATCGCGGGCTTATAGCTTGCTCCCGGCTTAAGAATGAGCTTTACGACACCCCAGTGGGCCTGAGCCTCAATGATGGTGAAGTATTTCAGTAAGTAACCCACCGCCCTCGAAAACCTCGTGATAGAGAGCTTACCGGGATCTCTTACGAGGTCGGTAGCAAGTAGTAATGCTACTCCAAGCCCCGCTATCAAAGCGATCATCACTTCTAAGACCCCGTAAGAACCCGTGTAAATCAAGTATATCAGGGCTAGTATGAGAGTGAATACAGCGATCGAGGCTCTACCCATCATCACTCACCTCCCTAAGTCTCGTGGACATCAGTGAGCCGTACTCCATCACAATCTTATAGGAGATAGATGCTAACAGAATGAATACTGCTAGACCGATGACGATGGCCGTGACTATGAGTACCTGTGGAACAGGATCAACACTTCTAGTTGAGAATAGGGAGACCTCGTGGGCTTGGGGGAATGCAGGGTTCTCCAAGCTCCCGCCAGGATAGACGGGCGGGCTACTCGAGGATAACGTGTAACCCAAGTATACTAGGAGGACGTAAATAGCGTCGCCAAGTATCGTGAATAGTGCCATCTTCTTAACTAGATGCGGTCTAGAAGCAATCCCGTAGATCGAGAACCCTATCGTCAGCGAGATCATCAAACCTATATAGTACCACAAGACCTCCTCGATCACCCACCAACACCTCCTTTCTCGAACTCGATGGTTAAGTAGTATAAGGCTATGGTGAAGCCCGTGAGAACAGCTAGGTACTCAGCTATGTTATAGATTATTAAAGAGCCCGACAAGAGCATCTTGAAGAGAGGAGTGTCTATTAAGGCGGGGTAGCTGAAGCCTGACCCAGGCTTGCTTAGGTTCTGGAATAGGTAAGCGTTAACGGATAGAGCGTTAGAGTATAGTATTGGTAGGAGACCTGCTAAACCTATGATCGACACTCCGAGCGCTCTCAGCAAGAGGAACCTCTCACTCCTGAAGCCGTGCGTGCCTAGACGTTGGCTTGAGAAAGCGAGCATGATGATTAACGGAGCGACAACGAAGACTGAACCGCCCTGGAACCCGCCGCCAGGGGTTACGTGCCCGTGGATAGCTACCGACAAACTCACGATGATGATGACGGGTGCCAGTACTCTGGAGACTAACCTAACGATGGGCGTGGACGGGTAGTAAAAGATGTTTCTTAGCTCCGTCTTGGAGATCAGCGAGAGTGACGCGATTATAGCTAGGAAGAGAACGCTTGTCTCGAAAAACGTGTCAAAGCCTCTCTGATCCCATATTACGGCTGTGACTACCTCGAAACTCATTGAAGTGTATGTAGAGGTTTTATCCGGGATTATCGTGAGGTATGTGCGTGCTAAGCTCGTAAGCTCTCTCACAGGATTAAGCAACCCTAGAGAGTATGTTAGGGCGAAGAGTCCGAGCCCTATTGCGAACGGGATTAATACTTCAGCCCTCCTCATACCTCTCACCCCTAGATAACACGTAAAGGAGGATGGCTGTGTTTAAGCCTAGCCCTATAGCGACGTAGGCTATGAGCAGGTCCGGTGCCAGGAAGACCGCTAGCACGAGAGCGTAGAAAACGGATTCGACGCCCGCAAGCACCACCGATCTCGCAACGTCCTTCTCGTAGATAACCATCACCGTCGATACTAGCGCGAGAGTCGCTGCCAAAGCTGATAGGATGAGTAGCATCAATTACTGCCACCCCCTTCTAAGTCCTCCCTCAACCTATCTGCGATAACGGTAGGCTCAACCTCTCTTGATCTGTAGACGCTTCTCGCAAGGATGTGGGATCCTGCTGGGACGCCTAACGCGATTATAGCGGCCGTGATGAGGGAGACTCCAGAGAATACGGCTTTAAACCAAAGATCAACGTCAAGTCCCATCACGGCTAGAGCAACCCCTAGCAAGGGGTAGAAGCCCCCTCCAATAGCGCCTACAGTAGCCGCATGTAGTCGTGTGTAAAAATCTTTAAACTTAAAGAAACCAATAGACGCTATGATATCCATTACCCCGCCGATGAAGAGCAGGCCTATCCCTAAATAGAACAGTATGGTGTCTATCATTTAGACCGCCTCTTCTCCAAATACCTTGAAACGATGAGGTCTAGTAGGAAGATCCAGGAAGCTAAGGGGATAACCCCTATCAGGAGGTATGGCGTCCTGTAGTATAGGGCAACGAGAATCATTAGAACGATTAGATCCACAGTCAAGGCATCGATCGCGAGAACAGTGTCTCCGAGGTTTTTTGATGTGAAGACTCTTAACGAGTAAATAATCATCGCAAGCGTGAACAATCCTGCGAGAACGGGCGTGAAAGATAGTATTGTTTCGATTGAAACCATCACGGCTCACCCTCTACTCGAGCTCTCTTTCGTAATGACGCCTTGGGCGTAGGCACTAGTGAACAAGTCCTTAGTTACTGTGACCTTCCCAAGAGCTTCCTTTAACTTTAGAGGCTCCTTGAAAGTTGAGTCTTTGCTCGTAGTGAATAGCTCGTAACCTGTCGCGGTCGTCATCGTGAGAGCTCCCACAGGACAGTACTCAACACATAACCCGCAGAAAGTGCACTTGGAGTGATCTATTCTAGGAAATCTCTTCTTAGGGTTCTGAGGGTACTCGCCCTCAACCACAACCATGTCTATGCAGGCTGCGGGGCAGACCTGCTGACACATACTACATCCAACACACTTCAACATATCGAGCACGTGCGCCCCCCTAATACTCTCAGTCTTGAATGGCTGAGACTTCCTCGGCACAATCCTCGTGTAAGGTTTGCTCACGAGGTATTTAACTGATTTAATGAGTGTTGGGAGGACCATCCAGTCATCACCTGTCGAGATCTGGCGGGCATGGGTCGAGGGACGCGAGGATTACAGGGAAATCAGCAATAGTTACCTCTTCCTTAGAGATAAGGTAGTCAACCACTGTGGTGAGGAGAGGCATTGACATGCTTTTCAGCCTCACCCTATACGGTCTCCTACCACCCTGACTTATTATGTGGATCATGTACTCACCCCTGGCAGACTCAACTCTAGCAACTCCTTCCCCGGCAGGCGCTGAGAGACCTAGCTTAACCCTGAGAGGCTCGCCCGGCCTCAACTCCTCTACTGATTGCCTTATTATCGAGAGGGATTGCTGAATCTCCTTGAACCTCACGACACTCCTCTCATACGCGTCTCCCGCCGACCCTACCGGCACCTCGAACCTCACCTTGTCATAGTTTAGGTATGGAGCGTTAACCCTTAAATCATACTTGACGCCCGAGGCCCTGAGCACAGGGCCTGTCACGCCAAGGCTTAAAGCCTCCTCCCCAGACAATTTTCCAAGACCTCTCAACCTGGCCTTGAAGATACTGTTTCTAAGTAGGGCGTCTTCGACATCCCTAGCTTTCTCCTCCACGAAATTCACAACGCGTAATGTTTCCTCTTTGAAATTTTCTGGGAGTGCGTACCTAATGCCTCCTGGAACGCTGAGGTTGTGGTATATTCTATGCCCAGAGATCCTGGCAAACCATTTTAGAATCTCTTCCCTGGCCGCGACAGCCCAGTAAGCGGGTGTCCTTAACCCGACGCTCCCTCCTATGAAGTGGCTCCAGAATAGGTGAGACGCTACCCTACCCATTTCAGCCTGGATCATCCTAAGCCACTTAGCGTTCTCGGGAATTTCAGCTCTGTAAATATCCTCTACAGCCAGCGCGTACGCGATCTCCAGGTGGTCAGGATCTTCGACGCAGAACCTGTAGCTCATCGTGACGTTCATCTCCCAGGTTCTATTCTCCATCATCTTTTCAAAACCTCTGTGGAGGAATCCCGGGATTACCTCGGCTTTCACAACCCTATCGCCGTCTAGCCATAACTTGAACGCGATATTGCCTGGGGCGCCTGGGTGTTGCGGACCGAAATATAGGACTTGGTACTCCCTATCTCCCATACCTGTACCCCCCATACATTGTTTTAATCACGAATCCCGCGGTGTCGACGTCTTTCCTCAAGGGAGGAGGACCTTCCCAGTTGCCTTCCAGAATCCACTTCCTTAGTGAGGGGTGGTTTTTGAACTCGACCCCCATCATCTCGTAAACCTCTCTCTCGATGTAGAGGGCGAGAGGAAATATGTCGTGCACGCTGTCCACCAGGGGGTTTGACCTCGGAACAAATGTTTTAACCCATTTCTGCTCCCCGGTCTCAGGGTTTTCGAGGATGTAGTAGAGCTCGATAACGCCCTTATCGGGGTAGTCTACCGTGTTGATGTTAATGAATAACTTGAAGTCTTGCTCCTTGAGCTCCCTTAAAACCTGTCTCAGCCGATCTCTCTCAACACTAACTTTGCATATCTTATGCTTATCGGAAACCTCGTAGCAATCAGGGTAGGATGGTGTGAATTGGTAGTTAATGGGTTCGCCGGCCTGTTTCGAAACCTTCTCTAAGTATTCCTTGAGCCACTGCCTCTCTAAATCCTCGTACCGAGCTATCTTCTCGAAAGCGTCGGGCTTTATCCTGGAGATGTGTGTTTCAATTCTCGAGTTAGCGATCTTCTTCCTTAGATACTCTAGTAGGCTGAAGTAGTCGTCGGGCATCGGCATGCAGCCGGGCACCCACCCCTCAACCTCGACGAAATCGTCGAGTCTCTTGTAGGTCGCGTAGCTATCCCAGTACAACCCGCCGGTGGCGGTGCAGTTACAGCCTGCGGCGACGAACCTCGGCTCCGGGACCTGCCTATACATGTTCAGAAAGAGCTTAACTGTTTTCTTCGTTAAATAACCCATCCCGACGTAGAGGTCGCTCTGCCTCGGTGTTGGGGCGGGCATATACCCGTACCTCTCCCAGTCAAGCGGTGACATTACGAGGGGCGGGAACTCGACGGCCCCGCAAGCTGAGCAATAGTGTATCATCCACACACTCCTGCTTCGAGCCCAGCTAACCAACTTATCCAGGATGCTCATACCTACACACCCCCACAGAACAAGATATTCTCGATTACCGAAAGATACTCGGGCCTCCCGGCTACTATGGAGTTCGATGCTGACGAGATGAAGGGATTGATTAAAAACCCGTAGACCACTCCTAAAAGGATTGTGAGGGCGGTGAGCGTTAGTAGGTAGGCTTTAAGAATTGTTGAGACTGGCTTGAAAGCCTCTCTAGGAGGCGCTAACACGGTCGCTGACACCGCTTTGAGGAAGGCTGCTAAGGCGAGTAAGGAGCCGGCGAGAGATGTGAAGAGTGCTAGGGGGATGGTCACGTCCATGCTTAAAGCATTGAAGAGATTCACGTAAACCCCCAACTTAGCTATGAAGAAAATTGTTGGGGGCAGTCCTGTCACGGCTAGCGCGCCGATGATTAGGGATGCTTGAAGCGCTTTAGAAGCTCTGAACGAGCCCTCGATCTTATCGAGTGAATCAGTACCGTATGCTCCCTTAACCCAGCCTGCCGTGAGGAATAGCAGCGGCTTCACCACTAAGTGGGCTAGGACATAAATTAACGCGACTTGAAGACCTGTGGGGCCGAGGGATAAGGCTATTGCGACATACCCGGAATCCATTACGACTGTGTAGGAGATCGTGCGTGTCAAGCTCTTAGAGTAGAGCGCTCCAACACCCCCCACAATAATGCTCGCGATACCGAGTATCCTTAAAGAGTATTCGAGAATCGGGTTTAGCCCGCCCAGCACTGTGTAGACTATTCTGGCTAGCGCGTAGTAAGCAACCCCTTCCGACGCCCCGGCAAGCAGTGAGGCAGCCACAGGTCCGGCGGACGAGTAGGCTGGCGGGAGCCAGAAGTGTAGTGGTGCGAGAGCTTCATCCACAACCAACCCCCAGAAGAGAAAGAGAACGAGGACTCGTAAAGCGTTGGTAGGGGTGGGTGAAACCCCCTTAAAGCATGTCGCGACTCCCTGCATCACCAACCCCATATGCCCTAGGTTAAGCGTGCCTGTCGCGAAATATATTAGAACAGCTCCCATGAAGAACACGAGTCCCCCAACACCGGCAACCATGGCGTAATCGAAAGCAGACTTGTAAGACTGTTTCGAACCGCCGAGCGCTACCAGCCCGTAAGTCGACAATAACGCTACCTCCATCATGACAAACATATTGAATAAATCACCTGTGTAAAGAACTCCGGTGAATCCTGCGACTAAGCCTATGTAGAGGGCTAGGTAGTACTCGTCAGCCCCTGAGTGGAAAACAGGTATTAAAGGGTAGAGGAATAGAGCAAGCCCCGTGACAATCACACCGAGAAAAGCGGAGAACTCGTCGACAACGTAGGTTATGCCGATAGGTGGCGGGAAACCCCCCAGCTCGTAATACACGATCCCCGAACTTCTGACAGTAAAATACGTTGAAACCGAGAGCGCAAAAGACAAAACAAGGTAAACGAGAGCGTAAACCCTCGCAAAAATTATCCTCGCCTTAGCAACCTTGAAAAACACCAACGTGAAAGCCCCGAAAATAAGCATATAAGGAGTCAGAGCCGGGAGCAAGCTCGAGTGACTCATCGGATTCACCGGGCCTAATATTCTAGTATCACTTAGTTATTTAAGCTTTACCCACCTAGCAAATCCTCTCAATAATTCACGCTCTTCTACGGAGGGTGAACCGTTAAGGACAGCCCTCTAGTTCTAAGATAGGTGTTTGAGTTGGTGCGGGCCCGCCGGGATTTGAACCCGGGTTCTCCGGCTCCGCAGGCCGGCGCCTTATCCTGGCTAGGCCACGGGCCCTATAATTTCGTTAGTATGAAGAGCTAAATATGTTTTCGTTTTGTGTTAGGGCTTTATGTTGTTTTTAATTTTTGTTGGTTGGGTGGTGGGGCTCCGGCCGGGATTTGAACCCGGGACCTCGGGGTCCACAGCCCCGCGCTCTCCCGGACTGAGCTACCGGAGCCACCATGTAGTATGGTTTTTGCTGGTTTTTAAGTTGTTTCTTCAGACCTCACACGGTTCTTCATCAATCGGTTCCGATGTTCTTCATCATTTCCTGTGTTTCTCTTGTTGCCGCTAATTTATTTGTTTTTGCTGGAATTATATGTGGGGGTCCTAGTCTTTTAAGTGGAGTGATTCGATATGTGTGGGGTGTTGTGTGGTGGGTGAGGAGGGGTTCAGGATCGTTGTTGAGTATCCTAGTGGTAGGGTTTTCAGCAGGATTCTCGAAATGATTTCCAGTATTGTGGATGAAGCTTTATTCACTTTCGGTAGTGACGGTCTTAGGATTAAAGCGCTTGACCCTGCTCAAGTCGCTTTAGTCAGTGTTTACGTCCCCTCATCTAGTTTCCTGACTTATAACGTGGTGGAGGAGACTTCGGTCGGCGTGAACTTAAGTAATTTGATGAGGACCTTGCCCAAACCTAAGAAATCGGATAAGGTTGTTCTCAGAGCTGGCGAGGATTTCTACGAGTTCCTCATCGAGTCCGTGACTGTGAGGAGGTATAGGTATAGGTCTATAGAGGTCCCCGTATCCGAGGTGCCTGAGATAAGCCTGGAGTTCAAGGTTAGGGGATCTGTCTACGCCTCAGCGTTTAAGACAGCGTTGAACGACTTGAGGGGTAGCGGTACCATAGTTTTCGAAGCCAGCGATAATCAAGTCTTAAAACTCTTAGCTCCCGAGATAGGGGGTGAGGTCAGCTTCTCAATAATGAGCGGCTCACTAATAGAGCTTGAGGTCGACGAGAGCTCTAAGAGTTCTTACGACGAGAGCTACATAATTAAAGTCCTGCCGCTATGTGAGGTTACGGACGCGGTGAAAATAGAGTTTAGCACTGATCAACCAATACGTCTTACCTTTAATTTACCCGGTGGTGAGGTAGTAGAATATTTAAGTGCTCCTAAAGCTTGAATAACAAATTTTTATACCTCACTTAACTAACTCATATTGGTGAGCTAACGTGGTTCAGGAAATAAGTGAGTTAGATAAGAAACTCTTGAACATCCTTCAAGAAAACGCGGACCTCACGTACTCGGAGATCGGTAAGATACTGGGTGTAAGCCCCTCCACCGTGTACATGCGTTTAAGGAAGCTGAAGGAGAGGGGACTCATAAAGAGGATAGTTGCTGAGGTAGCGCCTGAGTTAGTAGGTCTTAATCTAAGAGCTCTCGTATTTCTCTCAATAGACGTTAGGAAGTACTCAGACATAGCTAGTAAGCTGGCTAACATACCCAACGTTAAGGCGATCTATGACGTGACGGGTGAGTGGACCCTCGTAGCCGAGGTATACGTTAAAGATCATAAAGAACTCTCCGACCTACTGGACGTGATAGGGACTCTCGAAGGGGTTCAGAGAACCTCCACAGCCGTGGTGTTGAGGGTTATTAAAGAAGATAGGAAGGTACTCATAACTTGAAGCCAATATACGCTTACGGATACTTCATAGTCTTACCGACCGGGGACTTCCACCAAATAATCATCTACGAGTACGTAGATACTGAGGAGGAGTTCGCTAGAGCGCTAGAGACGAGGCCTGACGTAGAGCTAGAGAACATGAAGAATAACATGCAGTCATTCCTCGATGAGGAGGTTGTGAAGATTAACGGGGTGGTGAGCAAGCCTAAGGTAGTGTCGGTTAACGCCGGTTTCAGAGGCTCGCTCAGAAGACCCTTCGTGGAATTCCTCATCAACTTCAGGGGTGGGTTGATTAAGGGGGACAACGTTTACGAGAACATATACGAGCCTGAGATCACTGCTTACGACTACGGCGTGGCCTGGATCTTCCCGCCGGATTTCGAGGTAGTGGAGGCTGATGTGGGGGTTGGGTATGAGGTCGAGCCGAAAAACGTTCTGAGATTCTCTGTTAGGAGAGGCTTTAAGACCCCTGGTTACGAGAAGATTGTTTTTCGCTGGGTTTCCTGAGGTTCTTCAGCGATCTCACGTAGTACTGGACCGGCGTCTTAACACCGCATTCAGCCACACACATGCCTAACTCCTTCATCTTGACGCAACTGTAGGTCTTGTACTTCTTACCACCGCCTTTCAAACCAGCTATATGCTCTATTTGATACCTAGCTATCCTCTCGTTGAAGTCCGGCGCACTCCTCATCAACTCTAGGACGTAGTCTACCGTGGCCCCCACGTTAAGTAAGAAAGTTGTTAAAGCGAATCTCTGGACATGTGTTAAGTGCTCGCTAGCTCTCAAAGACTTAACTAACTCCTTAATACACGGAGGGAAAAACTCCTCCCTAACCTCACCTCCGCTCAGGCGTTCCTCGCCGAGCTCCTCAGCACGCACGCGTTTATACTCCCTACGAATAAGCTCGGCGATCTCATCCCTCAACTCGTCTAAGACGCTAACCTCAGTTAGCTTAACGCTCAACTCATCAAATAACTTAATCATGTATTCCTTGAGCGGGTCCTCTAACAAGCGCACGAACTTATTCTTAGGTAGGTACACGTACCCGTCTCTCACGTAATTCTCTAGCAGGGACCAGCCGGACTCACCTAAGAGTCTATCCGCGTAAGTCAAGTACTTAGGTATCGTCAACCTAAACTGAAAACAAGCTATCTCCTGTTTTGGCTCGGAAGTTAAGACTATCTTATAACCGCACTCATCATCTTTAACTAGTAACTCGCTCGATATGCCCAGCCTGCGCGAGACACTCCATAAGAACCTGCTATTCTCTGATTTCATCGACTCTATGAATTCCTTGACCTCGCTATCCACGTATTTCTTGAGAGCCCACGCGTCCGCGAACCCAGCTATGAGGAGCCCCATGTAGAAAGCTAGGTACTCGTCCTCGTCACGCTCCCCGAGACCGGTGCTTGAGGTCCTGCCCTTCCTCCCCTTAGATAGTGCTTCCTTCACCTTGTTAAGGGCTTTGATCCTCAACTCCCTATTACTGAATAGGGTGGCTAAGTCTAGGTCGCTCCCGAACCTGTCTCTGAAGTATTCGTCCAGCTTCTTCAGAAAAGGGTACAAGTAATGCTTACTCAACCCTAAACCCTCACCAACTATTAAGGTGTTTTGAAGTAATTTTAGTTATTAAGAAGGTTTGCCATATTATTACTAAGAGGTGGGTGGTTACGGGGAAGTGGGTAGTCACTTCCGCATGGCCTTACATAAACTCCGTACCACACTTAGGTAACATGATCGGCAGCGTCCTATCCGCTGACGTCTTCGCCAGATTCCTGAGGATGATGGGTGAGGACGTGGTTTTCGTGAGCGGTAGTGACGAGCACGGCACTGTCATAGAGGTTGAGGCTCGTAAAAAGAACGTGTCACCTGTAGAGCTCACTAATTCCTCGCACGAGTATATAGTGAGGCTCTGGGGTTTGTGGAACATATCTTTTGATAACTATACCAGGACAGAGAACGAGATACATAAAGAGTTTGTCAGGAGGTTTATGCTGAAGATCTACGAGAACGGATTTATCGATAAGAGGGAGCAGGTAATTCCTTACTGCCCTAAAGACAAGATATACCTCCCCGACAGGTTCGTGGAGGGTGTGTGCCCTTACTGCGGTTTTGAAGGGGCTAGAGGGGATCAGTGCGATAATTGCGGGAGGCTTCTGGAGCCGGAGCAGTTAATTAATCCTAGGTGTGTCTTATGCGGGTCTACCCCCATCTTTAGGAAGAGGGAGCACTGGTTCTTCAGACTAGACAAACTCGAGAAAAACATACTTGAGTGGGTAACGAGGCATGACCTGCTTGACGAGAACGTGAAGAACTTCACTAAGTCATGGATAGAGACGACGGGCTTAGCGCCGAGATCGCTCACGCGTGATAATAAGTGGGGCATCCCATCACCTTTCCCAGGCTCTGAAGACAAGACTATTTACGTCTGGTTTGACGCGTTGTTAGGCTACCTCTCAGCAACTAAGGAATACTTCGCTAAGCTCGGTAGGGAGGGTGATTGGGTTAGGTACTGGCTCGACAGCGGTGCCAAGACCGCGTACTTCATAGGTAAGGACAACATACCTTTCCACGCCGTCATACTACCCGCACTCCTCATGGCTACCGGGGAACCATACGTCTTACCGACCATAATCTCAGCTACTGAGTACTTAATGTATGAGGGGAGGAAATTCAGTAAGAGTAGGAGGGTCGGTGTCTGGATCGATGAAGCGTTAAAGATAGTTAATAACACGGATTACTGGAGATACTCACTCATAAGAATGAGACCGGAGGATAAGGACACGAACTTCAAGTGGTCTGAGTTCGTGAGGTTCGTTAATAACGAGTTAAACGATCACATAGGGAACTTTATTCACAGAGTGTTGACTCTGATATACAGGTTCTTCGACGGGGTGGTTGATGACGCGAGATTAACGGGTAGTGCTGACTTAGAGTTCAGGAAGTACGTTGATGAGGTCTGGAACTCCTACAAGTCTTTGATGTATAGAGCTAGGCTCAGGGAAGCCAGCGAGTTGATAGTCAAGTTAGGTGAGAGAGGGAATCAGTACATCAACGTTAAAGCACCCTGGGCTAAGATTAAGGAAGACGTTAACGACGTCAAGAACACTTTGAACGTGGGGTTCACAGCGGTCTTAACGCTCGGTGTTATGCTTTATCCTATAGTGCCTCAGTCCTCCAAGAAAATACTTGAGATACTTAACGTGCGTGAGGAGAGAGTAGTTATCGCGGGTCATCCTATAGAGTTAGTTAAGTTGCCTCATAAGATAAACAAGCCTGAGCAGGTCTTCACTAAACTACCTCAGAGTTTGGTTGATGTCCTCTTAAACGATTTCGAGAGGGAGCGGTACCTAGAGCGTGTGCGCAATGAATTAAATAATGAGAGGCCAGAAGTCTTGAGGTTCTGATTCCTCTTGTTGCTTTGTTAGATCCACTACCTTACCCTCGAAAACGTTGACGCCGTGGAAACTCTCGGAGATTCTGGCTAAAGCCTTATAGCTCTTCTCACTCAACAATATGTCGCTGCCCACTGCTAAGACGTATATACCCTCAAAAGGATTTAACGGCGGGTCAGGTAGCGTGGGGTCAGGTTTCTCCTTACCGACATATATCCACCTAATCTTGGACTTACTACGTGAGCTCGTAATCTTGTATACCCTGTACCAGTACCTACCGAAATAAACGTATCTAATACTGAGGAACTTCTTAGGTGATTTAATGTACACGAAATGAAGAGGTTTTAAGTAGTACCCGCTATCCTTGATGAGCATGTTATACTCGTTGATTTTATGCTTGTAGGGCTCGTAAAGATTCATGAGTAGCGGATACCCGTCAACCACAGCTATCTTAGCTCTCATCACTCCCACTAAGATAAATTCTATAATAAGGAAAAATAAACTTTTCTGTCTTATTCACGGCTAAGCTAAGGATTAAGGCATTTACTCACTTTAATCAGCTTCATCTTCCTTAATTGCGTGTAAACCTCGTCAACATACTTATCTATGAGTTCTGGGGCCACCCCCCTACCCTTAGCGATCTCCTTAACCTTCTCCTCAACCAGAGCGTAGTTTTTGAGTGTCTCGTTAAGGTATCTCCAATCTATTTTGGTGAGTGACTTACCTATTTCTGCGTCGTAAGGTAGCTTCCCTAAAACGAATAGTGAGGATATTATCGGGTAGCCTACGTAGTTTCTGTATGTTGTCCCGTTATCCGTGCTACACGCCTCCCCCCTCTCCAGATCCACGTATACTGCGTAGGTCCTGTCACCCTCTGAAGAAACTACTTTGAAAGTCTTATCACCTAACCTCATGACCCTGCCGTCAGCTACTGCCCCAGTCGCTTCAAGTATTTTTATTCTCGGAGGCATCCTGAGGTACATGCTCTCACTAAAGGGAATACCACTTAATTATGGTCTTAAAAACTTAAAAACCCTATTCTTTAGAGATTTTATCAGCGTAGTCTTCCGGACTCAACAACTTGTTCTTATCGATTCCTGAAACCCTCAACTTAACTATCCATCCACGCCCGTAGGGGTCTGTGTTTATTAAGTCGGGCTTCTCAGTTAGTTCCTCGTTGACCTCGATAACGTCTCCCTCAACGGGCGTGTAAACCTCTGCTACTGCCTTAACGGACTCAAGAGTCGCTACCGCGTCGTCAACGCCCACTTTCTTACCTACCTCGGGTAGTTCAACGTTAACTATGTACTTCAGTTTCTTCTGCGCGTAGTCTGTGATCCCTAAAGTCACGACATCCCCCTCGATCCTCACCCACTCGTCTTTAGCTGTGTAGAGTAGGTCTTTACGTACTAGGTACTCCCCCAGCTTAGTCCTCACAATTATTTGCTGCTCACCCATTTCGAGTCCCTCAAATTAATGGGAAGTCAACAATTTTAGCTTTTTGCCTCCCCCCTCTCACGTCGAGATCTAGTCTCGAGCCTATATACGCGTGGGTGACGCTCACGTAACCCATCGCAATCCCCGCGTTCAGGTATGGTGAGAAAGCACCGCTAGTCACTCTTCCCACCAAGTTGTTGCCAGCGTAAATCCCTGTGCCGTGTCTGGGAATGATTCTCAACCCTTTCTTGAGTTTAAGCCCTACCCTAATCCTGGAAACCCCTCTCTCGTATATTTCCCTAAGCTTAGGACATCCAACACAGTCTTCCTTCTCCAGCGATATCGGTAGCCAGTACCTGGCCTCAATAGGGTTCGTGTTCTCATCCATGTCTTGACCTATTAGGAGGTAACCCATCTCAAGCCTTAACGTATCCCTAGCTATGAGTCCGGCCGGCTTAGCCCCTAGAGCTACGGACTTCCTCAGTATTTCCGCGCCGTGATCCACGTCAGTCCAGATCTCGAAACCGAACGACCTAACCTCCTCACCAGTCCAACCCGAATGACTCACCAACACGGTCTTCCTCCCCGTCACCTCAGCGCCGTAAGCAAACTCAAGGATTTTTAAGTCCTTAGCTTCCCCGAAGCCGAGACCCTCCATCACCTCAGCAGCTTTAGGTCCTTGAACAGCTATCAGGGACGACTTCAGGGTGACGTTCTCTATCTCCACGTCCGTATAACCCCACTTAACCCTCCACGCGTTCATCCACTCAAGATCTTTCTCGACGTTGGGCGCGTTAACGACGGCAAGCCATAAATCCTCACCAACGTTGTATAACATGATGTCGTCCCTGATACCAGCGTTCTCGTTCATTAACAGCACCGGACCACTCATCCTCCCAACACCGACGTCGCCGAGGTCTTTGGATACGAGCTTCTGCAGGAACTCAAACACTCGCTTGCCCTTGATCACGTACCTACCCATGTGAGACACGTCGAATACGGAGACCGAGGTCCTCGTGTTTACGTGTTCTTCCAGCGGGTTCCCGTAATCCATGGACGTGAGCCAGCCAGCGAACTCGCCTACATTACCCCCTAGCTCCCTCTGAACGTTTAGTAGAGGTACTTCCTTAACTATTTTAGGCACCCCCACCTATATTAAAGCGTTAAAGCATTTTAATTAAGTCGTTGAGAATTACGAGGAGAATACCATGCCACATAATTGGATACCTAATTCCTCGCCGGACGTTAAGAAGGAGTTGATGAGAGAGCTCGGCATAAGCGACGTGCTAGACCTGTTTAATGATATCCCGCCTGAGATAATGCTTAACAGAGGATTAAGCGTTGGTTTCGGCAAGCCCTTAACCGAGTATGGTGTGAGGAGGTTATTCAACGAGATAATCTCTAAGAACCGCTTAAGCACCACCCCGTCCTTCATCGGCGGCGGCGTGTGCCAGCACTACGTGCCGTCAGTCGTGAAAGCAGTGTTGTCTAGGCCTGAGTTCTACACCGCTTACACCCCTTACCAAGCAGAGATAGCTCAGGGTTTGCTGCAAGCCTTGTTCGAGTATCAAAGCCTCATGGCCAACTTATACGGGGTTAAGATAGTTAACGCGTCTATGTATAACGGTAGCACGGCTTCAGCTGAGGCGGTCTTGATGGCTGCTCGAGTAAAGAAGAGAAAGAAGGTCTTGGTCAGCGACTCAGTCCATCCCGAGATAATCGACGTGTTGAGGTCTTGGGGTTTCGGAGCCGGCTTAGAGATCGTTAAGGTTCGGGTTGATCTTAAGTCTGGCGAGACAGACTTAAGTGATCTTAGAAGCAAGCTAGACCAGAACGTCGCGGCAGTCTTCATACAAACACCCAACTTCTTCGGCGTTGTTGAGTCCGCTATCAAGGAAATTATTGATGAGACGCACAGGTTTAACGCCTTAAGCATCGTTTACTCGAATCCCTTAACGTTAGGTGTTTTCGAGGCTCCGGGCAACTTAGGCGCTGACATAGTGGTCGGGGACGTTCAAGGCCTCGGGATAAGCTTGAATTACGGGGGTCCATCGGCAGGGATCCTGGGCATAAACGACGATAAGGAGTTGCTGAGGCAGTTGCCCGGGAGGCTGATAGGCGCTACGCGTACTCAGGGCGGTGACGAGTTAGGCTTCACGATGATACTTCAAACCAGGGAACAGCACATCAAGAGGGAGAAAGCGACCTCCAACATAACCACTAATTCCTCTTTAGAAGCTGTCGGGGCCGCGGTTTACCTGACGTTGCTAGGCTCGCAAGGGCTTAGGAAGCTTGGTGAGGCTATTCTCGGGAGGACACACTACCTAATTAAGCGCTTGCTGAGCGCGGGCGTCGCAGAACCGTTATTCCCTGAGTCGCTACACTTCCGCGAGGTAGGTGTTAGGTTCCGCGGTAAGGACGCTGATCAAGTCATTAAGTCGTTGTCTAGTAGGGGGATCGGTATCGGCCCCGCTCTCAGCAGGTTTTACAGAGAATTAAGTGATTGCAGTCTGGTATGCGTTACTGAGTTACACGCTAGGAAAGACATAGACTTACTGGTGGAAGTCCTTGAGGAAGCGTTGGGGGGTGGTTGAGGGTGCCTTTTAGGCAAGCTAAGTGGGACGAGCCCATAATATTCGAGGTAAGTGATTTCAGCAAGCAGACGTTCCTGATAGACGAGGAATTCGCTGACGAGGCTTCAGAAGCTTTAAGTAAGGTGCCTAAGTCTCTGGCTAGGGGTAGCGAGCTTAAGATACCTAACTTGAGTGAGGTAGAGGTCGTTAGGCACTATAATAGGTTGTCCCAGATGTCTTACGGGGTTGACGTTGGCCCGGTACCTCTAGGTTCTTGCACGATGAAGTATAATCCGAAGATCTGTGAGGAACTTGCTTCAGATCCTAGAATAACGGACCTACACCCGTACCAAGACGAGGAAGAAGTTCAGGGAGTTCTTGAGATAATGTACTTGATGCAGAGGTGGCTCTCGGAAATCACGGGGATGGACGAGTGCTCGCTGCAACCCCCAGCAGGCGCTGCCGGCGAGTTCGTCGGCGCTCTCATAATGAAGAAGTACCATCACGACAGAGGCAACGACAATAAGAACGAGATGATAGTTCCTGAAGCAGCCCACGGGTCGAACCCGGCTAGCTCGGCTATGGCGGGCTTCAAAGTAGTTAAGATACCTACCGCGCCCAACGGTGAGACAGATATCGAGGCTCTGAAGTCCGTGTTAAGCGATAATACCGCGGGCTTGATGTTAACGAACCCTAACACGCTCGGCATATTTGAGTCAGGCATTATAGAGATCTCGGATCTTATACATGGGAAGGACGCGTTAATGTATTACGACGGAGCGAACCTAAACGGCATATTAGGCGTGGTCAGGCCCGGCGACATGGGCTTCGACATAGTTCACTTAAACCTTCACAAGACTTTCGCGGCACCTCACGGCGGCGGGGGTCCGGGAGCCGGCGCTGTCTGCGTTAAGAAGGGGTTAGTGGATTACCTCCCCGTACCTATAGTGGGTTTTGACGGTCGTTCATATAAGTTGAGGTACGACCTGAGCAGGACTATAGGCAGGGTGTCGTGGTTCTACGGTAACGTAGTGCCTATAGTGAAGTCCTTCATCTACATAGCTACTTTAGGACCCGCCCTAAGAGAGGTTGCTGAGGTAAGCGTTCTCAACACTAACTACTTAATGAGTAAGTTGAGGAGGTTGAGGGGGGTCACACTACCTTACGGTGAGAACAGGTGGCGTAAGCACGAGTTTGTCGTGAGTTTCGAGAATCTCCTTAAGGAAACCGGTGTCAGCGCTGAGGACGTGGCTAAGGCTTTGCTTGATAGGGGTTTGCACGCGCCGACCATATACTTCCCGTTGATAGTTAAGGAAGCTCACATGATTGAAGTAACTGAGACGGAAACTAAGGAGAATATCGACAGGTTGGCTAAGGCTTATGAGGAGATAGTGGAGCTTGCCTACAGGGATCCGCAAGCGGTTAAGTCCTCGCCAACCAATACCTCCGTTAAGCGCTTAGACGTCTTAGTAGCTAATCACCCGAAGACCATGGCTCCAACGTATGAGTACCTGAGTAGGTTGAGTGGTCAGGAAACTTAAAAACACCTCCTCTGAGGCGGCTCGCTAAGATGAGACTAGGTTTCGTTGTGAACCCTATTGCCGGTATGGGGGGATCGGTAGGGCTTAAAGGAACTGATGAAGATCTTTATGAGGAAGCTGTGAGGAGGGGGGCTAAGCCCGTCGCCCCTTCAAGAGCTGTCAGGTTTCTTCAGGCGTTAGCTGGGAAAGGCTTTCAAGGGATTATAATAGCGGCTAATTCCGTTATGGGTTGTGATTACCTAAGCTCAAGTAAGTTAAGGTTTACGTGCTTGGACCTGCCCGAACCCGGCAAGCGCGTTACGTCGCGCGAGGATACATTAAGGGTTGTTAAGGCTTTCTTAGAACACGGCGTTGACTTAATAGTTTTCGTCGGCGGTGACGGCACGGCTAGGGACGTGTTAAGTGTTGTAGGGTCTGAGGTACCTATCTTAGGTGTTCCTTCCGGAGTCAAGATGTATTCAGGCGTTTTCGCGACTTCCCCTGAGGCAGCGGCTGACGTGGTGGTAAGGTTTGAGGAAGGCGTTGCCGTGGTAGATCATGCCGAGGTCGCTGACGTTGATGAGGCTAGGCTTAAAGAAGATTTGCTGAACGTGCGTTTATACGGGTACGCGCTCACACCCCTCATTGAGGGTTTCGTAGTACCTTCTAAGGACTTAGTCAGCGGTTCCGAGGAGGAGAAGTGGGGTATTGCCAAGTATTTTATCGAGGACTACATGCTCCCCGACATTCTCTACTTCCTAGGTCCTGGGACGACTACCAAGGCT
>JAJHQR010000001.1 GCA_020833255.1 Desulfurococcaceae archaeon | reverse complement strand
AGCACGGCGCGACGATACTCGCGGCACAGCTAGGCCTGCTTGATAAGGTTAAGGGGCTTAAGAGTGATACGAGATCCCTAGCTAAGACGGTCCTCAAAGTCATAGAGGAGTTCAGGGATTACGTGCACGCGGCGAGAGACCCTACGAGAGGGGGCTTAGCTTCAGTACTTAACGAGTGGGCGCGCGCAAACAACGTGACGATAACGATTCGCAAGGATAGGATACCTGTGAGGGATGAGGTGAGGGATTTCCTTGAAGCAATGGGTGTTGACTACCTATCCATGGCTTCGGAAGGGGTCGCGCTACTCGCCGTGGATAGCGGCAAAGCTAACGAAATCCTCGAGAGGTTGAGGGAGGTGGGTGAGGTGAACTCAGAGATCATAGGTGAGGTTGTGGAGCCCGCGAACAACTTCCTCAGAGGCAGGGTCGTGGGCATCACGGAGGTCGGCGGTAAAGTCTTAATAGAGCCTAAATCAATTAACTTACCGAGGATATGTTGAGGGGTCGCTGATGTGTTTAGGTGTTCCGGCCAAGATCGTCAGGAAGTGGGGTGAGGGAGCCATAACGTACGCTGAGGTAGACTTAGGAGGGGTTACTAAGGAGGTCATAGTAGCTACGGACGAGGAGGTAGGTGTCGGGGATTACGTGATAGTCCACGCAGGCATCGTAATCTCGAAGATAAGTGAGGATGAGTTGGAGGAAACACTCAAGCTATATAAGGAGTTAAGTCTTGAAGAAACAAGCTAGAATTGCGACCTGAGGAGACCGCCGTCTAAAGGTATTGAAGCTCCGTGAATGTATGAAGCGTACCTACTCGCTAAGAAAGCGACCAACCACCCGGCTTCCTCAGGCTTCCCAATCCTCCTAAGAGGTATTTGCTGTACGAACTCCCTGTAAACCACGTCGTAAGGCTTGCCCTCCTTAGAAGCCCTGGTCTCTAAAACGCTCCTCACCCGGTCAGTCTCTATGTAGCCGGGCATGACCGCGTTAACCCTGATACCCTCAGGACCTAACTCCCTCACTAAAGTCTTCATCAACCCGTGAATACCTACCCTGAGAACGTTTGAGAGCGTTAGGTACGGGTCCGGCTCCCTGACCGCGGTCCCTGTGAAGAATATTATTGAGGGGTTCTTGGAATTCCTTAAGTAGTTGAGTGCTTTACGAACCATCCACACAGCGTTAAGTACGAGTAACCTCACACCAACCTCCCAATCCCCCTCACTCAAGTCCTTGAAGGTGCCCGGCTTCGGCGGCCCGGTAATGTAGACCAGCGTGTCAATCCCGCCCATATACCTAGCCGCCTCATCAACAAGCCTCTCCACATCCTCCTTAACGGTTAAGTCAGCCGCGACTCCGTAAACCCTGTCCCCGAACCTACTCCTCAACTCCTTGACGACCCCCTCAACCCTGTCCCTCTCCCTACCGTTAATCACGACTGTAGCGCCGTTAGCTAGCAATACCTCCGCAACACCTCTCCCGATACCTCTCGTCGAAGCTGTTACGAGTATCTTAAGACCCTCAACCAAGTTCATACACTCACACCACACAATTATGTGAGGGGAGGTTTTTATAATGTGTTTCGTTAATGTATTAGGGACTGGTTGAGGCGGTGCTTAGTGAGGTATAGTATGGGTTTCCCTATAGGGGACACGCATTATAGGAGGAGGCCTAAAGCAACTATAGGGCTGATACTGGCTAACGTGTTAGTGTATTTGATAACTTCATACGAGAATTTCTTCACAAAGATAAGTAATTACTGGGTTAGTAGTGGCGGGTTCGTCCCGGCGTTGATTCAGGAACCGACCCAGCTATACAGGATATTCACGTCGATGTTCCTGCACGCAGACATATTCCACATATTCTTCAACATGTACTTCCTATACATTTTCGGGAGAGCTGTTGAGGACGTCCTAGGTAGTTTCAGGTACTTACTACTCTACCTCGTCTCAGGGGTTTCAGCAACACTCTTCCACGTGACGTTCAGCTTCTTAGGCGGCCTCACCTCCTACGCTATCCCGGCTATAGGGGCTTCAGGAGCTATAAGCGGGGTTCTAGGAGCTTACCTCATCTTCTACCCGGGGACCTCCCTAACAGCTTGCTGGATATTCTTCATATTCCCGGCGTGCTTCTCTATGAGAGCATCGTTCTACCTCATCCTCTGGTTCGTTACCCAAGTCCTCTACGGGTACGCCAGGGTAGCGGGTAGTGTCGCTGTCTTCGCTCACGCGGGGGGCTTCCTAGCGGGCATCGCGCTCCTGCCGGTAGTGGTAGATCGTTCAAGACTTAAGGAGTTGAGGTTCGTGGAGTACATCAGGTCACTACCCTACCTCATATTCACGTACCCTAAAACAAGAGGGCTTAGTAAGGCGTCTAAGGCTGTTCTATCGGTCGTCATACTATCGATTATTCTAGGGGGTTTCTACATACTCACGGCATTGCCCGAGGTAGGTAGCGTGAAGGTCGTGAACCTGCAGTACACCTACGACGGAACCCCGTACAGGGATTACGCGGTGATTCAATTACCTAACGTCCAGAACTACATCGCGGAAACCCCCCTAGACACTACCAGGATATTGCTGAGCAGGCTTAACGCCGCTAAACTAATATACGGTGAGGGTTACGCGGGCAAGAACGTAGAGTTAGAGAACCAGCACTACACAATCCTCTTAAGGGTTGGGAACGTGAGGCGTAACGTCAGCTTACTAATCAATTACTTCAAGGGGTACTACGACTCGGAAGGCTTCCTAGCGTATGGTTACGGCAAGATAACGACTCAGGTCTTGGTAGTGCAGGAGACTCAAGCATATTTAGTGGATAACGTGGTATACCAATTCACGATAAGCTCTGAGACAACCGACTTAAGTGTGGTGACTAGGAACGTGGGTTACGCTTCAGTGATAATAGCTGCTGGAGCTTTACTCGTCGTCTTTATTAAGGAGAAGGAATACGCTTTAGTAGGTGAGTGAGTATGAGTAGGATACTCCTGATCTCAGATATACACGCAAACCACGACTCACTGAAAGCTATCCTGGAGGTAGCCAGGAATTACGACGAGGTCGTGGTGTTAGGTGATTTAGTTGATTACGGCCCCGACCCAGACCTAGTACTAGACGAGGTGAGGAGGGCCGGCGCTAAGATAATAAAGGGGAATCACGACGAGGCGGTAGGTAAGAACGTGGACTGCAGGTGCGGCCACGAACTACATGACGTGAGCGAGTATACGAGGAACGCTATATCGATGAGGAAATTATCAGATAATGATAGGAAATTCCTGAGCGACCTACCTGAAACACTTAAGATTGAGTCAGCCGAACCCGCGATAATACTCGTGCACGGAACACTGCAGCAACCGCTCTACGGGTACCTATACCCATGGCTAAGCAACGAGGAGATATGCTTCCTACTCCAAGAAAGGAAGTCCTACAGGTTAAGCGCCGGGAGGAAAGGGTGTGAGTTAGGGGTGTTGACGTACTTCGTGGGGCACACCCACCACCAATTCCTGAGGAAGGTTGGGAAAGCAACCGTGGTAAACCCTGGGAGCGCTGGCCAGCCCAGAGACGGGGATGTCAGGGCCTCGTACGCGATATACGATACCTCAGACAATAGCGTGAGTTTCTACAGAGTCAAGTACGACGTCGAGAAAGTGTTGAGGAAGTTGCGTGAGTTAATAGATGATCAAGTCATTTACGGGAAGTTAGCTAAGGTGATGAGGGAAGCCTCCGTTTAACGAATCCTTTAACCGCGCCCCCGGACACCGCTTGACGAGGTACTGAGTTGCTTGGGAGGGGTCGGCGGCCCGGCTAGTGCGGGGAAGCGGGCATCCCTCGCTGACGTCGCGTTAATGATTATTGCTTGGGTGAGTATATCCTCTGCTTCAGTCCTCGTGATTCTCTCAGGCACTACGGCGTTAGTATGCGCTTTCTGGAGGGTTTTCGTGAGTTCTGTTCTCATACTATCCTACAAGATCTTCGAGGGGGTTGCCAAGCGTTCCGGTTCAGGCACTACCAACCCGTCAACGTACTTATGGCCCGCCGTAGCGGGCGTCTTGCTAGGCCTACACTTCCTTACCTGGATGGAGTCCCTCTTCTTAATACCTGTAGCGCTCTCCACCACCGTAGTGGTCATGTACCCCTTAATAAACGCTCTACTCGAGGGCATCGCACACAAGAATATAAGGAGTGCCGAGATCCTGGGGCTTGCCACAGCTTTCGCAGGGGTCGTCATAGCGACGAGGCCTCAGCTAGGTAGTGAGGCAGGCGTTCAGGGGGTTTCCCTAGCGTTCGTAGGCTCGCTGTGCGCTGCCGGCTACTTCTACTTAGGCAGGGTCTCCAGGAAGGCCGGCATGCCCCTAACCAACTACACCATAGCCGCGTACACGTCAGCCTCGATAACGCTCCTCGCCTACGCCCTAATAACTAAGTCAAGCATACTCCCGGCCACAACCACTTCATGGACCTACGTCTTCCTACTAGCTATGATACCTATGTTAGGCGGTCACACTTTGATGAACTACCTACTAAAGAGGATGAAGTCTTACGTAGTCACATCAATAGCTTTAGGGGAGCCTCCCGGAGCCACCCTCCTAGCAACCCTCATACTAGGTCAGCGAGTGCAGGCGGAGACCCTGGAAGGGATGGCGTTAGCTCTGGTAGGTATCGCGGTAACCGTTTACGGATCCATGAAGGATTCCAAACCTATATAGAGCCGCCGCTAAATCTTATGTGACTGGTGCGAGCGGTGAGGAAGAACATCGCGAAGATCTTGATGGGTTTGGAAGCTTTTTTCGGCGGTTTCTACGTAGCGGTGACTAGAGGACTCTTCGTCCCCATGCTCACCTACTCAGGCTACACACTCAACGCGTTATCTCAAGTGACTTTCTTCGCGGCTTTAATGAACGTCATCTTATCGTACCTAATCTATAACTACCCGGAAGCCCTAGCCAGGAACATAAAGACGAAGCTACTGCTGGTTCACGGGCTTGAGAGGCTTTTATTCGCTACGCTACCCTTCCTGATCGGGTTCCCGGACATACTCATAATTGTTTACGGGGTAGCCCTGACCGTGACAATACCTGTAGGGGTCTTACTAAACGTCGCTCTACTCAACGTCTTCGTCCAGGAAGAATTCGTTGAGATAAGTGTTTTGAGGTCTGCCTTAGGTGCGGCGTCCTCACTCCTAGGATCTATATACTCGATGCTGATAACGGCGTTCATCGACGCCCCAACATCGTATTACGTAGCATACGTAACGTCCTCGGTGGTGGGGCTGTTCTCGACCGCCGCCCTCATATACTACGACATGCCCAAAGACTTCAGGGAGTTGAGGGAGTCTAGAAAGATAGAGGAGGTTGAGGTGAGGAAAGCGAACACCTTCTTAATGCTGATCCTCATGATGAGCGGGGGTAACCTGATAGGTCTTGCATGGCCTCAACTACTTAAGTCTATGAACTCACCGCTCTACATCACCATAGCCCTCAACATAGCCGGTAATCTGGGCGGTGTGGTAGGTCCTTACCTGTGGAGAGGGTATAAGGCGTACGTCCTCGCAGTAGCTCTCAACGTAGCCTTCACATCCTCAATACCGTTCCTCGGCAACCCGCTAACGCACGTCTTGGTCTCAGCGATCCTCTCAGCAACCTTCATAGGAGCTAACTTAATAGCTTCGGCGATATACTCTAAGTACGTTGAGTCTCTAGGGGTGATTAAGGCATCCACGTTCCTGACCTCATCCAGCGCCGTCGGCTTACTCATAGCGTCCGTTCTCGGGAGATACCTGCCTGACGCCCCACTACTGGTATTCAGTATCGCAACACTCCTCAAGTTACTCGCTTTATTCGTTTGTGTCCTAGCGATTCCCGAGACCTCGGTAGTACCCCCGAGGACTGCCTACGGTTACGGCAAGCTAGTCTACTCGATAAGCACTATAGGCTACACGTTCACCGTAGAGACCTCTAAGAGGGTCTTAAGACTATTCATACAGTTAGTAGCTCTGGCGTTCCTCTCATTCTTAATATTGTTGTTGTATGAATTAATCATGAGGCTCTCATGGGTGTAGGTGGTTCGCGGTGGAGTTAACGGACATCTTATACGAGGTCTTGAGGAGCACCGTTAGGTTAATCCCCTACGTGGTGGTAGCTGTAGGCATAATCCTGCTCTCAATCCTCCTAGCTAAGCTAATAAATAAGGCTATTAGGTGGGTCGTGAGGGTGAGCAACCTCGAAGACCTCGTTAAGGAGCTGGTGCCGGGCGGTCTAAGATTCTCCGTAGCAACGATAACGATCATGATAGCCGATATAGGGATCGCGTTACTAGCTATAACGATGATTATCAGGGTGTTCGCTCTAGCGACCTCCGGAACATACACGGAGCTGATAACGTACGTCACGCGCGTGACGAGCGTCGTCATAATGTTGCTGATCTTGATGCTAGCTCTAGACATACTTAGCAAGGCGGTAGTCTTCGAGAAGAAGGTTGAGAGCTTGCTATTCATACTCATGTTCTTCTTCGGACTCTCAATGATAGTCGACTTAACTGGTTTAAGCCCTGAGATAAGGTCCTCACTCGGTTGGGGGATAGCCATAGGCGTCGGGCTATCTCTAGGGATCTTCACGCTATGGTTCCTCTTCAGCGACGTGCTAGAGAAGAGATGTTCTAAGACTCAGCAATGATTACGCTGACGCTCCCCGCTATTCATGGCGGGGGTTCTGCACCCTCTGGGGCTTTCCCTCATCTTTCAGAGCCCCTCACGGGTGCTGCATCACTTGCTCAGGCCCCGCCGCCAGCTCCGGGGAGGTGCGGGCTCATCGCTCGCTAGACTCACCCAACACCAATGCCTTAAACGAAGAACCATCTTAAAACTTTTGACCACCTCCCACCCTAAAGAGCGAGGCTTCCAATCGGGATGATGGAGACTGTTGCGAGTCTCCTGGAAGAATCTTCCGGCGAGCTAATCTCCGACCTCAATTAACTCGCTGAGGAGTGTGGTCAGGTTTTCCGATTCCTTAAGCGTGTTCTGGTTGATTAAACCCTCCCTCAAAGCTAAGACCACGACACCTAGCCTCAGCACTTTCGCGAACCTGCTGTCATCAAGTCTCACGATGCCCAGCCTATTCAGGAGTGATGTTAGGGCTAGCGTGTGCTTGCATATGATGTACTTACTCGATATAGGTAGGGGCCTCACCTCACTGAGGTCTGCTTCTAAGACCTTGGCTATACTCATCAAAGCTTTATCGGCTTTAGCTGAGGTCATTAAGGCGTCCTCACACGTACACTTAATGCCGTAAGGACCTGCTTGAGTTACGTAGAATTCCCTAGGGTATATAGGTATCCTGACTAAGCCTGCCCCTGTCCTCACGGAAACGATCTTCTTAGATTCTTCCGGGCTCGCGGCTATGAAGGCTAGCGCGTGCTCGTTCTTAATTATCAAAGCCTTAATCCTGTCAGCGTCTAGGAGTTCTGAAGCGTTCTTAACCCTCTTGCTCAAGGAATTAACCACCCCCTCCAACCCTATCTCTCTCGAAATACTTAGTAAGACCTCACCTAACTTCTCTAGGCTAGCCCTCCACTCAGCGACCGAGATCTCAACACCCTCACTCAATCAGCTACCCACAAAAATATCTTCCAAGACATAATATTAATCTTGGTGTTCGCGTTTGGTTGAGGCGGTCCTCAGTAAGAGGAGGTCTCTAGGGAACACGGGGGAAACGATATCGGCGATCGCTCTAGGCACGTGGGGTATAAGGAACGAGAACGACGCTTTCACGACGTTAGTTAAGGGCGTTGAGTTAGGTCTTAACACGATAGACACTGCGGAGATGTACGGCTCCGGGAGGGCTGAGGAGTTGGTGGGTAGGGTGGTTAAGCATGTTGGTAGAGACTCAGTCTTCTTAATAACTAAGATGCTCCCGGATAGGCTGAAGAGCAGGTACGACGTACTTAAGCACGGTAGGGCAGCGCTCAGGAGGCTGGGGGTTGACGAGGTCGACCTATACTTGATTCACTGGCCTAACCCGACGTTAAGTATTCAAGAACAAGTAAAGAATTTCGAGTCTTTAATTGATGAAGGGCTTACCAGGTACATAGGCGTGAGCAACTTCGACGAGTCGGAGTTGGTGGAAGCGATAAACTCGACTAAGAAAGCTGACATAGTCCTTAATCAAGTACACTACAGCGTGTTAAGGAAAGAGATCGAGGAAGCCCTACTCCCTACAGCGCTGAAACACCACGTAACTATTCAAGCCTACACACCACTGGAGAGGGGTGAGGTACTGAGACACCCTAAGCTAGTTGAGATATCTACGAGAATAAACAAACCCGTAGTTCAGATAGCGCTGAATTACGTGATACGCGAACCCTACCTAGCAGCGGTCGTTAAAACAGAGAACGTGAAACACCTCGAGGAAATAGCTCAGACGTTGGAGTGGGGTCTAACACCTGATTTAATAGAGGTTCTGAGGAAGTTGTGAGGTCAAGCCTTGAAGCCCTAGAGATCAAAACCTATAATGCCTTACTTGATTCATTAAGGAGGGTGCTCAAACATGATAAGGTTAGTTATTTTCGACGTGTGGGATACGTTGCTGTCTTTAGAGAAGATGCACGAGCTGCTCGCGCTCAAGCTCTCTAAACAACTAAGCCTAGACTCAGGCAGCGTCTTAAGCGTTTTGAGGGGGGTTCAAGCCGACGTCAGGAGCTTGAGGATAAATAAGGTCCCGGCTAGCAAGGTCTTGGAAGAGTCTAGGAGAAGGCTTTGCGAGAAGCTAGGTCTAGGCATGGATAAATTCATGCTGGTTCACGAGGAGTTGAGGAGGGAGGCTGAGGAGGGTAGGCTAGGGTATCTAGTTGTTGAAGGTGTTAGGGAGGTCCTACCCTACGTTAAGAGCAGAGGGCTCAAGACCGCGATACTCGGTAACGTCTTATTCTGGGATTCCTCGATAACGTTAGGTATCTTGAGGAGTTCAGGCTTAAGCAACTACGTAGACAAGCTCTTCTTCTCAGACGTTTCAGGTATTCAGAAACCTGAGTTCGAGGCTTTCGCGTCAGTGTTAAGGCACTTCAACTTAAAGCCTGATGAAGCGGTGCACGTAGGGGATAGCGTGCGCGAGGACTTCGCTGGCGCTCTAGCAGCAGGTCTTAAAGCAGTTCTAATCAAAAACTTAGGTAGCGTAATCAAGACCGAGGAATTCGCTATCATACCGAGCATAAAACACTTAACGCATGTATTGGACGAGTGGGTTACCTGACCGTTTCTTAAGCACGCCTAGATCAACGCTTTCGTGAACCCCGTTAAGTGTTTTAAGCGGGTCTCACATATCCCCACTTCTCCAGGGCTTTCTTAAGTTCTTTATGTGTCTCAGCGTATACGTCGAGCGGAACCCCCTTCAGGAAAGCCTCAATAGCTTGCCTCACCGCCGCAGCGCCCTCCCTAGGACCTCCGGGGTGTCCCAACACCCCTCCACCAACCTGAATCACTACGTCAACGCCTAAAGACTTGATGACTTCAGGTAGAGTGCCTGGATGCAGTCCCCCGGAGGACGTGGGGAACACTGGCTTGATATGGTGCCATTCCTGCCTCAACCTCATCGGGTCTCCTTCAGGAACGTAGACAGACTCTCTCAACACCCTACTTATGTTTATGACGTCCCTAGCCTTAGCCTCCAGCTTACCCACCTCCGGGGTGCCTACGTGTAGTTGATCCACGCCCACAACGCGCAGGAGCTTAGCTAAAGCAAACATTGAGAGGCCGTGTGCGGGGTTCCTGGTGAAGGCTGCGTGGAAAGCTCTGTGAGCGTGTATCGCTAAGCCGTACTCCTCAGCCAGGTCTCTGATGTACGTCAGGGAAGACCAGCCCGCGATCACCACGTCAACCATGACGAACGGGTTCCCGTAATCAGCTACTAGCTTAAGCCTCTTCTCCATCTCCCTCACGTCGGCCGTTATGTTAGCTAGCCAAGCCTTCCTCTCCCCGCTCTCCTTCTCAGCCCTGTCTATAGCTTTCATGACGGCCTTAGCCCTCCCCTCAAACCTGCAGAACGATGGTGAAGCGAGGTTCTCATCATCCTTCACGTAATCCATCCCCCCAACCAAAATCTCGTAAGCCACTGCCTCCAGTTCCTCAGGCGTGAAGCCTACCTTAGGTTTCGGGACGGTCCCGACTATCGGCCTATCATACACCCCGTACAACTCCCTCACGCCGGCAAGCCCCCTCACAGGCCCTTTAAAGTACTTCAGGAACTCCCTAGGCATCGCGATATCCTCGATCCTAAGACCCTTAACCCTCCTCATACCGAATATGTTGCCGGCGACTGACGCTAGGAAAGCAGGCATATTACCTTCCTCGAATAAGTCCACGGGGTAAGCAACCCTAACTAACCAAGAACTATCACCTAAATCCCTTATCTCGTAAGCCCTACCCATCAACCTCCAAATCCTATCAGGTAGTGTCGCGAGGGTGGTCCAGGTACCCACACTACTCTCCGAAGCTATGGCGCCGGCAACGTCCTCGATGCTGAAGCCTTCTGAGGGAGTGACTTTGAAAGACACTATCAAGTCTTTATCCGGGTCTGGGGAGTAATCACTCTTAACGAAGGCTTTATACCACTCAAACTCCTCGGACAAACGCGAGCACCTCCACCAGAGATAACGTTGTTAGAGTTAATTAATCGATGCTTCTGCGGCGGCTTAACACACTTAATAACTCTGTGATAAGTTCTAGTATTGAGGGGATGACTTGTTGGGCGGTGTTAGACTCAGTATTTCCTCGGTGTTCGGGGAGATATACACGATCAACGAAGTCCCGGTCTTCAAGACCTTCCTATCTGGTAGGTGGTTCTTGAGTGGCGAGACTTTCGACGTTAAAACACCTATCGACGGGTCTTTAATAGCTAGGGTTAGCAAACCTGATTGGTCCTTAGTAGAAGACTCTCTGAGTATGGTGCGTGAGGTAGGTAGGTGGAGGGTTAGGGAATTGCCGGGGGATGAGAGGCTTGAGATAATATTTAAGACGGCTGACTTACTTGAGTCTAGGATCGATGACTTCACGGAAGTTCTCGTGGTGAATGCTGGGAAGCTGAGGAGTCAGGCGAGAGGCGAGGTCATGGCTTCTGTTGAGAGGTTGAGGAAAGCCCCTCTAGACTTGAAGGGTATTTACGGTGATTACGTGCCCGGAGACTGGAGCTCGCAGACACTTGAGAGCGAGGCTATAGTTCGTAGGGAGCCTTACGGCGTGGTTCTCTCAATAATACCTTACAACTACCCGCTCTTCGACACAGTCAATAAGTTCACCTACTCATTCGTTGCCGGGAACGCTGTCTTAGTAAAGCCCCCGTCAGCAGACCCCCTACCAGTCCTGATGTTCGTTAAGACAGCGCTTGACGCCGGGGTACCCCCAGAATCTATCGGTGTGTTAACGTTGTCCGGTAGGGAAATGAGTAGGTTGGTTTCGGATCCCAGAATAGATGTCGTGAGCTTTACCGGCAGTACCGAGACGGGTAAGGAGGTGCTCAGGAACGCTGGGGTGAAGCAATTCATAATGGAGTTGGGTGGAGGGGACCCGGTGATAGTTTTGAGCGACGCTGATTTAGAGACGGCTTCACAGAAAATAGCTACGGGGATAACTAGTTATGCTGGCCAGAGGTGTGACGCGGTAAAGATAGTTATCGCTGAGGAACCCGTCTACGAAGATTTAAAGAAACTGCTCGTGACGGAGTTGAGTAAGGTGAGGGTCGGCGATCCGAGAAGTGAGGGGGTTGGTATGGGTCCTTTAATAGACGAGAAATCCGTGGATGATGTCATCGAGGCCGTGAACGACGCTCTGAGATTGGGTGGGAGGATCTTATACGGGGGTAGGAGGCTAGGGCCTACTTACGTAGAACCAACGCTGGTGGAGTTCACCGATAAGAAAGCTCTCGAGAAAGCCAAGCTCTATAAAGACGAGGTTTTCGGGCCCGTAGCGCTAATAACTAGTTTCAGGAACGTTGACGAAGCTATAAGAATAGCTAACGGGAGGAGGTACGGGCTGGACGCAGCCATATTCGGCCACGACATAGTCAAGATCAGGAAACTCGTGAGGTACTTGGAGGTAGGGGTCATATACGTTAACGAGTTTCCCAGACACGGCATAGGCTACTACCCGTTCGGCGGCAGGAAGGAATCCGGTATTGGGAGGGAGGGGATAGGTTACAGCATAGAGCAAGTCACCGCACTCAAAACAATAATCTACAATTATAGGGGGGCCGGTATCTGGCACTACATGTAGCGACAACACCTTAAGAAGCTTAAATATCGTTTTTATGATTAGATATATGTGCGAGGTGCGTGTTAGTGGGTGGCCACGTTTGCGGGACTTAAGATCTACAACACCAGGACCAGGTCTTTAGAGGTATTCAAGCCTCTTAACGGTAACAGGGTATTCATGTTTGTGTGCGGGCCGACAGTCTACGACTACTCCCACATAGGTCACGCGAGGGTCTTCGTGTTCTTCGACGTCGTCGCGCGTTGGTTGAGGAGGTTGGGGTACTCGCTATTCTACATAGTCAACATAACGGACGTTGACGACAAGATCGTCGGTAGGGCTGCTGAGGAAGGGGTTCACCCGCTGGATCTCGCCAGGAAGTATGAGAGGTATTTCCTCGAGGATATGGCGTCTCTCAACGTGGTATCGCCGAATCTCTACGCCAGGGCTTCCGACTACTTGAGGGAGATATTCGAGCAGGTAGGGAAGCTCTTGGAGAGGGGGCACGCGTACGTCACGCCAACAGGGGTCTACTTCGACATAACCACTTTCAACGATTACGGGAAGCTATCCGGTAGGGATCCTAGGGAATTGGTCGTTCACAGGATTGAGCCAGACCCGACTAAGAGGAATCCAGGGGACTTCGCTTTATGGAGGGTTAGGCCCAAGCACGAGTTCGGCTGGGACTCGCCCTGGGGTTACGGCAGGCCGGGATGGCATATCGAGGATACCGCGATAACTATAAGGCATTTCGGCCCTCAATACGACATACATGGCGGCGCGGTGGAGTTGATATTCCCTCACCATGAGGCTGAGATCGCTCAAGCCGAGTCTTTCACGGGCGTGAAGCCCTTCGTTAATTTCTGGGTTCACGTAGGTCTTCTCACGGTAGGCGGTGAGAAGATGAGTAAGTCTCTAGGTAATTACGTCACGATAAGGGAGGCGGTGAGTAGGTACGGCGCTAACACCCTCAGACTCTACTTACTGCAGACACACTACAGATCCCCGATAGACTTCACTTGGGACGCGCTTGAGAACGCGCACAAGACATTCTCTAAGGTCGAGGTAGCTCACTCAAGACTGGAACAGCTTGAGGTCAGGGAGGTTAGCGCTGTTAGTGATGTGGAGGTAGAACTGAGGAAGAAGGCTGTGAGAGCTAGGGAGGGGTTCGAGGAAGCCATGAACAACGACCTCAACACAGCTGAAGCTATAGCTAGCTACCTAGACCTGATATCAGCTATCAACGACTACACCAATAAGAGGAGCGATATTAGCGCGGACACGCATAGGCTAGTTATTGAAGCGCTGAACTACATGAACAGCGTTCTAGGCTTCGTGTTAAGACCGGGTGTTGCGGAAGGATTAACGAACGACTTAATCAGGTTATTAGTTGACGTCAGGTCTGAGCTAAGGAAGAGGAAGATGTGGGAGTTGTCAGATAAGATAAGGGATGAGTTGAGGAGGTTGGGTGTGGAACTACAAGACACCCCGTCAGGTACTAAGTGGGTAGTCAGGGTTGTGAGGGGATGAGGTTGGACGTAGTCGAGCTACTCAAGGAACTCGTGAGGATAAAGAGCTTACCGGGCGGTGAGGGGGACCTAGCAAACGCTGTTAAGGAGTTTCTGGGTCACGCAGGGGTTGATAAGGTCTTCATAGATAGTGTGGGGAACGTGATCGCTCCCGTGAGGGGCGGCGGTCTAGGGATAATAGTGGTTGAGGGACACCTAGACACGGTGGACGTAGGTGATTTAAGGCAGTGGGTCGTCGACCCCTTCTCAGGCGCTTTAATCGACGGTAGGGTGTACGGGAGGGGGGCTGTTGACATGAAGGGCTCGATCGCGTCTCAGATAAAAGCGCTTGAGGACTTGAAGACTTTGGAGAGCGATCTCTACGTAGTGTACACTGTTCACGAAGAGATAATCGAGGGCGTTGCGTTAAGACACGCTTTAAGGGATTCCCTGAGGGTACGGCCTGACGTGGTGGTGACGGGTGAAGCCACTTCACTCGAGCTCGGTCTAGGACATAGGGGTAGGGCTGTCGTAGACCTCGAGATTTCAGGGGTTTCGGCCCATGCGTCAATGCCTGGCGAGGGCATCAACGCTCTTGAGGGCGCTGCCCTAGCTATCTTGAAGGTTGCTGAGGCGTCCGGTAACCTGCCCGCACACGAGCTACTCGGTAGTGAGTCTGCTACGGCAACGCTCATCGATTGCCAGCCCAAGATACAGCCTCAAATACCTGATAAGTGCTTGGTCACGGCGGATCACAGGGTGTTGCCGGGCAGGGGTGAGGCGGACGTATTGAGGTTTTATGAGGACGTGTGTAATCAAGTCAAGAACTTGAAGAACGCCGGGTGCAGACCTTCTTTAAGAGAGGAGGAGGTTAGGTCTTGGAGGGATTACCCCCTACGTACTAAGGAGTTATTCCCCGGCTGGATAAACGAGGATGAGGGATTGATTAAGCCTCTTATGAGGACTCTTAAAAAGATGTATGACGGTGTTTCAAGACATTACTGGAGGTTCTCAACGGATTTAGTTGTTGTGAGCGAGTTCAACGCAGCGGGTCTCGGCTTAGGTCCGGGGGAGGAAACCTTAGCTCATAAACCTAACGAGTACGTTGAGGTTGCTGAGTTGAGGAAAGCCGTAGACATGTATAGAGCGATGCTCCGGGAGATAAGCAATCACTTATCAAGCAAGATTAAGTGAAAACAGCTACGTTACTCCCCGTTCGGGGACGACCCGAGCTATTCTAGGTAAGCTATGGCCTCAACCATTAAGTCAGCGTCTCTAGGTATTGAGGAAACAGCTATCACCGCTCTAGCAGGTTTATGACCACCCATCAACTCACTGTAGACCTCGTTGAACTCGCTGAACCTGGTTATGTCTCTCAAGTATACGGTAACCTTAGCTATATTCCTCACATCACCTCCCGACGCACGAACTATCTCGATCACGTTATTTAACGCTTGCTTAGCGGCTTCCTTAAAGTCACCCCTCACTAACTCACCGCTTGAAGGGTTTATGGGTAACTGACCTGAGACGAACAGGAGGTTACCGACTAAAACCGCTTGCGAGTAAGGCCCTACGGGCTTAGGCGCTTTCTCCGTATAAATATACTTCACTTGAAGACCACCGTTTAAATCCACGCTTAAGCTGATTATAAATATTAACTAGTGGTCAGCTTGCCTAAGCTACTCGTCGATGAAAGCAAATACTTATTTATCATGATTTAATTTATTTAATGAGGCGCGATGAATGAGTTACGGGCAACCCCCCAGCACAGCTACCCCTTCAAGATCTGGGGGCGTGACCGGCGTTAATAAAGTGTTGAGTGCGGTGGTTATTTTATGTAGTCAGGATGATTCCATGAATCGCTACTTAGTGTACGAGCTCGTGAGGGAGGGTTTGAGAGGTAGGTATAAGAAGATCGAGCTACACGTCATGAGCCCTCTCCCCCCACCCCTATACCTTAAGCAGGTGAGGGACTTGCTCCTATCTAACATACACGTGAGTATAGTCGTCAAATACGCTGGCCAAGGCCCTGACTCGCTGAAGGCGTTGCTGCAGAAGCTTGTTGAGTCAGGCAGTAGTGTCAGGGTGTATTCCACACGTGGTTTAGGGAGCGAGTACTTGGAGGTAATCAAGCAATTCGGTATTAACCCGGTCGTGGTGGGTGAGGGTTCGTGAGCTTCGAGATAGTCATAACCAGCGATAGGACGATGATGTCGAATCATAGGGGGAAGGAATTCCTGGGATTCATGACCACGGGCCCGGCCATAGGCATCCCTGAGTTTCTGTGGATGTGGATCGCCGCTCCTAAGATGAGGGTCGATGAGTTGGGCAGGCCTGTTGAAGCCCCTTACGGGTTGAGGAAGATTGAGGCGAGGTTGCAGGACCTGGGTTATAGGGCGGCGATCATAGACCCCGACCACATAAGCAAGCACTTAAACAGCATGAAGATCCTCATGATAGGACATCATGACTACTTCGCTTACGGACCCCCGAGCAGTGAGTGGTGGTTCATAACTGGTAAGGAGCCGGTGAACAGGAAGTCCTTCATAAAGTTCATGAGGAGTGAGCCGGTACGTAAAGCTAAGGAGAGGGGCGTGAAGATAATTGTCGGCGGGCCGGCGGCGTGGCAATGGTTGTGGGAGGTGGAGCTAATGCGTGAGTTCGGCGTTGACACAGTCGTCGACGGCGAGGCCGAGTTAGTGATCGGTGAGTTGGTTGAGAAAGCCTTAAATAATGAGGAGTTACCTCAATACGTTTTCGTAGGACCTCACGAGGTCCCGCAAGTCAGCGAGATACCTGTGATTAAGGGCGCGAGCGTGAACGGCTTAGTAGAGATAATGCGCGGTTGCCCCAGAGGCTGTAAATTCTGCTCAGTGACTCTGAGACCTCTTAGGTACATGCCCTTAGAGAAGATAAGGGCTGAGGTAGAGATTAACGTACGTAGCGGAGTTAAGAACACGATACTTCACAGCGAGGACGTCCTGCTCTACGGCGCTGACGGTATTAAGCCTAGGGAAGAACCCTTAATCAAGCTGCATAAGCTAGTTAAGGAATTAACCCCTGAGAGCATAGCTTGGGCGCACACAAGCTTCGCCGCAGTCAAGTTCGCTGAGGATAACTACAGGTTAGTGTCTAAGATAATGAACGAGGTACTGCATGACAAGCAAGACTACCTAGGTGTTGAGATAGGTCTTGAGACAGGCAGCCCGAACCTAGCTAAGAAAATCATGCCGGCTAAGTCCGCGCCATACCCGCCCGAGAAATGGCCTGAGGTAGTTGAGGAAGCGCTTAAAATACTTCACGAGAACAGGGTGGTCCCTGCCGTGACTTTAATCCTGGGAATACCTGAGGAAACCCCTGACGACCTAGTGAAGACCTCGGAACTCCTGGACAGGATACGTCAGTACAGGAGCCTCATAGTACCCATGTTCTTCGTCCCGATGGGCGCCCTAAAAGATAGGGATTGGTTCAGGAGAAACGCCGTCAGGAGGGAACACGTAGACGTAATGCTCAAAACCCTCTACCACTCCCTCTACTGGGCTGAGGACATAATGAACAGGTTCTACATGAGAGGAGCTAGGTACCTACCCGCCAGAATACTCTTAAAAGCCTTCATGAGGTACGTGAAGCACAAAGTCGATAATCTGAGACCTAAACTTGAGGAAATGATTCACAGCTAGTGAGCTACCGTTTCTCAGTAGATGGTGGTTCATTTGTTTGTTCTCCACCACCTACTTCTCAACGGCTTCCTCTGAGGCCGTCCCCGTGCTACGGGAGCGGTCGCCACTAGTCGCCTAGCGGCTCATCCCACCCTCCCTCCGCCGAAGACGCCCCCATCCCGCAGAGCTCACTACCCTGCGGGCTATGACGCATACACGAACTTCCTACCGTAAAGGGAACATCTCAAGACCTAGCTCAGTAGTGGTGGGTTAAAAAGTCTTTCCCGTCATCCTCGCCGTGAACGGCTAGGTTTTTAGTTTAGCCTAATAAAAACGTCTTTAACTTGCTTAAGGGTTGTCCTATGCACGTAGTTCTCGACTCACCCTCCGAGCTCGCTGAGTATTTGGTTGTATCTCTGGGTTGCTGCCTGCCTCCACGCAAGCGTGTAGAGATCTATTAACTGAGGCTCACTCCCTATTATGCTAGTCACTCTTATAGCGTCTTCTTGAGTGAACGTAACGGTCTGTCCTGTCTTAGGGTCAACGTATGTTAGCGGCTTGCTTAGTAGTCCCACGTAATACCCGAACTGTTCTTGAGTTAACTGCCCGTTCAAATACTTGCTGACTAGCGTGGTCCAGACCTGCTTTAAATTACTATTAAGCTCTACCAGCACCGCCTTGAAGTAGTATATGACTGCTTTCTCGTAGGATAGCGCTAGGTTGTCGTCGAAGGGTATGCCCTCAGTTCTGTTTATCTCTAAGAAGGCTTGGTAAAGGTCTTGCCTCTCCCTCCCTTCAGGGGTTTCGAAAGCTCTCGGATTTACTGGGAGTCTGTTTATGTCGGGCTTGAACCAGACCTTCCACTGACCCTCGGTTAGGACCCAGGCTATAAACGCTTGCGCGGCTTCAGGGTTGCGCGAAGTCTTTAAGAGCGCTATAGGGTCGCCGTTGACTATAGTCTCGCCCGCCGGGATCACGTATTTGCAGTCAGGGTTTTGCGACTGAGCTATGTACCCGTAGAAATCTATGGTGATGCCGACATCTATATCACCGACTATGACGCCGTCCCTCACATCCCCTGATCCTTGGTAGACTTTGGCGTTAGCAGCCATAGTGGTCAGCACTTTCCAGCCCTCATCCCATCCGTAAGCCTGCAGGATTATCTCATACATCCTCGTGTTACTGGTTGATTGAGTTGGGTCCGCTATACCTACCGCCGGCTTACCTAGGGAGATGAGCTTTCGAGCGTAGTCTACACTACCTAGATCCCTCCACTTAGCCGGTTGAGGCAACCCGTAAGACTCTAGAGTAGCTAGGTTCACGGTAAACCCGAAGGAAGACATCGCGGCCGCAACCCAATATATCTTGTTATCCGGGCCGAACCTCTTCATCGGAGCACCAGCTATGTAGTCCGGTATCTGACTCACCGCGTCTAAGACTTCCTGAGAAGTTAGGGGCGCTAAGAGCCCTGCTTGATAAAGCGTATCAAATAGTGTGGGGCCGCCGCCCCACCCAACATCGTAGTTTTTCTGCTGGATAATCGGCACCCACCAACCAGCCTCTAAATACACGAAAACAACGTCCTTAATGTTATATCTCCTCGCAATCTCGGAATTCAGAAACTCCCTCCTCGCTACCTCCTGGATATCTCCTGAATGCCTGGTAACCACATACAACACAATACCCTCCGTAGCAGGTGTTGTCGTGGTAGGTGTTGTCGTCGGGGTTGTTGTGGTCGTGGTTGACGTAGTGGTAGGCGTGGTCGTAGGGGTTGTTGTAGGAGTGGTTGTCGGGCTCGTGGTCGTAGGGGTAGTAGTGGGCGTCGTAGTTGCGGGTCCTTGCAGACTAGGTAACGTAAGCAGTAAAGCGGCGACCGCTACCAAGACTATGAAGGCAATGACCGCGACACCTAATTTGGAGAGAGCCTTACAATACTTCATACTTACCCCCAATTAAAACTAGCTCCTTCTAACAAAATAAACTATTCTTCAATCCGCTGATGCAACGCTACGGATTACTTCATGTTTTTAATTTATTAACCTTGCCGTAGTAGATGTTATTGAGGTGTCTACATGCGTAGATTAGCTACCGTAGCTTTAGTAGTCTTGCTCTTTATGTCGGTTGCGGGTTTGATGACTCCTCAACCGCTTAAGGCCGCTAAGGTCGGGATAGGTATATTGATAGACTTATCTCACGGGCAGACGGTCGGCGGGGTGGTTGAGATGATGAAGATGGTTCCTGAAGCTAACTGGGTGGTTTTGCTATCTAGTGAGGCAGACTTAGCGACCCTCCCAGACTACGTTAAGAATAATGCTGAGATTAGGTACGGCGGGTTTACCTCAACCACTCTGAGGGATGTTGACATGGTTATAATAGGTCAGGCGCTGAGGTTAGTTACGCCAGAGGAAATCAGCGCTTTAGTATCATGGTTTGGTAGCACGCCCAAAGCTATATGGGTAGCTGGGGATAGTGATTACCCGGCGCAAGGTAACGAGATAGCTCAGCAAGTAGTCAACATGGTTGCGGAGGCTGTAGGTTCCCACCTAAGGATAGATTACGTCGCAGTAGATGACACGATCTCAAACGCTAAAGCAACCTACAGAGTCGTGGGGATCGTTGACCCAGACCCTGAAGTCGCTGAGCTAGGCTACGGTGTTGAGGTAGCTCTATTCCACGGCCCAGGCCCTCTCGCCGCGGTATTAGATAACGGGACATGGGTTAACCCGATAAAAGTTAAGATACCTAACGTTTACATAGTCGCTAGAACGACTGAGGGAGGTAAGATAAACGAGTACCAGCCCTCCGCGCCGGGAGCTCCGGGCATGATCCACCAACTCTACTCGCCAGGAGATACTGGAGTGTTCCCCCTGCTAGCTGTGGAGATCCTGCCTAACGGGAACAGGATAATCGTTAGCGGTGAGTCACCTTACGGAGGCTACCAGTCCGGACTAACCTACGTATACTACGGCGTCGTCATGCAGGGTATGAGGCTATTCAGGAACCTAGTACTGTGGGCCACAAGATATTACGGTGAGTTACTGGCTTACAAGGAATTACTCGAAGGTAAGGAGATCTTAATGAATGTCACAGAAGCTATTCAGTACCTAAGATCTAACTTAGAGCAACTGTCGTCAAGTGTTAGTAGCTTAAGTTCAAGCGTTAACAGCTTGAGTTCGAGTGTTAGCGGTTTAAGTAATACCGTGTCTTCAATACAAAACACTGTTACAAGTATTCAAGGAACGTTAAGTAACGTAGGCAACCGCGTTACAACGCTTGAGGACACTGCCAGCAAGTTAGATTCGCGTGTCTCCAGTCTTGAAGGCGCCGCAACGAACATCACGACCTCACTAGCTTTAGGCGGTGTGGCTCTAGTCCTGGCATTAATCTCTTTAGCGCTAGCTTTCATGAAGAAAAAGTAGGCCTCGTTTTTAATCACTAATTTTTGGTTTAAAATAATTTATTCAGGGAGTCTCAATGAGTAGCGAGTTACTTCATTTGGTTAGGGAAGGCATTAAGCTCTATAACGAGCGAAGAGCTCCTGAAGCAATCGCAGAACTAGTCGGTGTTGAGGGGGACACGATCGTTGTCAGCTTCTCAGGCAGTTTCTGTATGTGGTGCGGTATATACGACTGGGTTGAGGATCTCGTCTACGTCTTTAAGGAAGTAGGGCTGGAGACTAAGTTGGTGAGATTCGTTGAGCCGGAAGACCCTACAGAACCTCGCAGATTTGGTTATTTCAAGATTGTTTCAGTGGATGTGAAGGGAAGTTTTTAAAAGTTTCGCAACCGATATGATTTCGGGGCGGAGCCGACTGGCGGCTACGGGGGTAATCCCCTGAGGAAGCACCGTCCTCCTCGCGGCGCGAGGACCCCGTAAGGGGTGCGGGGAGACCCGCGGCAACAGCACAGAAACGACACGGCCGCTCCCGGATGTCGATGACGCGGTGAGGACGCTTCGGTAACGAAGCGTCAGTAACCCGCCGAGTATGGGAGCGGATGCGTTGAAACGGCTGTCCCCTCGGGAGCAAGGCCAAGCAGCGCCGATGAGAGCCGCGTGAGGCGCGGGTAGGCCGTTAAGCTCAATGCCGCCGTAGTACTGAAGACGGGCTATAGTCGGCACCGCCCCCTAACAGTGCGGGGGTTTCATATTTATTATTTCGTGTGGTTTTTAATGTGGTGGGATATGATGCTTAGAATCCCTTTCTATTCTTCTAAGGGTGTTGTAGCTAGCGAGACTTCCCTGGCTTCCGTTGTGGGGGTTAAGATTCTTGAGATGGGGGGTAACGCGGTAGACGCTTCAGTAGCTACGTCACTAGCGCTCTCGGTTAGTATACCGCACTTAGGCGGTTTAGGAGGGGATTTCTTCGCCTTGATTAAGGATCCTAATGGGAGGATCACGTTCGTTAATGGCTCGGGCTACGCACCTTCAGCGATGACTATAGAGTTTATTAAGTCTGCAGGACTTAAGGAGGTCCCGCTGGAGGGGCCTCTCTCGATCGTGGTGCCGGGAATGATTGACGGTCTCAGAGTAATGTGGGAGAGGTTAGGATCTCTTGAGTGGGGGAAGATCGTTGACCTGGTAGTAGGTGCGTTGAGGAGCGGGTTCCCGATCTCACCTAGTTTCGCTACAGCCCTCAACAACCTCAGGGACATGCTAGTTAAGGATGAGGGCTCTAGGAAAACGTACTACAGCAACGTTAACTACTACACGCCGGGACAGCTCGTCAGGTTTGACGGGATGATTAAAGCGTTAGAGATTATCAGGGATGACCCCAGGCAGTTCTACGAGGGGGACATAGCTATCAAGATTTCAGAGTATGTTAGGTCTGTCGGCGGGGTGTTGAGTTACGAGGATATGAGGAATTACAGAGCGGAGATCGGGGACCCGATTAAGCTATGCTTAGGCGACGTCACAGTGTATGAGATGCCTCCCAACACCCAGGGTATAACGACCCTGCAACTACTGAAGCTTCTTGAGGGGGAACGAGAGACTAAGCCGAACTCTATAGATAGGCTGAGGACATACGTTAATTTGTTTAAGACTGTGTATAAGATTAGGGATTCCTACGTTGGGGACCCGCGTTACATGAGTATCGGGGTAGACAAGCTATTGAGCACGGACCTACTACGCGGTAGTGATCCAGGGCAGTCAGTAGGTCACGGCGGTGGCGGGGACACAACGTACTTCGCCGTCGTAGACAGTGAGGGCACCATAGTCTCGGGGATTCAGTCCCTCTTCTATCCTTTCGGTTCCAAGATAACGGAACCTACGTACGGCATAACCTTAAACTCCAGAGCTTCCTCCTTTAACCTACTCCCGAACCATCCGAACTCGCTAGCGCCTTTGAAGAAACCCCTACACACTCTTTCCGCTATGATAGTGGTAACTAAGGATAGGGAGATGGCTATAGGGTTGTCGGGAGGCCACTTCAGGCCGCAACTGCATGCGGAGATATTTCAAAACATCTTCAAGTACAGGATGAACCCGCAGGAAGCAATAGAATACCCTAGGTTTGTATGGTACCCTGGAACCAACCTCGTAGAATTTGAGGAGGGTTTTGAGGAAGGGGTTATCGAAGGTCACGTGCTACGCAGAGTCAAATACCCTGCGAGACTCGGCGTAGCGGCCGTAGCGGAAATTAAAGAGGGTGTTAGGGCCGGTTACGTGGACGTCAGAGGAGACGGTCTCGCTCTAGGATTGCTTTAACCAAGGACGTTCTCTAGTAGTCTGAGAGCATTCTCGAAAGCTATCTTCCTAACATCAGATTCTTTAAGGCCTCTATCCCTCAACGCGTTTAAGAGTGTCTGCACCTTATCAATAGACTCAAGCCCCTCAGGACCTGGAAGACCTAGGAGGCCGTGGAAATCAGTGCCTATCGCTAATATGTCCGAGCCGAACCTCTCGTAGACGTGCATGAAGTGATTAACTAAGTCGTTAACGCTAGCCCTCTTCTTAGGTGATATGAAGGAACTCACGAAAGACATCCCAATCAAGCCATTATTTGATGAGAGGAGTTCCAGCACTTCGTCGTCAACGTTTCTTCTATGATCATGCACTGACTTAACGTTAGCGTGACTTATCATGACGGGCTTCCTAGATATTTGGAGTACGTCGACCACTGTCTTCTTGCTTGCGTGAGCTAAGTCTATTATTATGCCTAGCTTATTAGCGTACTTAACGAGTTCCTCACCCTCAGGAGTTAACCCGTAGTCCTTATTTGAAGCACAGGAAGACGCCCACTTATTATTGTAGTTCCAGGTCAGCCCTAAAGACCTAACCCCAAGCTTCTTGAGGAGTACTAGGTCGTAAGGGTCGTCGATCGCGTCAGCACCCTCTACGTGAATAAGGAACCCTAACCTGTAATCACTAGATTTAATAACGTCCTCAACATCCTTTAAAGACTCAACTATTCTCACGTTGTAAGCTTCGGAAAGTGAGTAATAGATCTTAAGATGCTCGAAAACCTGTAGTTGTGGGTACCTCATGATAACTCTGGGTAACCACCTATCCTTCTCCCTCTGATCAAGTAATTTCACGTCGAAGGTGTGCGTGCCCGGGAAAATCGATGAGAACACTAACCTCACATTGCCGCGAACGTACTTAGGTATATCTGCGTCCCTACCACTCAAGTCATCTCTGAAATCTGCTAAGGGTTGTCCCCCGCCAAACGTTAAAAAATATAACGAGATATCTTCATGTAGATCTACGATTGGATACGTCAAGCCATACACCCCCATTTCAATTAATGTGAGTAAATAAAAATATACGTTAAGTCATGTATTCACCCATAATTTTTCTTCAGAATTCTTGAAATATTTTATATAAGGGGTGGTTTTCCCTAGAATTTCGGTGGTATCGGCGAATGAAGGTTGGTGAGTCAATAGCGGATGTGGTTGGTGAGACTCCTTTGATAAGGCTCAGGAGGGTGGTACCTGAGGATGTGAAGGCTGAGATTTGGGTTAAGTTAGAGTTCATGAACCCCTCAGGTAGTGTTAAGGATAGGATGGCTCTCTACATGATTAAGAAGGCTGAGAGGGAGGGTAGGTTAAGTAAGGACAAAGCTATAGTAGTGGCAACTACTGGTAACACTGGAATAGCCTTCGCTGCTTTAGGGGCAGCGCTAGGTTATAAGGTAGTCATAGTGATACCGGAGGAAATGAGTAGAGAGAGGTTTTTATTGATTGAGCATTATGGCGCTGAAATAATTAGGGTGCCTGGAGGTGAGTCAGACGCTTTCAAAGCCCTGCAGTACGGCAAGGAACTTGAGAGGAAATACCCTGACAAATACGTTTTCCTAGATCAATGGGATGATGAAGCGAACGTTGAGGCACATTACGAGACTACCGGGAAGGAAATAATAGAGCAGCTGGGTACTGTTGACGCTTTCGTGGCTCACGTAGGCACTGGAGGAACCTTAGTAGGGGTTGCTAAGAGACTTAAGGAGGTTAACCCCAAAACCTTAATCGTTGGCGCGGAACCTGCTGAGTGCCCTGTTGCTTATAATTGGTTCTACACAGGCGTTGAAGGTCCGTGGGGCAGGCACGAGATAGAGGGTGTCGGGGACGGTTTCGTGCCAAACATAATTAGGAAGTACAAACACCTAATAGACCATTTCGAGGTAGTTAATTCAGAGAGAGCAATAGAGATGTCTAGGAGGTTAGCAAGACTTGAAGGACTTGCGGTAGGTATATCCTCAGGAGCTAACGTAGTGGCGGCTATTAAGATAGCCAAAAGATTTGGTATTGGTGAGGGAAAGAAAATAGTTACTGTTCTCCCAGACTATGCAGCAAGGTACTTCAGTACTAGACTTTTCCTAGGAAAAGCTACTTCATAATATAATTTTTAGAAAATTCGTAACCCACGTCAAAAGCACGCAGATTTAACTCAACCCACCTCTGAGGAACTCTACCCCTTATAGCGGTTTTCAGGTCTTCTAAAGTGAAGGGAAGCTCTCTCTCCGCAATGCCAGCGAACACGCCTAAAACAACTACATTCATTAGCCTCGGGGACCCAATCTCCTCCGCGATCTTCGTGAAGTCATGATACACTATCCTAGCCTTTAACTTTCTGAAAGACTCTATTATTTCTTCAATGCTAGGGTATTCGGCTACGCCCACATTAACGTCGATCGAGCTCACCTTCCTGGTATTCAAGATCGCGAGACCTCCTTCCTTTAAGTACTGAACACCTCGTCTTAACCCTTCTAAAGGTTCTAAAGCTAGTAGAGCGTCTGCTTCGTCCTCGAGCATTAAAGGACCGTAAACTTCCTTACCTATTCTTACGTGAGAATGTACTGACCCGCCTCTCTGAGCAGCACCGAAGGTCTCCCCCAACCTAACCCTCAATCCCTTAGAGAGGGCGGCGTCGCCTATGATCCTCGAGAGGAGTAGGTTACCCTGACCCCCGACACCAGCTATCATTATATGGTAGTACCTCAAGTCCTACACCCCCTTAACCCCCACTACCTCCTCGGTTGAAGGCTTTATCGCTTTCACGGGGCATACCTGAGCGCAGAGGGTGCATGAGACGCAGAGGGTGGGGTCTATGAAGGCTTTCTTAGCGTTCTTATCCCAACCTATAGCTGGGCAACCTAACTGAACGCATAGTCTGCAACCCACGCATCTACCGGTGTCGACCACGTAGTGGGTTATTACCTTACCTTCCCTAGTAAGCCTCCTGACTACCTGCAGAGCGCATTCCCGCCTGAAGATAACTAAGGTGGTTTTATTCTCGTTCACGGTCTTGTCGATCGCTTTCAATAACGATTCCTCAGCGCTCTTCAAGTCGTACGGGTCAGCAACCCACACGTCATCCACACCTAAAGCTTTAGCGATCTCCTCGATCTTGTAGACCCTGCTCGGCGAGCCCGTGGCGGTAACCCCGGTCGTCGGCGCTGGTTGATGTCCCGTCATGGCCGTCCAAGAATTATCTAACACTAAGAAGGTTATGGCTGCTTTATTGTAGGTTGCGTTGAGTAGTGCGGGCATGCACGCGTGGAAAAACGTTGAGTCCCCTGCCACAGCTACTATAGGGCCCTCCGAGTAACCGGCGTGGTACTGCCCTTGAGCAACGCCTATGCCCCCGCCCATGATGTAGTTAGTATCGAGTATTTCGTACGGGTTATCGAAACTCACTCTCTTGGTGACTTTCTCCTTTGAAGGCTCTATCTCCTTAGCGAAGAGTCCGTAACCCCCCATCTCGTAACAACCTATGTCGCCGTTAACTATCCAAGCACCCTTAAACCTATCCCTATACTTGTTGACCGTCTTATGTAGAGCGAACCTAAGCACCCAGTAAGTCCCTAGGTGAGGGCATCCAGCACACATCATCGAGGATCTCGGGGCTATGATCTTCCTTACCTCGGCTTTAACCTTCCTCCTCTCATCACTAGGTTCATAATATTTAGAACCCACCAAATTAGAGACAGCTCTTAAAACTTGCGCGAGCCCTAACTCACCGAAGCTCCTTATAGTGCCTGATCCCCTACCTAACACCTTAACCTCAGGACAGCAATCCTTGCTTAGAGCCCTGACCTGCTCCTCAACGAGAGGGTCCCCTTCCTCAACGACCAAGACCTCCCTTAAGTTACTTAAGAACTTAGATAGTTTCTTGGTCGGGAGCGGGTAGGGAGTCCCTACCTTGAAGATCCAGAGCTTGACGCCGCTGTCTAGCCTCGCTAAAGCGTCCTTAACGTAGGAGTACCCTATACCTGAAGCCACCACACCCACATCCACGTTGCCTTCCTCAACCCAGTTAAGAGGCACTTCCTCAACGAATTCCTTAATACTGTCTAGTCTTTCCAGCTGCCACGCGTGCTTAGCCGAGGGACCTACCTCACCCCCATACTTGTAGGGGCCGTAAACGTTGTACCTGAAGGGCAGCCCGTAATGCCTGTTAAAGAAGACCTTATTCCTCTCCCTCCTAATCTCGCCGAACGTCACGTCACCTGTTGAGTGGCTGATCCTGGTCACAGACCTTACGAAAACCGGTAACTCAAACTTTTCTGAGTAATCAAAACCTAGCCTCACCATCTCCTTAGACTCCTGCTGATCGGCAGGCTCTAATATCAACACGCCGACACTCCTAGCTAAGGGTCTCGTGTCCTGCTCCGTGGAACTGTAGAAAGCTCCTGGGTCGTCAGCCGCGTACACTACGAGACCTCCGGGAAGCCCTCCGTAAACCACCGTAGCAAACATATCCATGTACCAGTTAACCCCGGCGTTCTTAGCCGTCACTAGAGCGCGAGCGCCAACACTGGCAGCACCGACAGCGACGTCGAAAGCTACCTTCTCGTTAACCGACCACTCCACGTAGATGCCGTGATCCTTGGCTATCTCAGCTAGTGTTTCGATCACCTCAGATGAGGGTGTGCCAGGATAGCCCGTAGCTACTTGAACCCCTCCCTCTAAAGCACCTCTAGCTACTGCCTCGTTTCCTTGAAGGAGGAACCTGCTCCCCGGCTTATCTAAACCAACAATATGCACTACCACAACACCACGAGTAAGTAACGGATTACCTACGTTTTAAGCATGGATTAATCCATTCTAGTAAATTATTATCAAGGCGTGCAGGTGACGAGTGGGTGAAGCTTTAATAAAGTCTTATGAAGCTTGATGCATCCTTAAAAACCTTGTGTAGTCTACTAAGGCCTTCACGACCTTAACCGCCCGCTCAGGAGTCTTGAACGTAGGGATCCGGGACTCATGCATTTTCCTCCTCTCAACGACCTCCACAGAACCTCCGCCTATGTATACGGGAACTATAGTCTTCCCCGAGTTAAACCATTTCTTAATGACTTCACTAGCTCCCGGTATCGGGTCGCCGAATATGGTTAGGATTACGTCTATGTTAGGATCCTTAACCAAAACCTTCAAGACTTTATCATATCTTTCCGCGTCAGCATCCCCCGTAAGATCCAGCGGGTTACCCACTATGCAGTGAGTCGGTAACTCACTACGTAAGCTCTCTCTAGAAGACTCTTCTAGGCTAGCTAGCCTCAGCCCGAGCATCTCAGCGTAATCCACGGAGACTATCCCTGAACCACCTGAGGAAGTGACTATCTGAATCCTCTCACCGTCTGTCCTGGGCAGTAGGGCCAGACCCTTAGCTATATCGTATAGTTCTTCTATGGTGTCGGCAACTGCTATGCCCGCCTTCCTGAAAGCTGAGTAGTAGATGGCGTAAGAACCTGCTAGCGAGCCCGTGTGTGAAGCTACCGCCCTCACACCTGAGGGGGTCCTGCCGGACTTGAGGACTACCACAGGCTTCTTAAGGCTGGTCTCCGTAGCCACCCTCAAAAACCTCCTGCCGTCCCTAATGCTCTCTATGTACATGGCGATAGCTCTCGTTTCGGCGTCATCCCTCAAGTACTCCAGTAAGTCGGTCTCGTCCACGTCTATCTTATTCCCTAACGCCGCCATCTTACTCACCCCGATACCTTCCTCCTCAGCCCATAACTCGAAAGCGGCCGCTATGGTACCGCTCTGGGAAACTATGGCTAGAGGCCCTCTACTCCTTATCAATGGCCACGAAGCGCATAACCCGACGTGCGGGTTATTCACGCCCTGGCAGTTAGGCCCTAAAACCCTTACGTTATTACTGATAGCTTTATTCTTGAGCTCCTCCTCTAGCCTGCGACCCTCCTGAGTCCCGGTCTCCCTGAAACCGCCGGAGATTATCACGGCCGCCTTAACCTTCTTAACACCTAATTCGTCGATTACGCTAGGCACTAACCTGGCAGGGACTACCACGACGGCTAAGTCTATGTTTTCAGGGACTTCCAGAACAGACTTATAGCATTTCAGGCCTAGAATCTCGTTGGCTGAGGGGTTGATTGGGTATATCCTCCCCTTATACCCTCCCTCAACAATATTCTTAAGTATCACGTGACCCGTCTTCGAGGGGTCTCTGGAAGCTCCTATGACTGCCACGGACTCGGGCTCGAAAAACAGTCTTATTGCTGAGCTCATGCCTAACCTCTCGTAATCTAAGCTTTAGCACTCTTAATAGATTCCTCCAATATCTCGACAGCTACGTCAACGTGTTCTTCCTTGATAACGAGAGGCGGCTGCAACCTCAGTGAGGAGGTGCCAGCACCTAACAGTATTAAGCCCCTCTTAAAAGCTTCTTCTATAACCTTCTCCCTGAACTTCTTGTTAGGTTCTTTCGTCTCCTTACTCTTAACGAACTCGACACCGACCATCAACCCCTTACCCCTCACGTCCCCTACCTCCTCATACCTGTCCTTGAGTTCGTTCAGCCTCTTCATCAAGTACTCGCCTTGCTTAGCAGCGTTCTCAGGAAGCTTCTCCTCTAAAATCACGTCCAGGACAGCTATCGCGGCGGCGACCACTATAGGGTTACCGCCCAACGTGTTCTCGTGCGCGTCCGGCTCCCACTCAAGCAACTCAGCTCTAGCGACGCAGGGGCCGAAAGGTAAGCCGTTCGCGGCCGCCTTAGACATGGTCATCACGTCAGGTATAACGCCGTCGTAGTGTTGCACCGCCCACAACTTACCTGTCCTGCCGAAACCTGTCTGAACCTCATCTATTATCAAGTAGAACCCGTACTTCCTGCTCATCCTATAGAGTTCCCTCAGGAATTTCTCAGGCGCCGGCACAACACCCCCGGCACCCAGTATGGGCTCAATTATCGCTCCAGCGATCTCATCCGGCGGGACCACGTGCTGGAATAAGAAGTCCTCCATGTAGGATAAGACAGCGTCAACACACTCATCGCCTTCAAGTCCTTTGAACGGGCACCTATAAGTGTTGGGGAACGGCACGTGCACGGCCCCCGGCATGAACGGGAAGAACCTCCTCCTAGCACTGAGCTTAGTCGTGGTGAAGGATAGGGAACCCATGGTTCTTCCGTGGAAGCCTGGCACGAAACCCAGCACGTACGGCTTGCCGGGGGAATGCCACTTAACAGCCTTTAAAGCACACTCCACAGACTCAGTTCCTGAATTACCGAAGAAGACCCTCTTCTTAAAATCCCCGGGCGTTAGCGAGAGCAGCTTCTCAGCGTAAACTACCTGTAGGTGGCTGTAGAAATCGCAGGAATTCGTGTGGTCAAGTAAGTCAACAACCTCTTTTATAGCCTTAACGACTCTCGGATGCCTGTGACCAACGTTCGTCACAGCTATCCCGGAACCGAAATCAAGGAATACGTTGCCGTCAACATCCTTAACCCAGACGTAACCAGTCTCCGCAGGAACCAGGGGGGCTGTCCTAGTCAAGGAAGTCGAGAGCAACGCCTCATCACGCTTAATCCACTCAAGAGCTTTAGGACCGGGAGGTGGGACAACTATCGAAGGCCTCTTATAATCCCACAAAACTTAATCACCGAATCTCCCTACCGTAAAGGATTAAAACATAGAATTTACGTAAACAAAACAAAAAATCCACCGTCAGTCCGTACGTCAACTAAGCACCACCCTCAAACACTTAATTATCTCTAATGAAACGAAATACGGGTATGCAGAAACCTGGGTGAGGCCCAGTCACTTAAACCTGACAAGCTTCCTCTTATCAAACTTAGGATGCTTCACGTAATCGAGCGCGCTCCCCTTAGCTTCCGCAACACGCATGTGGTTAATTAACCCCCTGAAAAAGCCGCCGGCCACGCCGTCCCCAACCAACGCGTAGCCCTGCGCGGTCTCCTTAGTTATTTTAGCTCCCGGCAGACTCCCTACAGGCGCAACCCTCACGGAACCCAAAACCGCGGAGTCTTTAATACTGCTTATCAGTAAGTTCCTGATGAGATTGATTCTAGATAGTCTTCCAGAGTAAAGCACTTCCTTAGGCACCCCCACACTGTACGTTAGGGCGTGAACGGCTTTCATGATCCCGTCAACCATAGCGTTTAGTAATTCAAGGCATTCGGGCCTAGTAGTAGAACACTCCGCCAGCTCCTCAGGAGTCCTACAACCGGAAACGTAGGAGAGCCCGCCGGTAAACACGTCTGTCTTCGACCAGTTCCTAACTAACTGAACCAATTCTAAGTCGGCGCAACCCATCGATAAGAAACCCGGGCCGGGCATCGTGGTCCCGCCGAACGCGTCCATAATAAGACCCTTACTAACCCCCACGACGGCGTTGTATCCGAAGCCTAGCTCGGATAAGATGAAGGAGACCTCGCCGTAAGGTATCCTGAGTCTCTCAGCTTGTAGGTGCGTTGCGAGGACGGCGACCGCCAACTTATCCGCTGTCCCTAAATCAATCTTGTTCAGCTTCTTGAATCCCTGCACTGTGGGGAGGTTTATGATGCCGGGTATGAAGACTACTGGAAGCCGGCGTTTCTTAAACTCAATCATCGTTTTAGCCATCGCGTAGTAAATGTAGGAACCTACGTCTCCCTCAGCAACGCCGCGCTCGATCTCCTCCTTAGTCGTTAAGAGTATGTAGGTGTAGTACCAATCCTCGAAAACGTCGTCAGGTATTTCATCAATGTAGGTTACCTCAACCCCGTAACCTGAAGGACCTACGATGAGGTCGTAAGGAGATAACTTCTCAACAGCTTTCACGAGTAGCTCAGGCTTAAACGCTACCTCGCTAGACTCGAGGACTACCTCGCTCTTAACCACCCCATCCTCCAGCAAGCATAGATCCATAGTCTTGGTTCCCGGATCAATCCCCACAACACGAACCAACTACACACACCGAAAACACTTTCGTCTCGTAGTCATTAAAATAATATTATTTTAGGTAACCATACTTACGGTAGGGTTTAAGAGTGTTGTCGAGTGTAGGGACTTCGGGGAAGTTGTTGGTTGGCGTGATACACCTTCCTAGACTGCCTAGCACCCACTACGTTGGTGAGGTAGGGGTGGAGGAAGTTGTTGAGAGAGCTGTTAAGGAATCTAGAATACTTGAGGAGTTAGGGTATGGCGGGATTATAGTGGAAAACTTTGGTGACGCGCCTTTCCTGAAGAGGGTTAGGGACCCTCTAACGCTGGCGGCGTTCACGGTCGTAGCTAGGGAAGTCGTTAAGTCTGTGAGGATTGATGTAGGGATTAACCTCTTAAGGAATTCAGGTCTTGAAGCTTACTCCATAGCCTTAGCCACGGGAGCCAAGTTTATTAGAGTGAACTCGCTGATTGAGACATTGCTAACGGATTCAGGGGTTGTGGGGCCTGAGGCGCCGAGGCTTAGAAACGTCAGGTTTAACTATCCGGGGGTGAAGATATTCGCTGACATCGTTTGTAAGCACGGGAGTAGCCTGAGTTACCTAGCTTACAGAGAACAAAGCCTCGTTAAAGGCGGTACGGAACCTCTGGAAGATCTAGTCGCCGATGCCGTGGAGAGGGGGAGAGCTGACGCGTTAGTAGTGACGGGGACTAGAACAGGGGAGGAACCTGACGTGGAGTTCTTAAGTAAGGTGAAGAGTGTTTCACCAGTTCCCGTCTTAGTAGGTAGTGGCGCGACGCCGGAGAATCTAGAGGCATTGCTGAGGAGAGCTGACGGCGTGATAGTCGGCTCATACATTAAGGCGGACGGCAAGGCAGGCAATCCCGTAGATTTCGAGAGAGCTAGGAGATTCATAAGTAAGTTTAACGAGGTGATACGGAAGCTGGGATAGATCCCTAGCTTAGTCTTAGCTTCCCTTCCTTAGCTAACCTAGCCAGAGCCTCCTCAAAACTCTCCCCGATCTTTAACACGTACTTGAGGTATGTCCCGGTCCTGCCGACCTCGTCTCGCCTGCTGAGAAGCCTAACCCTCTCATTAACTACGTTTATTGAGACCCCCAGAACTGAGGCTACATAACCCTCGTAGTTAATGACGGGCGCCTCAAGATGTCCTCTCTCAGTCGGGATGATTAACACCAGGTTTTTATTCACGCCCGGCTTCCTAACGTTTCTCCTCAACTCTTCGAGAGTCACGAGCCCTCCGAACTTATAGAATTCCCATTCCGTCGGGTTGGTCTCCTTGAGAGGGAAGGACACCACCTCCCTACCCTCCGGATCCAACTCTATATAGGCTTTAGGGGTTGAAGCAGGTGTTGCCTTAACTATGTACTGCTTATGTATGATGTAGTTAAGTCTCTCTAAACAGAACACGATCCTGTAGGGCTGTGTTAGATACGTTATGACCACGTCTATGTCACTGGTCGGGGTTACGTCCCCTCTTGCTAGGGAGCCGTGTACGGCGGCGCTCACGCCGCAACTACCTAAATCCTCAACTATTCGGGTAGCCCTCGACCTCAGCCTAGCTAGTAAATCCCATCTCCCCTCATCATAAACGACCTCCCTGAACTCAGGGATTCTCTGGATCTTGTGGCGCGGCACGGGACCCACGGCCATCACCCCTTAGTGAGGAGAGCGTAGAAGAAGCCTGTCGTGTTATGTTTGTGGGGCCACGCTCTCATAGTGCCAGGTAGGAAGCCCTCCTCGTAGGGTCCCTTAATAGGCACTATCTTAGCTTTCTTCTTCTTGATGACGCGCTGTATCACGTCCTCACCCTGTTCTCTAAGGAGTGAGCACGTCGAGTATAGTAGGTACCCGCCGGGCTTAAGCATCTTCAGACCAGCTAGTAAGAGCTCGTACTGGAGTTGCGCTAGCTTAGGAACCTCCTCTTCCAAGAGTCTCCACCTCAAGTCAGGGTTCTTCATCAAGGTTCCGTCGGAACTGCACGGAGGGTCTACGAGGACTCTGTCAGCCACGTTCTCACCAACTATTCTAGGCGCTTCCCTCCCGTCCCTCTCGTAAATCTTAACTATAGTTATCCCAGCCCTCTCAAGCAATCTCCGCATCCTACTAATACGTTTAGCATCCACGTCGAAAGCGTGGATGACCCCCTCATTCCTCATTAACTCACCGATGAGTTCCGTCTTACCTCCGGGAGCTGCAGCTAAATCAACCACTACCTGACCTGGTTTAGGATCAAGCAGTATGGCGGCTAACGCGGCTGACTCGTCTTGAATAACTATCTTACCCTCTCTTAAGAGTCTGGACCTATCGAAGTTGTAAGGCCCTTTAAACTTTATCACCGTAGGAACTACCTGAGATACCTCAAGATCCTTAACCTTGCTTTCCTCAAGTTCCTTAAGAACCTCCTCGACAGTGGCTTTCAGAGTGTTTACCCTCACGGATATTTTAGGGGTCTTTAAGAAGCTCTTGAATAGCTCTGCCGCCTCGTCCGCACCGATCAACTCACTTATTTTCTTGATATACCATGCCGGCAGCAAGTACTTCAAGGTAAGCTCTTCCTCAGGCGTCTTAGGCCTGTACTCGAAACTCACTAACCTATCTATCAAGTCCCAGAACCACATACCGACGAACGGGTGGGAAGCTTCCGAAAGATATTGGGAAACCTTATTCTTGATCTTATCGAGATCCCTGAACCTGACCCTATCCCTGCTGAAGACCATCAAACCAATAAAGACTCTGAGAGCTGCCCTGAGATTAGCTTCCAGGAGTAGCGGGTTGGTAACGCCTGAGAATTCCTTGATTAAGTTGTCTATGATACCCAGCCTCAACATTATGTTGTAGAATATGGCGGTGAGAGGGGGGTCACGCCTAGTCCCGAGAACGCCGAACTCCTTGAAAGCGTTCCTCTTAGCTTGCTGTGAAGGCTTGATACTCTCAGCTAGCTTCACAGCCTTAATCAAAGCAGCTACGTCCACCCACTCAAGCTCGTAAGGCTCCTTCACCATACCATCCTAACTACCTACACACCTATATTAACAGCTCAACTATTAACTTTATGACCGAGGACTAACAAGAACTCTGTTTAAAATACCTGAGTCTAGTATAATGTGGGAGGTTAGGCGAGTGACTGGAGAGGAGAAGAGGGAAACCCATAAGAACAAGATATTCGAACCCTACGAGAACCACAGCAAGTATTTGATGCAGGACCCGCTAATCGAGGTGAGGGAATACTCAGATCACGTAAGGATACTGGCGGAGGTCTCGGATCAAGACCCTAGCTCAGTGATTGTACGCCCCGTCGATACTTCAAGAATAGAGATACTTTTTAGATATAGGGGGCGTAATATCAAGAAGCTAATAACGCTCACGACCGACGTCAGCCTAGATAATTACGAGATAAAGGTAAAGAACGGCGTCGCGAAAATAAATCTACGTAAGAACCCTAAGTGAGTGGAGTAGTTTTCCGCGGGTTTGGGAGTTCATAGCTCGCTATGCTCACACCCAATACCGTGAATGCTTAAAACACCTCCCTACCCCAGGGAAGCGTGCTACCGCATATTAAGTTGTTTCTTTAAATTCTGGAATTAATCTTAGGTTTAGGGGGTTAAGGGAGTTTGGATATAAGGGGTAGTCTCAGGTATTTAGATAACGTGCTGATTCTAATGATTGTTTTCTCCCTTGCTTTATTCTCCCTCTTCCTCATACTGCCCTTAGCTGACATGATCTCACTCCCACTAGCTTTCACGCTGGAGAGATTGGTTAGCGGTACTAAAACAGGTTATTCACTTATCGAGTTATTTAGTGATCCCAGACTCTTCAGGACGTACTCAACCACGGAGCCTGTGAAGATTTCTCAGTTAGGTGGTGCCACGCTAGTTAATTTCATAGGATGGAATTTCGGGGTCATACCTAACACTCTAATAATAGCTTCTCTAGTCACGTTAAACACTACAGTGTTAGGCTTGGTCGTGGCTTTCATAATGGCTCGTTACGATTTTAGGGGTAAGATGCTCATGCGTGTCCTAGCTTACATGCCGTTATTAATGACCCCGTTCGTTAACGCGTTCGTCATAAAGAAGCTGTTCTCGTTTGACGGGCTCTTCTCATACATCATTAACTCGGTGATCGGCTTGCCTCTCAAGATCAACGTGGACGGGATGTTCGGCGTCGTATTAACTCAGTCTATGGCTTTCTGGCCTATAGTATACTTAAACGTGTACTCAAGCATGATGTTGATAGATCCGAGTCTGGAGGAGCAGGCCGAGAACTTAGGGGCTAGGGGTTTTAAGCTCTTCAGGAGCGTCACGTTACCCCTCTCACTACCCGGTCTAGCGGCCGGTGCTGCGGTGGTCTTCATTTTCTCTATGGAGGATTTGGGCGGCCCAATAGCTTACGGCTTCTACGACGTGCTTTCCTACAGCATCTACAGCAACATTAAAGCCGCTCAAAACATAGGTGAGGTCGGGGCTTATGTCGGCGCCTTATCCATAGTCTTGCTGGCTCTCGCGCTAGCCATATTCTTCGGGATTAAGAGGTACGTGTCGCTGAGGCAGTACGCTATGTTGAGCAGAGGCGGTAGGTGGATACCTAGGGTTAGGAAGCCTAAGCTAGTCGGTAGCTTGATAATATACTTGGTAGTGCTCCCCGTGATGGTGTTCACCGCTATGCCTCAGATAGGTGTTTTCATAACTGCTTTCAGTGTTAGGTGGTCTAAAGCGTACCCGGAGGGCTTCACCCTAGACCACTTCGCGAGCATACTCAAGAACCCGGACGTGATAACGGGCTTAAGTAACAGTCTCAAGTATGCGGCGATTGCCACGACCATAATAACGGTGTTAAGTCTTTCATCAGCTTACGTTGCAGCCAGGAGCAGGCTTCAGACACTGAACGAGGTCTTAGACATGATCAGCACATCACCACTAGCCATACCGGGGCTGGCGATAGCTTCCGGATACATAGTAATGTTTACTTCATGGCCTTTCAAAGACACTTTCCTAGACCCCCTCTCAATTTACGGTCCGTGGTTGCTGGTCGTCCTAGCTTACACGGTTAGGAGATCGCCGTTCGCTACTAGAGTGATTTACGCGGGCTTACAGCAAGTACACGTGGCTTACGAGGAAGCAGCGATGAACTTAGGTGCTTCGAGGCTGAGGACCTTAGCAACCGTAGTCATACCGCTACTAGGTCTCAACATCCTCAGCGGCGCTTTACTAGCCTTCGTGTACTCGATAGCTGAGACAAGCGTTTCAGTTACTGTGGGGGCTATAGTAGCAGGTCAAAAACCCCTCACCGCCGTCATGCTTGACTTCCTGACCGGCGGGCGCTTAGCAGGGCTTCAGTTAGCTGCCGCCATGGCTGTCTTAATAGTGGTGACGCAATTATTAATAATCTTCGTGACCAATGTATTCTTGAAGCAGAGGTACGCGTTCATAGGTGTGTGAGAATGACTAGAGTCAGCTTGAGGAGGGTTGTGAAGAGATTCGGTAACGTGTACGCGGCTAAAGACGTAGAGCTAGACATCGCTAAGGGCGAGTTCTTCGCGTTGTTAGGGCCCTCAGGCTGCGGCAAGACAACCACTCTAAGAATAATAGCTGGTTTCGAGTACCCTGACTCAGGACAGGTGTTTTTCGACGAAGAGGACGTCACGTACACTAAGCCTTACGAGAGAGGTACCGCGATGGTTTTCCAGAACTACGCTCTATGGCCTCACATGAGCGTCTTCGACAACGTAGCTTACGGGCTTAAGGTTAGGAAACTACCTAAGGAAGATATTAGGAGGAGGGTTTTAGAGGTTCTCGACTTAGTTGGTTTGAGGGGGCTGGAGGATAGGTACCCCCTACAACTCTCGGGCGGTCAGCAACAGAGGGTTGCGTTAGCTAGAGCTCTCGTAGTAGAGCCTAAGGTCCTCTTACTAGACGAGCCTTTGAGCAACCTTGACGCGAAGTTGAGGATTAGGATGAGGGAGGAAATCAAGAAAATACAGAGAACGCTAAACATAACGACTATCTACGTAACGCATGATCAGGAGGAAGCCATGAGCATCTCCGACAGGGTTGCAGTCATGAATCAAGGGAGGATACTCCAGGTAGGGACTCCTCAAGACATTTACTTTAGACCCAAGAACATCTTCGTCGCGACATTCATAGGTAAGTCAACCCTACTCCAGGGTAAGGTAGTCAAGAAAGACGCTGATAGAGTGGTGGTTGATGTAGGCGGTGAAGCGAGGATTGCCGGGAAACTAGCGAGTGATTCAGGGATTAAGGAAGGGGATGACGCGGTGCTCGTCATCAAGCCCGAGGACTTCACGGTGGATCCCCCTGAGGAACCCTATAACGCGATCGAGGGTGTGGTGGAGTTCTCCATGTTCCTAGGCTCATTCACTCAATTAAGGATGTCGGTCGCTAACCAGAACTTGAAGGTCTTCATCGACCCGAAGAAAGAGGTTAAACCAGGCAGTAAATTCGTTATATACGTTAAAATAGATGACGTGCTGGTGTTCCCCAGGAGTGAGGAAGTTCTCGAGGTAGCATAACCACTTATTTTAGCTTCCTCGAATATAGTATGTGAGGGGTCCGCTTTGAGGAAACTCACTTCAATACTGGTAGGTCTCCTGATTTTAAGCGTTCTAATACAGCTTGAACTACCTACTACGAACTTAAGCAGAGCGTATTTCGATACTGGAGCGCCGCCAGACATTATAAGGATTGATGACCCCACGTACTGCCTCCCGGCAGTGCTTACGAAGGGTTCAACACTCAAAATATCCATGAAGTATTCGGGTCAGGAAATCCAGGTATTGAGTGTTAGGTTGTACGGTGTGGGCAAAGAGTACGAGGTAGGTAGCTTAACCGTTACTACAGGGCCTGGCACAGCAACTATTGAGGCGTTACTTCCGGATATGGAGTCAGGGCTCTACACAGTATTGGTTGAGGCGTTGGTTGACGGCACTAAATATGAGGTGGTCAGCCCTAGGAGTTTGTGGGTTGTTGACGAATACCCCGCGTCGCTTAAGATAATGCATCTCAGCGATATCCACATCGGCATATCCATGGATAATTGGTGGGCTTCCGACAGGTACGAGAGGTACGTGGCTCTAGCAAATTATATCGAGCCGGACATAGTCTTAATTACCGGCGATATCGCTGACGTGGGTAGCGACGTATACTCGTACAGAGACTTCATGAGGATCACCAACAAATTCATGAAACCGACCTTCTGCGTCCCCGGCAACCACGATTGGTCTCAGGTAGGTAGTTTAAGCAGTTTCTACAAGCTTTACGGCACGTACGTAGGTCCTCGCTACTGGGTTAGGGAGGTAGGGAACTTCGTTTTAGTAGGGCTGGACACGGGTTATGGCGGGGTTCTAGACACGGAACAGCTGACCTGGCTTAACACTACGTTAAGCGTCTACAACACGTCCGAGAAGAAGATACTCATACTAATGCATCACCCGCTCTTCACAGGTTTCGGCATACTATCAGGTAATTCCTCGAGTTACCAGTCATTGCTGGGTTCTATGTACTCTAGCTGGCGCGAGAACTTGGGTGTGGCGCTCGCCTTCCTTCAGATCATAGACCGCTACCCCAACATCATAGGCGTCTTCTCAGGACATATACACGCTGACTCAACGCGCTTATACGCTTACAGGACGTGGTTCATGACCGTGACAACGGCTGACGGCGGTACGTCTCAGTACAGGGGTTACAGGCTTTACCAGGTTTACGTCAACGGCACTGTGAGAGCCATTAACTACGGTGGGGGAACATACTCCGAGAACGCTTCATACCCCGCTGACGGCTTCAATCTTAAGGTGGTTGCTGACGCTAACTTAACACTATACGCTAACCTAATATCAACTACTTCACAATTACCGCTCACAACCGATAACTTCACACTCTACTTCTTCTTAAATAAGACGCTTGACATGCCGTCATACAAGCTCTACGCAAGATATAACACGACCAACGTAGGCTGTGAGCACACAACATACGGAGACTTATGGCTAGCTAAATGCAGCGTGCCGTTGAAACAGAACATGAAGCTATACTTGATTTACTCATCATACCCGGACGAGACACCGCCCTCAGTCCAAATAACGTACTACACCCCCACAAAACCTATCTCAGGAAAAAGCGTGGTGACCGTATACATAACCGCGTCAGATCCTGGCTGGGGTCTCGACACAGTCAAGCTACTCTATAAGAAGCCCGGAGACCCTGAATGGAGTGAAGCAGCTGTTCAAGAATCTCAAGGAACCTACATAGCTCAAATACCTCAACTAACAACTAATCAAGTAATAATAAAAGCAGTAGCTACCGACATAGCCGGACACGTGACAGAGACTCAGGAAGTAACCATAAACTACGTGGAAGTAACGACAACACCTACAACAACACCAACAACCACCCCTACGACCACAACACCTACAACCACGAGCCCGACAACAACACCTACTACCACACCGACCACAACCACACCAACTACAACGCCCACAACCACTCCTACGATAACGTCTACAACACCTACTACCACACCGACCACGACACCGACAACTACCTCACCCACGCAATTGCCGGGACCTGTCATTGAGTGGTGGTTGCTGGCAGGAGTTCTGATCGCGGTAGTGGCCGTAGTAATTATCTTAGTAATGGTTAGGGGACGTAAATAACCTAACTACTTAGGTTCCCACCTGAAGTCTAGGGTTGTTTTTTATGTTGAAGGTATGTTAAGACAGCCACCCCTGCATTATATAACACGATGTTGTATAGTTCTAGCAAGGCTATGGAAGGCCACTTGATTAGGAGTGATCCGCCCAAGCTGAGAATGAAGAGCAGTAGGAGGGAAGCCCCATACTTACTCATCCCCTCCGCGATTAGTGAGATCCCTATGAACAGTAGGCTTATAGTCATTAAAGCGAAGAACTCGTAGGAGACAAATCCGTGAGGTTTCGTGCCTTCCGGGAAGACACCTATTAGTAGTAGGTGTAGGATAGCGATTAAGAAGATGCCGAGACTCATGAAACCGATCCTAGACTTAAAGAAGTCTAGCAAGCTCGGTATGTACGTTAGTGCTACGAGAGCGGCGAGTATTAAGCCCGTGTTAAACACGTAATTGTTTTCGAGGCCCACCCTACCTAAGTCACTTAACGCGTTCTTGAACACGTTGAACCATGGGTTGATTAAGATTGAAGCGAATATGAATACGTACGCGATAATGAAAGCTAGTAAACCGTTGTAACGGAGGTATTTAGTAAGGGATTTGCTCAGAGTAGATCCCTCTAAATTAATTAGCTAGCGAATATAAGCTCTATTCAATGCGTCCCTCTTGCGGGGAATAGCGACGTCGAACGTAAATAAGTGTGTTTACGTTATGCTTATTACCTAAAATAACTATGTTAACTAGGTAAATTACGCTGTTGGGGGGATTCAAGTGTTGCTAAGAATACTTAAAGCTGAGGAAGCCGTCGGCAAGATTCTCGCGTACGACGTTTCTCTAGTGACTGAGTCTTTTAAGGGGGCTCTCCTGAGGCGCGGACACGTCATAACTAGCTCGGACGTTGAAGTGCTTAAGAAAGCAGGACATAACTACGTTTACGTTTACGATAGTTTAGGGAGCGCGGTAAACGACTTGCATGAGGAGGAGGCGGTGGTTGAGCTCGGTAAGTATTTAGCGGGCGGTAACGTTGAGGTTTCCTTAGGTGATGAGGGTAAGGCAATCCTTAAATCCACCGTCCGGGGCCTCCTAAAAATTAACAGTTCTTGCTTGGAGAGGGTGAACTCCACAGGGGTTTTCGTGGTCGTTACTAGGCGTAAGGGCGTGGCAGTTGACGCAGGCAGCGTCGTCGGCATCGTTGACTTAATACCGCTCACCGTGCCTAAGGACTACTTAAGCAACCTACTCGCTGAGTTAGGAGGTTGCAGACCGGTTATTGAGGTAAGTCCTTTCAATAAGTTGAGGGTGGGTGTCGTGATCACTGGTACGGAAGTTTTCGAGGGTTTGATAGAGGATAAGGCTTCGCCAGTGGTTAAGAGTAAGGTCTTAGAGTATGGTGGGTTGGTATCGGAGATCGCTATAGTTCCTGACGACTCGACACGGATTAAGGAAGCCATAACAAGGTTTTTAAGAGAATACGACGCTGTGATCGTGACGGGAGGGATGAGTGTGGATCCAACAGACCTAACACCTAAGTCTATCGCTGAGGTAGCTGATGAGGTCGTTATGTACGGGATACCCATCAAACCCAACACCATGAGTATGGTAGCCTACGCTCAGGGAAAGCCGATAATAGGGGTTTCTTCGGCGATAATATATTATAGTAGGTGGAACATACTGGACGTGTTATTACCTTGGGTGATGGCTAAGGAAAGAATAGATAGGAAATACTTGGTTGGTTTAGGTGAGGGTGGTTTGACGGACGAGTTCCTTAAGGGCAGGGGTTGGCGTTGAGTCCTTCACCAATCCTTAAAGACAGGTACGGGAGAGCCGTAGACAGGTTCAGGGTGAGCGTTACCCAGAGATGTAATCATGCCTGCATATTCTGCCATAGGGAAGGGATTTTCAGGTTTGAGGAGGAGGCCCTAGATCCGGGTGATTACGGCTTCCTAGCGAAAGTCTCTAAAGCCCTCGGCATAAGTAGGTATAAGTTGACGGGCGGCGAGCCCCTAGTAAGGAACGATATAGCGGAGATCGTCAGGGAGTTGAAGTTTTACGCTGACGAGGTCTCGCTCTCGACCAACGGCTCATTACTTAAGGATAAAGCGCGCTCCCTAGCGGATGCCGGGCTAGACAGACTTAACATAAGTCTCCACTCATTCAGGGATGACGTGTTCGCCTACATCGCTAGAGCGCCTTTAAAGCCTGTTATGGAGGGTCTTACCGAAGCTCTTGACGCAGGACTTAACGTGAAGATAAACTTCGTCGTCATGAGGTCCAACGTTAACGAAATCCCGAGACTACTTGACTTCGCGGCTAGCTCGGGTGTTTCCGTGAATCTAATAGAGTTAATACCTTTAGGAACCCCTCAACACGTGTATGAGAAAGAGTATGTAAGCCTTAACGGGGTGGAGGGTTTGGTGGAGCGGAGAGCCGTCAGGAAGTACTATAAAGACTTCCAGAATAGACCGACCTATGTGTTAGATAACGGTACGGAAATCACTTTGATTAGGGGTTACGGAAACCCATACCTCTGCAGTGGGTGTACGCGCTTAAGACTCACACCCAGCGGGAAAATCAAGATATGTATTTTCAGGGAGGATGCGTTCGTTGATGTTAAGGACGCTATAAAGAACAGGGATTCCGCAGCCTTAGAGGAAGCGCTTAAGAAAGCTACTTTATTAAGAGAGCCGTATTTTAGGTAGGGGGTGCTCGCGTTGAGTGTTAGGATGGTCGACGTCTCCTCCAAACCGGAGGTGTTCAGGGAGGCTGTAGCCGAGGGCTTCATAAAGCTTAAGAAAGAGACGGTGAGGCTCGTTAGGGAGGGCTTGGTAGAGAAAGGCGATGTTCTGACGGTCTCTTCAGTAGCTGCTTTACTAGCCGTTAAGAAAACACCTGAGTTACTACCACTAACACACAACATACCGATAACACACGTCTCCACCTCGTATGAGGTGCTAGATGATGGGGTAAAGGTTACTGTGGTGGTGAGAACCACAGCGAAGACAGGGGCTGAGATGGAGGCTCTCGCAGGGGTTATGTCAGCACTGCTAAACATATGGGATATGGTTAAGAAGTATGAGAAAGACGAGAACGGTCAGTACCCTGAGACAGTAATAAGTAACGTGAGGGTTGTTAGGAAGACGAAGGAGACTTAATCAAGTCCTCGGTCTTCTTATTCTCCGCCCATCACCTAAGACCCAGAACTCCCCGTCACTCCTGACCTCAAGCTTTGATATAGGTACCTCGTGCTTAACCCTCTCTAACACGTACTCAGCTGCTTTAAAGGCCTCACCCCTACTCTTAGCGGTGACGAATATGTATATTGTCGGGTCACCCGGCCTTAAGTTACCCACCCTATGAACCACTACCACGTCCCTAACCCCGAATTTCTTGACAGCCTCCTCACCGATCTCCCTCATCTTACTTAACGCGTAGTTCTCGTAGGCTTCGTAAATCAGCTCGTTAACGGATCCCTCACCAACCAACCCCTTAACAAAACCCATGAACATGACTAACGCTCCGCAACCGTCTCTAGAAGAAGCCCTGGATAATTTCTCGAGATATTCGTTAACGTTTAGCTCACTCCTCGTTATTAACGCTTCAACAACCATCTCGTTAACCACCAGCGGCTGGCGGTAATAAAGTAACCTCATCCCCCTCATTAAGTAGGTACTCCTCGTTAACTAAGTGATCGTTGACTAATATTATGATTGAGATGTTAGCTTTCTCCACATTCTTAAGAAAATCGTTAAACCAGCTGAGCTTACTTGATAAGAGGTTCAGTAATTCCTTAACCTTCACAGAACCCCCTAACACGACGTCCACAGACTCAACCCCTGCGAAATCTCTCAGTATACCGAAAAACCTCACCTTCATCTCGACTACCTACGTAGTAATACCGTAAAACAGTAATAAGTGCTTAGCTATCATAATGGTTTTATTAATACCATAATAATATAGTTATCGTGGATGGGCAGGATGCTGAGGGTTGATGTGAGATCCGCTGGTTATAAGGTGGGTGAGGCCGTGCTGAGAGAGACCGGGTTTGATGGTGGTGAGGGTGAGTTGATACTTGTCGGCGGGGCTTCAGGATCCGGCAAGACCACGCTACTACTCACTATTTCAGGAATCCTCTCTTCTCTTATGGGTGGCTGGGTCGATGGCTCAGTGTTTATCGGGGGTGAGGACCTGCTTAGAGGGGATTCTCCCGCTTCAAGACTTGTCGGCCTAGTACTTCAGGACCCGGAGAAGCAGGTCTTGATGCCTACCCCGTTAGACGAGGTTCTCTTCACGCTGGAGAATTTAGGGTTTGACGAGAGTGAGGCCCTGACTAGAGCGACTGAGTTATTGAGGAGCTTCGGGCTCTTTGATAAGAGGCTTGACCACGTGGAGACCCTATCAGGGGGTGAGAAGAGGAGGCTATCTCTTGCTTCAGCGATATCTCATAAGCCGTACCTAGTCATGCTCGACGAACCCACGGCCTCCATGGATCCCTGGGGCATAAGGGAGGTTAGGAGGTTCGTGACTGACTTAATTAAGGAGGGTAAGACTGTCTTGATTGTTGAGCACAAGATTAAGTATTTCCTAGACATGGCTGATAAGCTAGTGCTGTTGAGTTCGGGTAGGAAGGTCTCAGAATATTCTAGGAACGAGCTCGCGTCAAGAGATCTGCTCAAGAAACTCAGGGGGGCTGGCCTAGACGTTGAGCCTGTTCACGAAATGCCTGAATCACCGGGCTGTAAGGAGCGGAGAATCGGTGAAGTCATACTCACTGTTGAGGGGCTTGAGTGCTGGCATGAACGTAAAAAACCTCTCCTCAAAGACGTTTCTTTCGAGTTGAGGAGGGGTGAGGTTCTAGCTTTAGTAGGCCCGAACGGCTCGGGTAAAACCACCCTACTTAAAACTATAGCAGGGTTTCATAAGGGTTACTCGGGGGAGATAGTTTTTCGTGGCGGCGTTAGGAAGGCCTTCTACGTTAGTCAAACGCCTGATTACATGTTTCTCGAGAATAGCGTTGAGGGAGAGTTGAGACTAGCCGCTTCTAAGACGGGACGCAGTTTTGAGGTGGTGGCGGGTAAGGTGCCTTTTTATGAGGAGAGGAAGCACTACCCCCCGTACAGACTGAGCCTGGGTCAGCGCAGGTGGCTAACGCTAGTTATTGCGTGGGCTCATAAGCCTGACATAATATTGATGGACGAGCCTACGGCAGGACTGGACTTAAGCTTGCTTAACTCCCTGTTCGAGCACGTGAGAGGGTTGAGTGAGGGAGGTGTTTCCTTCATAATATCCACTCACGACCCGAGAGTCCTCTTAGGGCTAGCTGATAGATCCCTAATAATTGAGGGTGGCAGAGTTAAGGAGTTAGAACCCTGTAAAGCGGCTTTAATGCTTGAGAGTATAGCGGGTGTTTATTGATGAGGGCTAGGTATAGGGAATCAACGCTATTCTTATACGCTTTAGGAGCCTCACTACTAGCGTTCGTAGCTAACTCCGTGAAGTCGTTAATACTTCCTTCACTAATTAACGGAATCCTAGGTTTCGCTTCAGGGAGTAAGAAGATACCTCAAAAACTGTTGGCGGCGCTCTTAGTGCTTAACGCGTGGGGAGCGTTCATTAACGGGCTCTACTTCCACAACGTTGGTGATGAGATCGTGTCTATTCAAGCAGTAACTATCAGGAGTGGCGCTGTGGAGTCCTTCCTAATACTTACCCTGAGATTCTTTCTTATAGTTGGCTCCACCCTACTCATGCTAGGCTTAGTTAACGTGAGAGACTTAATAAGATCGCTGGAGAGGGATTTGAGGGTTCCATCAGGAATAGCTTTCTCGATAGCGTACGCGTTCAGGTTATTCCCCTTACTGAGTAAGGATTTAAGCGAGATCCGCATCGCCAGAAAGGAACGAGGGTTTACCTCAGTAGTGTTGAGCCCTAAACACTTAAGAAGCATCCTACTCCCGATGCTCAATATAAGTTATGAGAGAGCTGTGTGGGGCGGTATCTCCGCAGAACTCAGAGGCTTAAGACTTAGGAAGGTGTCTGGGAGGAAACCCCTGGGGCTCGGGGACGTCATCATATTGTCGGCCCTAGCCCTGCAATGGGTTATCTCCCTCTACTCCTGACGTCGGAGGGGTGTTGCCCTGATATTACAAAGCTATAAATATTTTTATTCTCTGATTATAATAGTATAGCGGTGAGGTCATGTGAGGGCCTCTAGGTTTACGAGTATAGACTTAGCTTTACTAGCGGTTGCAGGGGTCATAAGCGGCGTCATATTCACTGCTGCTTGGACTATATATAACGTGTCGGAAGTCCTCGCAGGACCTGTGGGAGCTAGGATAATTAGCTATGGTTTGTGGTTTATGGGAGCTCCTTTAGCAGCCTCACTCCTGAAGAAACCTCTATCAGCTTTCTTAGGGGAGTTCCTGGGCGCTCTAGTCGAGACCTTAATAGCTCCTGCAGGCGGTATCACGAACGTGATTTACGGGTTCGCTCAAGGACTTGCTTCAGAGTTAGGGTACCTCACGTTCAGGTATAGGCGCTGGGACATAATCTCAGGAGCTCTTGCCGGGGCGTTAGCCGGTCTCCCTGCGGTAGGCTTGGACGCGCAACTCTTCGGCGTGGTAGGGACACCTCTGGAAATGAGTTTATGGGTTATAGCCGCGTGCGTTAGCGGAGCTATCTACGGTGCAGTGGTCTCGGCCGCGGCCCTAAGCCTGAGAAAATAGTTTTTGAATGCAGGGTTTGGAATCACTCAACGCAAATAAGAGCTTTTTCAAGAGCTTTAATAGCGCTCGTCGAAAAAACGTAGAGTACTGGTTCTATGCCTAGCCCGCCGGCGTCAGCTATCACGTCAGGTTCTTCACCCAACTCTGAAACGACCTTCTCTAAGGATTTGAAGAATTCATCAATTGATTTATGAGGGCCTGTCCTCACTACTTTTAGATTAGCGGAACTCAACTTATTAATGCATCTCTCGTCGTACTTGATCGCTATAGCTGACCTAACCTTCGGGAACCTGCTCATCACCTTAAGTAGTACGTTGGCCGTATGCTTACTACCGCCTTTAACAGGCTCCCCGGCCGCGACCACCCTATTATCCGACTTGACTATCCTCCCGGAGAAGCCGGCTACGTCTCGAAAGCTTTTCGCGTTAGGAGGTGCTGAGACTATGTTCATGCCTACCTCAGGGATTATCTCAGAGGCTTTGGGGTGGAGGCACAGGATCTCGTAGGCCGCCCTAACCTCCTCCACGTAAGGATCCCTAACCTCCTCGAACAGCTTGAAGCAAACGTCGCAGTTCGCCGGGACCGTGGGCGATACCCTCTTATGAGTCTCGCAGAGCAAGCCCCTCCTCAAGATAGAGTTTAGGAAGCTACTCAACAACTCTAGATACTCGCGTTGGTTATTGTTAGCCAGCTTCTCCACTAAAATCTCAACAACCCTTGAAACCTCGTCCGCGTCTAAGCCTAGTTCCTCAAGCCTCTTCAGGTATTCCGTGTGGCTCACGCTCATGTACTTACTTATCATCGGTTGAGAAATGCCTAGTAGCTTAGATATGCGTAATTGGCCGAAGCCCTTCTCACTTAATTTATGAGCTAGCAAACCCCTCAGCTCAGGAATCACGAGCTCGCTAACTAAGTCGTGCGGTAGCAACACCATCCCCGACAAAAATAGGTTAAACAACTTTAAATGGTGTGTGGTAAGGTCTTAAGTGTTGTTCAAGAACTCTCGCAGCCTGTCTTAGAAGGAGGTAAGAGTAGTGAGGGACACTCCATACAACCGCTCTCTAAGTGCTTCACGTGTATACAGCACGTAGCAAAACCCTCATCCCTCTCGTTAACAAGCTTTACGTAGAGGTACTCCCCCCTCAAGTCCGCCTCCACCCTAGCAACATTTTGAGTAATTCTGTGGAGACATAAATCATAGCTCCTCCCAGCATACCTGACAGAAAGCGTTACCTCATACAAGCCCTCAGACTTCTTAACCTCCTTAATACTCACCCCAACCACACTCCCCAACTCCAACCCCCTAACAAAATCCTTACCGGAGAAGATAAGCTTAACTTCCCGGTAAGTTAAGTTTCTATTATGAGGATGGTGGCGTGAACACGAGGATAGTGGTGTTCGTGGGTCCCGGCGCCTCAGGCAAGACCTCCCTCACAGCAGCTTTCAGTGATTGGTTGGTGAGAGAGCTTAACGCAGACGTCAAAACAGTAAATCTGGACCCGGCGGTGGAGAGGCTCCCCTACGTTCCGGACCTTGACGTGCGTGAATTAATAGATTTCAGGAAGTTGATGAGTGAGGAAGGGTTAGGCCCTAACGGGGCGATGATTAAAGCCGTCGATATGTTAGCGGGGAAGAGCAGGGACCTACTCAATAGGTTGAGGAAGCTGAGAGCTGATTACGTCCTCGTAGACACTCCTGGATTGAGCGAGTTATTCTTGCTACGTGATTCAGGACCTAAAGTGATTAAGGTGCTTAAGAGGGTGGCGTTGCCTTTAGTCATCTACTTAAACGACGTGACGGTAAGCAAGTCGGTAAGCGAAACCGTAGTGGCTTACTTGATGAGCTTAGTAGCGCGTTTAAGGCTTGACGTTCCGGTAATCCCTGTCCTCAGTAAGTCAGACCTTCTTAAACGTCAATTAAAGAAGACGTTCCTGGACGAGGTGAGTAGCTTGGTGGGGAGGACCGGCCAGGGCGGGCTGCTCAGCGAGTTAACGAGCGAGCTTGCTAAGATTCTGGAGATGTACGCGATACCGACACGCATGATAGCTGTGTCGGCAGTAACGATGGAAGGTTTCCAATCCCTCTACACAGTTATTCACGAGGTATTCTGCGCGTGCGGCGACTTAACCTGAGATTAGCCTGAATAAAGTGTTTCTGATATCAGCTAATCTAACGAACGTCTTAGCGGCGTTCACGGAAATCCTCAAGTATTTCTCGGGCTCGCTGAGGTACATGCTAACCACCTCACTTAATTTCTTGCTGAATTCCTCGTATTCTTCCTCATCCACCTCGTCGGCTTTGGGGTTAGTGTAAATATCTATGAACTCGGAAATGTCTTTCCCGAAAAGCCAGCCGTTATATCCGTCCTTAATCATCTCTAGAACCGCGCCGTCCCTAGACGCTAGCGTGGGAGTTCCGTTAATCCCTGCCTTCATGAAGCTAGTGCCTGACGCTTCCCAACCCGGGAAGGGCGTGAATAGCAGTAAGTCAGAGCCTCTCAGCAAGTACTTAGCGTCTTCTAAGCCGTAGTTATTCACGTACACCACGTTCTCGTACTCCCTAGATAATCTGAGGAATTCCCTCGCGTACATCTTCCCGTAAATGTCTTGGGGGTGGGGCTTGCCTCCTAAGACGTAGAATGCCTTCAAGTCTTTGTTATCTTTTATAAACCTCGTTATGAAGTAGGGTCTCTTATACTTAACCACTCTCCTAACCCAAGTGATTACGGGGGTTCCGGGCTCGGGCAATTTCTTAACGCCTAACTTCTTAAGATACGTGATTAACTCTTCCCTAAGCCTCCCCCTAATCTTCGCGTATTCTTCGAGATCCTCGCTATCCCTCAAAACGTAGTTGAGTATTTCCTTATCACACCACCTACTCAAACTAACGCCGTTAGTTGCGTCGACGAGCCTCTCAGCAACGCTAGGTAATACGTTCCTCATTATCCTCAACTGCTTCTTCGACACAACATAGCTCTTAGGCACTAACTTGATTATACACTCAGTTAGGTTTACGTAGTTGTCCCCGACGCAATCCTTAAGTCTCTCCAAGCCGAACTCTGAAATCAGCCACTCCTTATGAACTACTGGGTGTGCCCAGGGTCCGGGTGAGTGTGTCACGAACTTGACCTTAGATATGTCTTTGAGAGCGAAGGCCGCCATACCGGCGAAACTCTCCTGAAGGTGTATCTCCTCAACACGCCCCAACAGTCCAGACTCGATTAGTTTCGCCGCACCCTTACTCAAGATGAGGTATTTCAGGAACATTTCCTCAGCGTTCTTATCCACGTACAGCTTCTTAGTAAGCTCCACAGCCCAGTGAGGCTCCAGAACCCTTAGCAAGACTAGTTTAGACCCGGATACCTCGAACATCACGGACTCTAAGGATACGGGCTCCTTCCTCACCTCTATAGTGAAGGAACCTAACCTACTCTCGCCAGATAAAACCCAGTCATCACCAACCTCGGCGAGATCCCCGTCACTCACCTCATACGAAGCATAACCACCGGGGTGATATAACGTGATCACGGCGTAGTCTATGCCCATAGACCTAGCCTCAATAAGCTTATCACCCTCAAGAACCCCTAAACCGCCAGCAAACTTCGTTAGCCCCTCAACAGCTATTTCAGGAGTCACGCTCACGTACATAAAAGTCCCTACCGGATATACTGAGCGTTAATAAAATAAGCTTTACGAAACGTTCAGCGGGTCGCGCCACCTCCCCGAAAAATCTTAGCCGCCGCGGAAGAGCCTGAAGACCAGGAGCTCGTTATAGGAGCACACGTTTTCAGAGAGCTTCAGTGTTCTAGACCCGTCACTCACGGATATAGCTTCTAGATTCACTTTAACCCCCTTCAGGTCGAAAACCCTGGTTATTAAGTCTCCCACGCTAACGCACTCCTCCACCTCCAAGCACACGGCCTCGTCGAGAATCCCGATCGCTTTAACACATACCTTATGCATTAGGGGTGACCCTGCGCTTAATTCTTTCAACTTCTCTAGCCAACTCTTCTATTCCTAGCCTCGATAAAGTTTCCTCCCTGGGTATCCCCAGTTCATCCCACCCCAGCTCCTCGTAGTAACTGATTAAATCTTTCCTCACCTCTTCTCTCTTAGGTGCCTCACCCTTCTTAGGTCCTGAAGTGAGGGGTTCGTAAAACCTTTCAGGATTCTCATCGTGTTCTCTAGGATCCCAGAAGACGTCGGGTCCTCCTAGTAGTAGGAGTACTCGTTGAACCGTCAGTATCCTCGCACCACCCATATACACGTCTTCCTCGCTAAACCCCCACCCAGTCACTACGTTGAGGTAATCCACTAGCTTCTTAGTGTCTACGGTGTTGAAGAGGCAGATTACGGCGCTGTCTAGGAAGGCGGCGAATGCCTCAGACTCTGTTGACTTAAGCGGTCTGCCGGCAGTCGACGTGTGATCCCCTCCTTGAACGGACCCGGCGTAAGCGATTTTCTGAGGGTAGTCTAAACCGCTTCTTATGCCGTGAGCCCCTACCGCCACACCCTTAACTTGAACAGCGTACTTCAGTAGGTCGGTCCCGGCTCTCTCACCAAGCTTTAAGGCCGCTCTGTAGGTCCCCTCAGCTAGCACGGCCCCAATACCTTGTCTGTAAGCTATGTCGTGGAGTACCTTCATGATGCAGTCCGCGTTCCCCCACCTAAGATCACAGCCTACATCGGCCTCAGTCAAATAACCCCTCTCGAAAAGCTCTATAGCAAACCCTAACACATTACCTGTCTGAATACCGCAAAGACCTAGCTCGTCAGCTAACGCCGATAGCTTAACCATGGATACCGCGTCAAACACCCCTAAGTTACTCCCTAAATAAGCCCCCATCTCGTAGTCAGGCCCGTCAGTCACGTAAGACCTCGCGCCGTCGAAAACCCTGCTCACCTTCATGCATGAGGTGGGGCATCCCCAGTCACTCCATAAATTCCTGATCCAACACCTCCTCTCAACCTCCTCATGCGTAAATGTCCTCACGTCATGCCACTCCTCCGTCCAGTTCCTCACAGGCTCCGAGCTAGTGACGTAGCCCGTGTACCAAAGCCCCTCAGTCGTGCCCCAATACCTGAATACCCTCATCCTATTACTAAGCTCGCTCAGCACCTCCTTCCTCAACTTAATGAACCCGCTCTCGTCACTTACCTTAGGTAAGGGCCCGTACCCCTTAGCTACTATAGCCTTAACCTTCTTCGACCCCATCACCGCGCCGTAACCCCCGTACCCGGCGGCGTGCGCGAGCTTACTCATAACTACTGAGGTTCTGACGAGGTTCTCGCCAGCAGGTCCTATGTAGATATAGCTAGGTAGGGTGTCAAGGCCGCGCTCAACCCTGACGTCCTCGTAAAGCAACCTGTTTAACTCTTTAACGAGTTTAAGACCTCCTAAACCCCATAGAGGGGTGGCGTCACGTATCTGAACCCCTGCGTCGTCCACGTAGATATATACGGGGCTCCTGGAGACACCCCTCAATATTAACCCGTCATATCCTGCGGACTTAAGCTCAACACCTAGCTCGCTAGATAGTGTAGACCCGACTACACCGTTGCTTTGAGGTGACTTACCGGAAACAACTATCTTTATTCCCGGGTAGTAGCCTGTGAGAGGGCCTGTGAGGATCAGGAGTAGGTTTTCAGGACTTAACGGGTCGATGAGTTCCCACCTAGACCCCAACTCCCTCCACAATACCCAGGTAGCGAGGCCCCTACCCCCTATGAATTTCTTGAAGACCTCCTCAGGCACGTCAACCACTCTCGTAACACCCCTACTCAAGTCTATGTCGAGGAGCTTCCCCCAGAAACCGAACATCTAGCGACACCCCCTAAAACACGCATAGTTTCCTAGCTAAATCCTCCGAAGCCTTGACTGGGTTTCTTAAGTATGCTTTAACGACCTCCCCGCCAGGCTTACGGACTAGTCTCAACGCGTTAAACCCTGCTGACTCACACGCTTCAACGCACACCGGATTCCCGCCACATAAATCACATATTATGACGGCTCTCTTACCCTCCACTATCCTAGGTATTCTTCCCGGGCAAGCGTTTATGCAGGAACCGCACAGTATGCATGAAGACTCATCCACTAATACCGCGCCGGACTCAGCAACGCTTAAGGCTTTAGTAGGGCATGAGGCCACGCAAGGGTAATCATCGCACTGAACACATGTGTAGGGTATCGGGAACCCGAACACGGACTCGTAAATCCTTATCCTTGAAGCCGCGGGCCAGACGAGACCCTCATGCCTCAGCGAGCACTCGATCTCGCATAGCCTACACCCTACACACCTAGAATAATCTCTTAGTATCCATATCTTCATACAAACCCCTAATATTTTATGGGGGTAAGGTTAAAAAAGTTGGTCTATGTTTGAGTTTGTTTCCTTATGACTATCTTCTGGCCTACTAGAGCGGAACTAGGTATTAACACCAAGTTACCGTCTTTTCTCTTAGCTATCGTGAAGAGAGTTCCTATATCGGTCACGACCACCTCGCTCTCCCCGGCAGCGTCTATCACATCACCTATCTTGAAGGGTCTTGCGAGAAGCAGGAACATCCCCGCAACCGCTTGACCGAGAACCTGCTGTGTAGCGAAGCCTATGACCAACCCTATGAAGCCTCCTAAAGCTACGCCGGCAGCGCCGCCGGCAACCCCGCCAGCTATACCGGCTAGCAAAGCGCCTAAACCCAAGATCTTAACGAGACTCCTTACAGCGGCCGCTGCGGAGGGGCCGTAGCGTGGGGAGAGCAGGGCGTAGAACATCGAAGCTATTGAGGAGACAATCAGCCAACCGATCACCAGCGCTACTAAGACGTACACGTATGGTTGGTAATCTCTCAATACTAGCAGTCCTTCCAACGCCTTATTCTTCTCTACTAGGTCGGGTATGAAGTAATTGAAGAACCAGTTAAGAACTCCTAAGACCACCACGGCGATTATTATGTAGATTATCAGCTTCCCTAAGATAGACCCGAGACTATCCTTACTCGATGACATTGTTTAACGCCAAATACATTATGACGCGTAGATTAATAAGTCTTGCACGCTTCTGCAAAAATAGAAAATCACTTCTTACCCTTAGCTTTCTCCTGGGTTTCGGTGCCGGTACTCTTAGCTTTATGAGTTTCTTTAGACTCGCTAATCATGAAAAGCGTTGTTCTCTGCCTGCCACCCACTCTACTCACCTGCTTTTATAAATCACTAGGAAGATTATTAAGTTTTTAATCTCTAGATATTTATATGGTGTTAATGGTGGATGAGGGCACTAACTTATTGTCTAGCGAGCCAATCATCATGATACCCATATACATAACCCTATCCGTCACGTACGTGTTCTTGATCGCCGGGTCGGTAGGGTATATGGTTTACAAACCTAAGAGGAAGTCTTACAAGAGTGATAAGGTGGAGTTTGTCTTAGTAACCGTGGCGAACAACAAAGTTAAGAACGCTTTAAGAGAGTCTTTAGAGAATCTGCGCAGTAGGTTTAGAGATTACCTAGTGTGGGTCGTGGTGGATGAGGGGGCTGAGCTAGTGGATTACTTGAGTGAGATGAGTTTCTCGGATCCTTATCTAAGGCTCGTAGTAGTTCCTGAGGAATACGCGAGGTTTCGTAAAGGTAAGGCGCGTGCTATGAAGTATTTCATCGATTACTTCGTGGAACCTGATAACTGGTACGTTTTCTTAGACGACGACAACATAGTTTTAGATGATCGTTTTCTTTATGAAATACCTTACTACGAGGAACTCGGTTACGTCGCGTTCAACCCCGTGCTAAAGCCTAGGAAAGGGAACTCGGTCACGGCTTACGTAATCGACTGGATAAGGTATTTTAACGACCTAACCTTATACAGGTTTTTCACGGGCTTCTTAGGAAAGCCTCTCCTAGGACTACACGGCGAGTTACTGGGTATCAAAGGTCATGTCCTGAAGGAACTCGATATCGACTTAACGTCGATTGCCGAGGACTTCAGCTTAGCCGTTGAGTTAGTTAAGAGGGGTTATAAGACGTGGCAGTCTGAGACTACCGTAAGCATTAAATCACCTAACAGCTTAAGTGATCTCCAGAAACAGAGGGCTAGGTGGTTTAAGGGAGTCTTAAGAGACTTGAGACGTGCCCCAAACCTGATGAAAGCTATAATAACTATCAAGTCCTTCCTCTGGATCGCTCTCACGTTAGTGATCATTACGGTGGTGATGAGCGGTTACTACAACTCATTAGTCATTTACCTCATAATCATCAACTCACTATATCACTGGCTAGCGTATATGTACGGAGCCTACAAATCAGGGAAGTTAAGATACTTCCTGGTAACTCCCGTAGCCTGGTTAATCGAGGCCACATCAATCCTCAGAGCACCCACTATAAAAGACTTCTACGTAATCGACAAGAACTAATCAGTTGATGTCGGACACATCATTGACTCAGGAAGGGGAACTCTCATCACGTCCTCAATACCCGCTCCCCCACAAATCCATGAGTGAGGGAGCTTATAAGTTCTGAGGCCGTGTTTTCAAGCAGTCTTGAACTCAGCACAACCCTCATCAAAGCGTTCCGGCCGTTCTGAGAGTTCTTTAAACCTTAAAACGTGGCTAGCTTTACTATACTGTAGTGATGAGGGATCAACCGTCTGAGGGGTGATGTTCCCAGGAGGTCTGACAAGTTTTCAGCCTTTAACACCCATCCTAACTGCTTCTCCTATGAATCTCTGCGCCGTCATGTACATGATTATTATCGGTATTGCGTAGAGGATTGCCGTAGCCGCGAACATATTCCAGTACGTGGTGTACGCTCCCACGTACTTATACATTAAGACAGGCAAGGTCCTGAAGCCGAAGAGGTTGGCTAGGATGAACTCAGACCACGCGCCCATGAAGGCGAATATAGCTAGCACTAGTATTGGTGCTTTAGAGGATGGTAGGATAACCCTGAATATGAGTGTCCACCAACTACTGCCGTCTACGAAAGCCGCCTCATCTAATTCTCTAGGTATGTTATCGAAGTAGTTTTTGAGGAGCCAGGTATTGAAGGGGACCATGCCTGAGACGTACAGGAACGGTAAGACGTATATGCTGACTAAGTTAAGCTTACCTAAGAAAACGAAGAGAGCTACTAGTGACGCCACCCCGAAACCGCCGCTAACCTGACTGAATATCAGGTAGGAGTAAAGCGCCGTGCTCTTACCTCTAAACTTGAATCTAGAGAAAGCGTACGCTGCCGGCGTTATGAAGAGCAACGCTAAAAACACCGTAGCCCCGGAAACCAGAGAGCTTAGAATTAGTGAGTTCCTGAAGTCTGCGTCGTTGATGACGGACACGAAATTCTCTATAGTGAAGTATGAGATATCGAGTGATAGCGTGGGCAGTCTCGAGAATGCGGTGAGGAAAATGTAGACCACCGGGTAAAGCAGTGTAGCGGTTATGGAGAAAGCTACCGCCGTTAAAAACAGTTTGAGGAGGTAGAGCTTGAGTGTTGCCATACTCACTTACCACCTCTCTGGAAGACGAACTTAAACCATATGTATACGTATACGGAGAGGATCATGACGACTATCAGGTAGAAAGCCGCTGCGTAACCCCACTCATAATCTCTCATAAACCTGTGATACCCGTAGAGGAGTAGCAAATCATTACTGGAGATTAATTTACCTGCGAAGATCTTCATAGGACCTCCGTCGTTGAGAACGAAAGGTATTAGAAACGCTTGTAAGGAAGCGCCTGACGTAAGGACCGCCACGAAAGCCACCGTCCTCATAATTAGGGGCAAGACTACCTTAGTGGTTCTTGAGAACACGCCCGCCCCGTCAACTATGGAAGCCTCAATAATCTCCTTAGGGATGCCTGAGATAGCCCCGCCTACCACGGTCATTACGAATGGGTAAGCCAACCACATCTCTATGATGTTGTACGCGAGGAAAGAATCCCATTCGTTCATCGTCGTACCTACTGCCTGAAAAGGCCTCCCAACAATTAACGAGAAGAACGGCGTCATAGGCCCGTATCTAGGGTCGAGAGCACCCCTCCATATCATGACGGATAGTATGGCGGGCAGAGCCCAAGGCGTTAGCAGTAACCCCCTCATCACCCTCTTCCCGTAGATCAGGGGCGATGAGAAGAGGAAAGCAAGGCCTACCCCAACCAACATCTTGAGAGGGACTGAAGTCCCAAGAAATAGCAAGGTTTTCAGTAGTGAGTAGTAGAAAGCCGGGTCATTAAATAACTGGACGAAGTTGCTTAAGCCTATGAATCTGAGCGGTCTAGCGGGATACTCCGGGTTGTACACGTTTATTTGATTAGCGTTAGTGAACGCTAGGTATACTGAGAAAGCTATCGGCCATATATTAAAGAATATGAAGAGGAAGAGCGACGGGATCGTGAGGAGGAGAGCTATTTTAGCGGGAAAAAGGAGTTCTTCTTTACCTTTAGGTTTCGCCATACCCTTAATTCACCCTATCCTGGAAGCTTCTTAAGTATTTCTGCTTGAGCGTAATTGAGCGCTTGCTCCACTGTCTGCACGCCCTGGTTTATAGCGGTTAACGCGTCGCTGACGGGACCCCACACGTAGTTCATCTCAGGGCTGGAAGGCATAGGAATACTTCCTTCCACAGCCCTAGCGTAACCATATACTACAGGAAGTCTGGATAAGCCTTCCCACCCAAGAACGGCTTTAAGAACTGGGACGAAGCCGGCTGTCTCAGCTAGTTTCTGTATGACCCTATTATTCAGCGTGAACCATAGAGCGAAGAGTACTGCAGCCTCCTTATTCTGAGAGTTTGGATTAAGCCATATTAGCTTAACGCCTGAATAAGGCTTCGGCACCACGGTCTCAGATATTTTAGGCAACGGCGTCACGGTGAAGTTTATGCCTGCATCCTTAATAGCTTTAATATCCCAAGGACCGGTCACTATACACGGCGTTTTACCGTTCAAGAATAAGTTTAGTTGCGCGTCATGCCCTAAATCGCCTTGATATAAGTACACGTAAATATTCTCGTAGAAGAACTTTATCCCAGTCACCGTCTCAGTTAAGTTAACCCCCGGCTTCTTGGTGGTGTCGTTAAAGTAATAACCTCCGAAGGCGTGAGCCCATGCGGAAACGAAGTAAGGATCGACTTGGTAGGAAATACCGTACATGTCTGCAGTAGGGCTATAGTATTGCTGCATTATGCTCTTTAACTCATCAAAGCTTTCCGGGATCTTACTCACTAACGCGTTATTACATACTAGAGCGACTGTCTCAGCTGCCCAAGGCAAGCCCCATATCTTGTTATTGTAAGACGCCGCCTTAAGCGCGGAGTCAACGTATTGATTCAGTATATCGGTAGTTAAGTACTGGTCTAAGGGAACGATCATGTTAGCGTCAGCAAACCCTCCGGTCCAGTCATGAGCCCAAGTAAGTAAGTCAGGGCCTCTCCCGATAGCTACTTGAGCTTGGTAAACGTCTTTCATACTATCCTGGTGGACTAAGTTAACTTTTATACCGGGATACTCGGCAGTGAAGTTCGCGATAATATTCCTAATCACGTCCTCCTCAAAAGGCATCATAGAAACCCAGAAAGTAATCGTAACGTCTATCTGTCCATTCTTAGCCTTCTGAGCCACCTCGTAAATCTCTTTAGTAACCGTTACCTCCAAATCACCAAACTTCAACTTATACGTAATAGGTGTTGTCGTGGTAGGCGTTGTAGTTGGTGTGGTTGTTGGTGTTGTGGTTGGTGTGGTTGTGGGTGTGGTTGTTGGTGTTGTTGTGGGTGCGGGTGGTAAGCTAGTCATGTAGATTATGATCCCTACAACAGCGATTAAAATCACGACACCTATAACTATGGCGAGAGTCTTACTAATACCACTACCCAAGCAAATCACCTCAAGAAAAAATACGACAACAAGCTTAAAAATTGATTGAATTTGTTATTTCTTCTTGAAGAAGAGCCTAACCAACATAAAGAACACTACGCCTAAGATTATCGCTGTTGCACCCACCCCTAAAACCACCGCGTTCCAGTCGGTAATCAGTTGCGGGGTTGTCACGGTTTCCGTTAGCGTGAACGTAGTACTCGACACCTCCGTCCTCGTAACGGTCTCCGTTACGGTCGTTGGTTGTTGCGGGGCTTGCATCGCCGGCCTGACTCCCTTAATTTTAGCAGGGGTCCCGACTAACGTGTTCACGTCCACGCTGTAGGAGGAGAGTTGGGCGTACTGGATTTCAGGTGTTGGTGCTAGTAGGTCTACTATTCTTGGTATGACTCCCGCGGCAACCCCTACAGCGTTCTGCGCTCCTACGCCAAAGTTCCACTCGCTCGGGTCTATGGAGAAAGACCTTATGTTGTTGGTTCCATAACCGTCCCATGAAGTCAGTGCCACGATCCACCCCCACTCGTTAGGCTGTTTGATCGCAGGTATCAACTGCTTAGGTACCTCCGCCACGATCTTGTTTGGTTGCTCTACGTAGATACTCATGGCGTTAGCTACGTTCGTGCCGTTAGGGTATATCACGTTATTGCCTCCGGCCCATCCAGGACCTATGAGTAGCGCTACTTCCCAAGCATACTCTGGGTCTACGTTAACCCATAACCCGAAGGTGGTTATGTTGCCGCTACCTGGAACGTTGTCGGTGTCTAAGTATACGTGGAAGAACTGCATGCTGAAGCCGTTAGGCCCTCCCCACGGATTACCGCCTAACTCCCTAACCTCAAAAGTTAGGATGTATTTATCGCCGGCGTCGAGCACGCTAAACTTAAGTAGGTCGAAGACTCCGGGCACGAACACTTTATTTAACGGGTAGACGTAAGTTCCAGTACCTTTATCGTCTTTCTCGGGGTCCGTGAATTCCGCTATTAAGTTAGCTCCAGGAGCTACCGGGGGTCTAGGCACCCTAACGAAGTAAACACTCCCTAACCTACTCGAGTAAGCTTCTAAGGTGTTGTTAGCGTAGAGTGCCGCCGCCAAGTAAGTTACGTCACCAACTTCCAAGCCTAGATTAACCCACTTAACGCCTAGCGCTACGTAGATATCGCTATCGCTAACCAACACGTTGTAGTAGTCAACGTAGGAAGGATAGTACGACTCGTTACCGCTTGCTTGGTAGGTGATGACCACCCTTCTGAGAGGATCCGTTAAAGCTTCTCTAGATACTTTGATAACCACCGCACTAGCTATGGCTACGCCTAAATCCCTCGTAGCGTTTATCGGGAACACGTTGTAGCCCCTGACCCACGGCGAGTAACTCCTTCTAGGATTACTCAAGTAGAGAACTACCGAGTACGGTGAATCACCAGGTGATTTAATCCGGAAATTCACGTACATATAATCACTATCAACCCCTACGATAACCTTATCTAGCACTTCATGAGCTACGATAACCTCCAACACACGGTCTAGCTCTGACTCAGGTATTAAGTAATTCACCGGCTTGGTCTTTAAGGACGGCGGTGATTGCGCGTTGATTAATCCTGCGGGAACGCCGTCGGGGAGGAAGGTAGCGTTTAGGTACGGCGGTGGCTGAATGCCTGAGGACTCGTAAGCTTCAGTCAAGTAATACTTGTATACTATGTCGAACCTTCCTACAGGACCCCACTCCCCACCATACCACCAATTCCAGTCACTTGCCTGAGCTCTTAAGATAGCTTCCGTAGCCGCTGGATTCACCTCAGCTAACTCACTAAGGCTTGAGACGCCGTACCTAGATATCACGTCGTTCCTAGCCTTAACCAACCACATCAGAGCGATATTTTCCTGCTTATCACCTATCCAAGTACTTAATCTAGCGTCTTTACCGCTCCAAGAACTCTCAGCTATCCTTGCTTGAAGCTCCCTGGTAGGTAGTGACTCGTAAGCCGTTATATGAGATATGTCTTTCCCTGCTAAGTCAAGGTATTTCTGGGTAGTTAGCGGTAGTTGAGGGCTTCTCCCCCTATACAGACTCAAGTACTCGGAAGGGGTTAAGGTGACTATGTAGCCTTGCTCCTGCAGTTCTGTGAGGGTTGAGTAAAGAGAGTTTAAGAAGTCGTCGCCGAAGTTTCTGTAACTCTCCCACGGGTTCTCCCCGTCTAAAGCCACAACTATGACGTTGCTCTCATCAGTGTTCTCGGAAGCTATGCTCAGTAGGTAATTCCTTAAATCCTCGATAGCCGCGCTAGTCTCCATCCCCGAGTACGAGAAGCTTATCCTATTGCTTAGGTCAGGGTCTCTGAAGAACACGTAGAAGGATGAGGTGTTGAAGTCTATTCTCCAAGGCCTCAAGTAATTCTCCGGTTTCGTTACGTCAACACCGCTTAACTCTAGCACGTTCCTGTCAGTCACACACCACGAGATACCGTGCTCACTAAACACTCTCAGCGCTTCCTCGTTGACCGCCTGCTCCGCTGGCCAGACGCCTGAGGGGGTGTAGTTGAAGTAGGTTTTGAAGAGCTCTAACGACTTCCTAACATGTAGTCTTAGATCGTCGTACCAGCCTAGGTCGGCTAGGAGCGGAGCTATAGGGTGTGAGTAGGGTACTGGGATAAGCTCTGCCTGACCTGAGTTAAGCAATTCCCTATACTTAGGTATTATCTTACTCATTATCTCCACGTGCTTATTGAGAACCAAAGCTAGCTCGCTTTCAGTGTAGGAAGGGCTTGTCTGGGTTAAGGCTCTCTCCCTCAAAGACATTAACTCAGGGTACTCACTACCCACCACCTCCGGATCTATCCAGAGTAGGTTGAAGAGAGTCGCTAGATCTATGAAGTCCTGCCTAGTAAACTCGTTAACCACCTTAACCATCATATCCTCCTCAGGAAGACCCGAGTATTTCGTGAAAGCTGCTTGAGCTTTACTCCTCAACTCCTTGAATCTAGGCGAGAGCTCCAGTATGTTAGCCCAGTTAATGTCGAAGAAACCCCCCGGTATCCTCAACATCTCGAAAAGCTCTTTAGTAGTTGCTGTCCCATTAACTATCTTCCAAGATATTATCTGCCTTAAGTCCATGACGCCGTTCACCGCGCTCAGCAACTGGTGGAGGAGTGAGCCGGAGAACGTGAAGGTTGCTTTGACTTCAGGATACTTACTCAGTATTAAAGCCATCTTATAGTAATTACCTACCGAATGCATTCTAACCCAAGGCAGAATGAAGTAAGAATCGTTGCTCCCGTAATACCATGGTTGATGATAATGCCAAACTATGATCACGTTAAGAGGCTTCCTCTCAGCCCTCACCAAACCTAACGGGGTTGAGAAGACGCTGACGAAGACTAAACCAATCAAAACCACTAACAAGATTTTCTCCTTCACCGCACACACCTTCATCATAGAATACTTACTCAAGAAAAATAAATCCCGCAAATATCTACCACTCCTAAACCATTACTTCAAGGGATTATCGTTATGGTTACTAAGCCATGTTATTTTGAGGGTGATGTTCGAGGAGCGTAGAAAGCTTTATAAGACTTCGTTGAGTTTACTATAACGTTCGTTGGCTTGAGGTGATTTTAGGTGAGGTTAAGTAGTAGGGTGTGTGGATTAAGTTTGCGTCATCCCGTGATGAACGGTAGCGGTCTTTTAGGTAGTAGTAGGCAGCAGGTAAGCATAATGTGTTCTTGGGGTCTGGCGGCGATAGTCACTAAAACGATCACTCGTTATCCGAGAGTCATGAATAAACCACCGAATATTCTATACTTGAGTGATTTAGGAGCGGTCATCAATTCTATGGGTTTGCCTAACCCGGGAGCTACGCATATCTACGAGTTAGTTCAGGAAGCGAGAGGTTGCGGCGTGCCAGTAATAGTTAGTGTTGGGGGTAGGTCGCTGGAGGAATATCTGGAGGTTTCATCCATAGCTGAGGAGGCTGGGGCTAGCGCCGTCGAGCTTAACTTGAGTTGTCCTACCACGTCAGGCTACGGACTTAACTCACTGACGGACCTGCAAACAATGTATGAGGTGGTGAGAGGAGTCTCAAGCACTGTGAGACTACCTGTCATAGCTAAGTTAGGGATTGACTTCAGGAACGGCTTGATCCAAATGGTGGGGAAAGCTCTTGAGGGCGGGGCTAGGGCCGTGACCCTGATAAACTCCGTTAAGGTAGTCTCCATAGATCCTGAGAAACTCTCTTACAGTCTTTCATCCAGTAATATGGGGTATTCCGGGGCGCCGATACTCTACATCGGGTTAAGAGCTGTTCACGACGCTTACAAAGAGTATAAAGCGGAGATAATAGGTTGCGGCGGTATCAGGTACTGGAGCGACATAGCTTCCTACATACTAGCCGGGGCTAGGGCGGTCCAGTTAGTGACTTCTTTGATGACCGCTAGGAACCCTAGAGAACACGTGAGTAACTTGCTGAAGGAGCTTGAGAACTGGCTTGAGAGGAAAGGCTTCTCAACTCTGGAAGAAGCTGTCGGCTTTATTCACAAGCGATGAGCGTGAAGCAAGTATTAGTATAGAGCTAGTAGGTGAGGACCTAGGAAAACACGCGCTACCTCTAAATAGCCAGGTATGTAGACACGCTTCTTCCTAGACTTAACAGATTTAATTATCTTCTTAGCTACCTCCTCAGGAGACACACCACCTCTAACATCACTTAAGCCGGCTCTGGAGTGAAAGCTAGTTCTGACAACGCCTGGATAAACGCTGAGTAGGTGTATTCCCTTAGCTCTAAGCTCCCTGCGTAGAGCTTCTGAAGCATAATGCAACGCTATCTTCGTCGCGCCATAAAGAGGTAGCTTAGTCATTAAGACATGCACCCCCGCAGTTATTACGTTGACTACCGTGGACCCCCTCCTCATGAGAGGTAAGAGCTCATTAACTAACGCTAAAGGCGTAACGAAATTCACTAAAGTCATGCTAACAATCTCGTCAATACTTAAATCAAGTAAGTTTCTGTATAATCCGTAACCCGCGTTATTCACCAACACATCCAAAACCTCAAACCTCCTCGCAACCTCGGCGACGACGGACCTCACACTCCTAACATCACTTAAGTCAAGAACTAAGTAATCGAAACAATTATTGTAAGCGTTCTTAATTTCCTCAAGTCTTTCAACACTCCTCCCAACCCCTAAAACCTTACCACCCTCCCTACAGAACTCAATACTTAAAGCCCTCCCAATACCTGATGAAGCACCTGTAACCAGTGCGTTCATTACTAACCACCTAATAATGTTATATGTACGATATAATAATAACGTTATTTGACTATAGGGGACCCACAATATTTCGATACGTAATTAGCCGTGTGCGTAGAGCCAGCAAGCTACGTAATATCCTGGCTCAACTTCCGTTAAAGGAGGTTCTTTGGTTTTGCATATATCCATGGTGTAAGGGCACCTGGGGTGAAACCTGCATCCAGGAGGCGGATTTATTGGGGATGGTGGCTCGCCTTGAGGTATTACCTTCTTCCTGCTTCGGGAGACTAACGGGTCCGGTATTGGAATTGATGAGAGCAACATAACTGAGTAGGGGTGGAGAGGTTTTTCATAAAGTTTTTGCGAGTTCCCTATCTCCACTATTTTCCCTAAGTACATTACCGCTATTCTGTTACTCATGTATTTAACTACTGAGATATCGTGTGATATGAATACGTAGGTTAAGTTATGATTTCTTTGTAGATCCCTCAGCAATTCAAGGATTTGCGCCTGAACAGATACGTCTAGAGCCGAAGTAGGTTCGTCAAGCACTATTAATTTAGGTCTTAAGATTATGGCTCTTAATATCGCGACCCTCTGCTTCTGACCTCCTGAAAGCTCGTGCGGGTATCTGTATAGGTGTTCTGAGCCTAAACCAACACTCTCCATCTCCTTAATTAAATACTCTTCGTAATCGTTTAACTGGACTTTATGTTCCCTTAACGGCTCTAGCAAAGTTTCTGCTATAGTCATTCTAGGATTTAATGATGTGTGAGGGTCTTGAAAAACCATCTGTGCGTTTCTTCTGAACTCAAGTAATTTCCTGCCCTTCAGCTTAACTACGTCTAGGCCTTCAAATAATATTTTGCCGGACGTGGGTTTGTTAAGTAAGAGTATCGTCTTGCCTAGAGTAGTCTTCCCGCAACCGCTTTCCCCAACAATGCCCAGAGTTTCTCCTTTGAATACCTTGAGACTCACATTATCAACAGCTTTAACTTTAGCGAATAAGGAACCCCTCACCCTAAAATAGACTTTCAGATCAAGCACCTCGAGTAGAGGCGATGACATCTAGATCACCTCTTTAAATAAAGCCAACACGCAACCCTATGCCGAGGTTCCACCTCTATCATAGACGGTTCCTCACGCCTGCATACGTCGGTCGCGTAAGGACACCTAGGATAGAATCTGCAACCAGGGGGCGGGTTTATTAAGGAGGGGACCACGCCAGGTATAGACTCGAGTTTCTCAATCCTCTTGAGCGGGTTTGGGACAGACCTAAGTAGTAATTGCGTGTATGGATGTAGAGGCTTGTAGTATAAGTCGGTAGTGAGAGCTTCCTCAACTATCTTACCAGCATACATTATGTAAACCCTGTCCGAGATTTCAGCTACTATGCCTAGATTATGTGTTATGAGGATCAAGCTCATCTTATACTTCGCTTGCAAGTTTTTGAGTAATTCGAGGATTTGTGCCTGAATAGTCACGTCTAGGTTCGTAGTGGGTTCATCAGCTATAAGTAGCTTAGGACTGTTAGATAAACTAGTAGCTATTACTGCCCTCTGCCTCATGCCGCCCGACAATTCATGCGGGTAATTCTTAACTCTTAGCTCAGGACTCGGTATGACAACCTCCTTTAAGAGTCTGATAGCATCCCTCAAAACCTCCTTAGCCTTAACCTTCCTATGATTGGTCACCGTCTCCACTATATGCGTACCAACGGTGTAGAGTGGGTCTAACGCTGACGTAGGGTCCTGAAATACGTAGGCTATCTCATTACCTCTAATATCCCTGATGACTTCCTCAGGAACCTTAAGTAGATCTACTACCTCATTATTCCTCCTTTTAAAGAGGGCTGACCCGTTCTCTATCCTCCCAGGATGTTCTATGAGCCTCGTTAAAGCTCTGGTGGTGACAGTCTTACCGCAACCTGTCTCACCAACTAGAGCGACAACCTCACCCTCATATACTTCAAATGAGATTCTGGAAACGGCGTTCACTACACCGGCGTAGGTGTAGAACTTAACTTCGAGATCCCTTACTTTAAGTACTTGACCGTCTTGAAGTGATTCCGCCACACCTACCCACCTTCCCTAAACTCTATGGATCTCCTAGTACGTGGATCTAGCACGTCTCTCAAAGCGTCGCCGAGCAGGTTCCATCCAAGAGCTATCACGAGCAATATGGTGCCGTAATACAGCACTATGTGTGCGGTTCTCTCGGGAAAGAAGTTTCCGGCCTTGGATATAAGGTAACCTAGCTCGGGAACAGGTTCCTGAGGCCCTAGTCCTAGGAAGGAGAGAGCGGCTGCAAAGAGGGTTGCAGTAGCTAAGTCGAAGGTCATCATGACTAGTATGGGGGATAGCACGTTAGGTAAGACGTGTTTGATGAGTATCTTTCTAGTGGGAAGTCCTACTAACTTAGCGGCTTCTATGAAGGGTTGCTCACGCACACTTAAAACACTACCCCTAACTATTCTAGCATATCCAGGCCACCACACAATGACCATAGCTACCCACACTGAAAGTATTGCGGCTAGCTGAGCGTATTCATTAGGTCTTAAGCCAAAAATAAATGAGAGAAAATCTCTAAGTAATGTATTAGCTTCTAAGAAAGCTCTGATCCTCTGTGGGAAGACGGAAGCGAAAGCTATGGCGAGAATTAAGCCCGGGAAAGCTATGAATATGTCTGTTAATCTCATTATTACCTCATCTATTAAGCCTCCCTTATAGCCTGCTACAAGACCTAGTAGAATACCTAGTGGAGCGCCGAGAAACACTACGAAGAGCGATATAACGAACGATATCCTGAAACCGTAGAACGAGAGTGAGATTATATCTCTACCCCACTCATCCGTGCCGAGAAGCGGGTAACCCGAACACCACGGAGGTATGCACGGGGGGTGGTACCAGAGTTCAGGATCTTCCACTACCTTGTACTCCCAGTAAGGTTCCCAAGCGAGTAGGGGGCCGATTATAGCTAGTAACGTCACAACAAACACGATCATACCTCCTAGAACGCCAATTTTAGACTTGCTGAAGGCGTAAGCCATCAGCTTCCATTCCTTAACCCTTGAAGAATTTTTAGTGCTCCAGCCAGGACTTAACTTATCTCTAACTAGGACGTAGAAGTTTATCACTTTCACGAGTGCTTCGTATACTGCTTTCACGATACTCACCTTAATACCTTATTCTCGGATCTATTGCTGCGTACAGTATATCGACTACTAAGTTAGTAACTATGTAAATTATGGCGAAGAGGAAAGTCGCCGCTATTATAGCTGGGAAGTTGAGCCTGGTTATTGAGTCATACATGTACCTCCCCATGCCCGGGATATTGAATACGGTCTCAGCTATTACAGCGCCTGAGAGAAGACCGCCAAAGTTAATTCCTAGAACTGTTACTACCGGTATCATAGCATTCTTGAGTACGTGTCTCCAGATCCTTAACTTCTTCAAACCTCTTGCTTTAGCGAAAAGCACGTACTCAGAACCTAACGCGTCTAGAAGACTATTCCTAACTATCCTGGCTATGAACCCGCCGTTTAACAAGCCTAGAGCGAGTCCAGGTAGGTAAAGTCTTTTGAAAGTGTCAGCTACAACAAACCACTCGCCACACATAGCTGCACCGAACATAGGGACGGAACCTATAGCACTAATAAAGTTGCCTACGTAGGGGTAAGTCGTGGGTAACGAACCGATCCAGTCTCTGCAGGTTTGGGTAGGGTAAGGTATGCCGGCTAAGTACGTTGTGTGGGTATAAACAAAGAAACCTAGTATGAGGAAATAGTATAAGACAAAAGCAGGGAGGGAACTACCCGTTAACGCGAATATTCTCACAAAGAAATCTATGAAGGAGTCCTTCTTAACCGCTGCCAACACACCTAGAGGAATACCTATCAATACTAAGAATATGAAGCCTATGAGAGCGACCTCAACAGTAATCGGGAACCTATAAAACAGTTCAGTAAACACGTTCCTTTGCCTGACAGGATCCTCGAGTCGCCCGCTAAGAAGTTCCGATACTAAGAAAGCAAACTGTTCGTACCAAGGTCTATCAAACCTATACTTTTCCCTAATCTCCTGAAGTCTCTCAGGGTTCATTAATTTTTCCCCGACCCACGCCCTTACCGGGTCCGTCGGGACCGCGTACGCAATTAAGTACGTTATTAATAATACCCCGAGAAGAGTAGGTACGAATGTGACAGCTCTCCTCACCAAAAAGGTAGTTAAACCCATACTTACCCCCTAACTGACTAAAACATTAAAACTAAAAATGTTTTCGTTAAAAACTTGTTATACACTACTACCTTGATCACGGCGACGGTTTATACCCGTAGAGTTCCTCCCATATCGAGGCGTTCCAGTAGTATGGGTTTATCTTCAGTAATATGTAGCTGTCCTCTTTATAATCGGCTACGTAGTAGGGTCCTGTTGAGACGGGATAATCTTTAAGTAATTTATATGATGGATCGTCCTCACCAACCTGCACGTATTGCGCCCAAGCACTCGGGTTCTTCCCGTTATTCGAAGCGCTTAATGCCTCACCATATTTAGCGCCGAGCGCGTACTCCATGGGTATTATGCTCGCGACTCCTGTAGTGAATATGTGCAGTATGGGTGGGTACTGGAAGTGCAACTTAAACTTCACGACGCCTGCGGTAGGTCCTGAATACCCGAATATGTTTAGCAGATCCTCCAAGCTATTTACGTCGTAACTCTTCCCTTTAAACACCGTTGATAAGCCCCCACTAGCTACGGTTCTGAATTCTTCCTCGCTTAAAACAGTTGAGGAGTTAACATCCATGAAGTCCGTGATCATCCAGCTCGCCGCACCCGGTAGGTTGACTCTAGCAACCCTCCATATACTAAAGAGAACGTCAGTCGCGTCTATCGGATACTTTGTCTTATTCCAGGGATCATAAGCGAACACGTTACCGCGTATAACGAAGTATAGTTCTGTCCCATCCTTACTGAAAGCCCAGGCTACTGCAAGACCCGGCAGCGGTTCCGTCTCCTCGTATTCGTAGGTAACTAAGGTACTGTAAATTTGCTGGAATATCTCCCATCCAAACGACTCGTAAGACTTAGCTGGGTCGAATGTGTCCGGCCATCCGAAAGTAGCTATCACGAAGGTTTCCTGATCATTCTTTATACCTAATACTCCAGTATCTCTTACCGGAGCGTCAGGAGTCTCCCACACTAAATCATATCTAGCAGTGGTTGTTAAGGGATAATACATGTTTTGCACCCAGCTACCGTAGTTCCTGCCAGTAACTTGCTGACCTAACATTATCATCGGGGCTTCGTTGTTGAATACTATTACTGCCGCGTTAATCACCGCCTTACGCACCTCTGGATCTAGAACAGACCTAGACAGCTTAACTAAAGCGCTGACCGGCACGTCCTTCCATCCAGGAGCTCCTATAGTCACCATCGATATAGGCTCAGCCCAATTCTCATTTGTTTTCTCCTCATCTAACACGTAACTAACGACCAATATAGGCTTGTCCGTAGGTCCCGTGTAGGTCGCTCCAGAACCCTTAGGCCCTACTACGACGATGTAGTCCTCCGTAACCACAGTCCTCTCAACGACGCTTATGTAATTACCGACATTAGCTGGTGCTACGTTCTTATAGTACTCTAAATCCGTGAATTCCGCCCCACCCCATACGAAAGGCATTAAGTAGTTGTCCGGGTCTAGATAATCGGGTATCCAACCAAGTAACGCTACATCGAAGTCGAAGTGGTCTACTTTATCCAGGTATTGAGGCCAGCTGTAAGTCTCCACGATAACCCTGAAACCTAGTCTAGACCAATAATTCTGCAAGAGCGCAGCTATTTGAGCTCTCGCTGTGTTGCCTGTATTATAAATTATGGTTATGGTATAGTTAGACGGGTCAAAACCCTCAATAGACCTCAGTATCTCCCTAGCCTTAGTCTCATTAAATTCATACTTAATAATTCCGTATTCGGTATAACCGAACATACCCTTAGGTACTATCGTGTAAAGCCTCGTGTAAAGCCCTCCGAAGATTTGATCCAGTATCGTGGTATATGGAACCGCGTAAGCTAATGCCTGCCTAACTTTCGGGTTGTCGAAGGGAGGTTTCATAGTGTTAATTATGATATGCTGTATAGTTAATCTAGGCTTCTGAGTATCAATAAGCAAGAGTAGCTTATGCCCGTCAACGGGAGTTAAATTAACGTCTTTCCACCTAGCCGGAGTCACGGCAGCGATATCAGCTACTCCAGCCTTATACATCTGAATTCTAGTCGACTCATCGTTCGATATTATGTAAAGCACTTGAGTATGTAATTTCTTAAGAATAGCAGGCGTTGTAGTTGGTGTGGTTGTTGGTGTTGTGGTTGGTGTGGTTGTGGGTGTGGTTGTTGGTGTTGTTGTGGGTGCGGGTGGTAAGCTAGTCATGTAGATTATGATCCCTACAACAGCGATTAAAATCACGACACCTATAACTATGGCGAGAGTCTTACTAATACCACTACCCAAGCAAATCACCTCAAGAAAAAATACGACAACAAGCTTAAAAATTTACTGCTGTGGTTTCCTTTAATAATATGAAGGATGCTCAGCACAAAAACATGAATCCCTCACTATCATCGAGATAATTTATGCGAGATTAAATGAAAGTTTTTGTTAAAAAGGTAGTCTGTACTGACTCGTAACTATGTTGTCTATCCTTAACCTTTCCAAGATTCTTATCGGGACTTGAAGAGTTACTTGCGCTATGCCCGGTAACCTACCTATTTCTACCGCGCCACTGATAGTTACTCTGTTCCTTACTTCCTCTACGCTCATCCCGAATAGTTTGGAAGCTCTTAAGAAGCCTTTCATGACTGCTTCGTTTATTGTTGGTCCGGAACCTATTATCTGTACGGGGGCTACGGGCTCTACCTCTATCTTTAATCTTCTAGCTAGACTCAATACGTGGTCCCACTCATCCTTCCTCCACGGTTTAGCTAGCGGCGGTAAGTCTTCCTCAGGCGGGAGTAGTATTGGGCCTTCTAAACTCAGGTTCTTGATGACCGAGACTTCAACTACGCTCTTGGCTGAGACGTCCGTGGTGTGTCCGGCTACCTCGCCGTCTCCCTGCATTGCGTGAGCATCCCCGGCGTAGATCCCCCCACCATCTACTTTAACGGGCACTATCAAGGCAGCACCCTCCCTAACAGAGTCTACGTCTAAGTGCCCGTCAGTGAGTTTAGTCTCGTAGTCTTCCTTGGTGATAGCGTAGGGGTGCGGTGCGTTGACGAGGAACCAGCCGAAATCACCCGCGTTGTGTGAGTCAGGTATGTCAACCGCGGGAGTACTACCTAGCTGACCTAGGAAGGGCCTTATCCTCGTCGCTAACCCGACAATATCGCTCTTACCAAGTATCAAGACCGGGACCTGCTTAGAATTCCTCGGCAAAACACTCCATTCCGACACGTTCTTAGCTATGTCCTCAGCAATCCTCTTATTAACGGTGACGCCAACACCTAAACTTAAGTCGAAAACCATCGTGTAACCGTTAACCATTATGAAGGGTGATGCAGGGGCCCCGCACTTCCTACACTTAACGGCGTCACCCCCTATACCGTCCACGTAGAAGTCCGGCCACGGCTCGTTGCATGAGGGACACTTCTTCATTACGTACGGATCGCCGACGTAGCTGCCCGGACGCGTCGTGTCAACCCCTGAAGACGAAGCCTTAGAAAGCACCTCAACACTTAAAACACGTATGACCACTGCGTCACCTACCCTCGCCCCCTCCACAGCCACAGGAACATTGACTTCATGCCCTCCCCTAATGTTAGGGGTTATCATAGGACCCCAACAACCCGGGGAAGTGACGAACGTTATTCTACCGCCGTCCGCGACAGGCCCTATCATCTTAGTATGCGGTCCTATTATGCCGTTAGTCTGGATATCGTTATATACCTCCCTCTCAACACTCAATACAATACCCCAAATAAGATTCCGTCAAGAGGTATTTATTTATGACAGTAGTAAATATTTAGTAAATCACCTCACGTTAACTACGGCAAATCCTTCTCAAGCTAGGTGAGGGATTGACCGAGAGAAAACGGCTTTAGTTTATGTTGGTTTATTATGTGAGAGCCCCCTCTTACTTGAGGGCCGTCTTAGCCACCGCCTCTATTATTTTGACGTAACCGGTACACCTGCATAGGTTGCCTTCCAGACTCTTCCTCACGTCTTCTAGAGTCTTTATTTTCTGCTTAACCATAGCGGCGTAAGCGGTGAGTAGGAAGCCTGGCGTGCAGAAACCGCATTGAATCGCTCCCTCGTTAACGAAGTTTTCAACGAGTTCCTTGAACTTCGGGTCGTTCTCTAAACCCTCAACAGTAATTACCTCTGCCCCGTCAACCTGAGGCGTTAAGATCAAGCAAGAAGTTACTGGGTCTCCGTTGAGGAGAACCGTGCAGGTCCCGCACTCCCCCCTCTCACAGCCCCTCTTAACACTCCTCACACCTAATTTCAGGCGTAGGGTGTCGAGAAGGATCTCGTTAGGACTTGCATCAACCTCGACTTCCTTTCCGTTCAACCTAAACTTAACTAACATTTAATCACTCACCCCCTTCAAACCTGCTTTTTCCAGAGCCTTCAGTAAGGTATCTTTAACTAAAATTTTGGAGGCGTGCTTCCTGTATTCCGCAGAAGCCCTAACATCACTTATTGGTGAGATATCGTTTAACACAAGCTCTGAAGCTTTCTCAATAGCCTCGCTCCCAACCTCCCTCCCCTTCAAGAACGACTCAACGCTTCTAGCTCTCACAGGCGTTGGCGCGACCGCGTTTAAAGCTATCCTCACGTCCTCGAAGACCCCGTCCCTAACCTTAAGAACCGTGGCGACAGCCACTACCGAGAGGGTGAAGGCGTTCCTCCTACCCAGCTTCACGTAAGAATAAGACTTAGCGAAATCAGCGTCGTAAGGCACTATCACCTCCTGCAGTAACTCAGTCTTATACATGGCGGTCTTCCTAGGCCCTACGAAGAATTCTGTTATTGGTATTTCTCTTGTTCCTTCTATGCTTGCTAGTTTTATTCTTGCTTCGTGTACTAGGAGTGGGGGTGCTGAGTCAGCAGCGGGAGAAGCATTACACAAATTACCACCAACAGTAGCCATATTCCTAATCTGCCACGAACCCAGCATCGAGACAGCTTCGGCGAGAACCGGCAGCTTCTCCCTGATAACGGGGGACTCAACAATGTCTT
>JAJHQR010000026.1 GCA_020833255.1 Desulfurococcaceae archaeon | reverse complement strand
AAACCCTGAGAGCTAAACTCGATGAAGTGACTGATAGGTGGGGGATAAAGATAACCTCCGTGGAAATCAAGGAGATAAAACCGCCGAGTGAGGTTCAAGAAGCGATGATTAAGCAGATGGCTGCTGAAAGAACTAAGAGAGCGATGATACTTGAGGCTGAGGGGAAGAAGCAGGCAGCGATACTTGAAGCAGAGGGTTATAGAGAGGCGAGGATAAAGAAGGCTGAGGGCGACATGCAGGCAGCAATACTTGAGGCCGAAGGAAAGAGAAAAGCGCTGCTAGAGATTGAGGAAGCGGCTAGGCAATTAACCCATAACACGCTACTCCTCAAGTATTACGAGACGCTTGAGAAGATAGCTGTAGCACCGTCCTCGAAAATAGTGATACCCCTAGAAGTGAGTAAGTTCTTAACTAGAGTCAGCGAGTTCTTAGGTAAGGAATAAGACCCTGAAAAACTACTACCCGGGTTTTTCCCTCACTTAATGAATTCAGGTCTTAAGTAAAGCTTTAAAGACGAGCTACCTAGGTCAGGGTATTTGACCTCGAGACACGCTAAAGCACCCGGGCTTAAGTAAATCCTGAAACCACCTAACAATTCTTGAATAACGTCTTCAAGACTTGGTGAATGACCAACCAATAATACGATATCCCTATCCTCAAGACCTACGGAGCTCAGCAAATACTTAAGACTATCTAAATCAAAATACTCAGGCAGTAACTCGTTCCTCTGAAGGATTTCTTTAACACCTAGAGCTTCAGCAACTACCTCAGCTGTTTCCAGAGCTCTCTTAAGCGGGCTTGAGATTACGTACTTAGGTCTTAAATCAAGAATCTTAGCTACCTTGATCGCTTGGGCACGCCCGTCTTGAGTGAGGGATCTCTCATCATCTGAGATCCCGGGCTTCTTAGGTTCAGCCTCGCCGTGGCGCATGAAGAGGAGGAGCATGAGCCCTACCTCAGGGTACTGATCTCCGACCCTTCCTGACCACGCTATTATTTATTTTCTCCTATAGCTCTCCAGGTACCTCATTATCTCCTCGTAGGTAGCGCCGTTAAGTAATCCGTCGTTCTTCAGCGTGTTGAAGAGTTGGCGCGCGGTCATCACGTAATGGTACCTCATACCTAGAGACCTAACCCTCTCCTCAGCTCCCTGCTCCCTATCTACTACGACCAGAGCTCCTGTAGGCACGGCTCCCGCACTCTTAAGTACCTCGTATGTTTTTATTATAGAGTCCCCTGTAGTAGCCACATCGTCAACTATGAGTGAGGTCCTCCCCTCCACCTCGCCCTCTACCTGGCTGAGCGTCCCGTGATCCTTTCTCTCAAGCCTCACGTAAGCCATAGGCTTATTAGTGACGGCAGCTACGAAGGCTGCGAGAGCTACTCCAGAAGTCGCCACACCTACTAGAACATCGTATTGTGTTAGGTCAACCCTCTTACTCACCTCATCAATTATTAACCTCATTATCTTCGGGTAGCTATAGATTCTCCTCATATCTATGTAGAACGGTGAGGTTATCCCGGAGCTTAAGACGAAGGACCCTATCTTGACGACACCCACCTTATATAGCTCGTGGATCAGCTCCTGCATTCCCTAACCCTCCTCTCCTGCTCGTAAATAATCCTCTCAAGAGCTTCCCTAGGATTCGGGGAATTAGTTACCGCACGCCCGACTATCTCGTAGTCAGCCCCGCAACATATGGCGCTACCCGGCTCAGCACCTTGAGCCCCGACACCGGGCGAGAATATCCTTAACTCACTACCCGCTAGTTCCCTAACCCTACTGATTACCTCCCTCCTAGTAGCCGGCGCTACAACACCCCAAACACGTAGTTCTAGAGCCATGTTAACGAACTCGCTCAAATGCTTATCGATGAACTCTGTTGAGCCCGGGTGACTCATGGAAACCACCAATACAGGCTTAATCCCCAACTCCTCGGACTTTCTGACGAGGACGTCTAGCGCTCCACGCCTCCCCACGAAAGCGTGAGATATTACCGCGCTCACCCCTGCGTCAGCCAGGGCTTCGACCACGTACGCCATGATATCCCCTATGTCGGCTAGCTTAAGATCAGCTATCAAAGGCTTGCTACTCACGCTGAATAAGTCTCTCAACCTATGCACTCCCGTCCTCAAGACTAGCGGGAGTCCTACCTTAAACGACGAAGCTAGCTCATCTAAATAATCAACTCGTTCCCTAACCCACTTCTCTATCTCCGCCTTCGGCGGAGGGTCTAACGCTATCACTACTTTACTCAAATGCCCACTCAGAAAACTACAAAGAAGTTAATAAGCTTTTAGCTACGGGACCGGATCTTCGTTGAAAGCAATATATATTGCGTTAAGCTATTTTATTTTACGGGGGGCTAAGACGAGTATCTTAAGGGGTAGCTTAGGGTTTTCACTGATTCTCCTCGCAAGCTTCGTAGTGATTTCCGCGATAACCCCTGCGGCGACGCCGCAGGGTAGGGTAGGTGTTGTAGCCGAGCTAACGTCAACAATCGACGGCGGCGCTGTCGAGGTAGTTTCCCGCGCGGTGAACGAGGCTGTCAGCAAGTCGTCCGTGCTGATACTCTACGTAGATAGTTACGGGGGGTACCTAGCCGCGGCTGACTCGATAATAAAGATTGTTGTGGAGTCAGGGGTTACCACGTACGTTTACATACCTCCAGGAGGTAAGGCGGCTTCTGCAGGTGCTTTAATAGCTTTATTAGGTAGGAAGATATTCATGGGTGACGCCTCAACCATAGGTGCCGCGCAACCAATCCCTTCAGACGAGAAAACGGTTAACTACGTTGTGGGCAGGTTCAGATCCTTAGCTATCATGGCTTTCAACAATAACGAGACTTTAGTGAGGATTGCTGAGGAGTTCGTAACCAAGAACAGGGTTTTAAGCGCGGCCGAGGCCGTCGCGCTAGGTTTCGCCGAGCCCGCGAACAGCTTAGAGGAGGTGAAGCAACGGCTAGGTCTCGACGAGCTCGTGATGGTTGGCTACACTGTCTGGGATCACGTAATATCCGTGTTCTCAGCGCCTATAGTGAGTTCTATAGCTCTCATAATAGGTATTGCGTTAATATTCGTTGAGTTCGTTCAAGCAGGTTTCCAAGGCTACGCGATAGCCGGCCTCGTCCTGATGCTGATCTCCCTATACGCTATGTCCATAGTGCCCGTAAGCGTCTTCGCCGTCTCCTTACTCATAATAGGGCTTATACTCCTCCTCATAGAGATACTGACACCAGGATTCGGGGCTTTCGGGGTGACCGGCTTGATACTCATGTTGGTCGGGGTTTATGAGACAATAACCAGCGAGTCTTTCGGGACCCCCTCAACTCTGACGCTGGCTGTCGCTGCAGGTTTCGCGATGTTAGGCGGGTTAATAATCTACGTTGGTTATGAAGCCGGGAAAGCGAGAAGACTTAAATCAAAAACCCTGCGTGAGAAGCTAATCGGAGAGGTCGGGGTCTGCAAGACTAGGCTAACGCGTGATACGCCGGGCGTTGTTTACGTACTCGGAGAGGACTGGACAGCGTATTCTACGGACGAGGCGATAGAGCCTGGAACTAAGGTAAGGGTGGTTGAGGTTAAGGGTCTAACACTCTACGTTACTAGAGCCGGTGAGCCTACTGATGAGTCAGGAAAACCTAAACCGCAGGAGAGTTAGGGAGGAACTAAGGAGAAGAATCTGGGATTTAATGGAGGAAACGAACATAGCGAGGTTTCCTAGACCGGTACATGGCAGGATACCTAACTTCGTCGGTGCTGAGCAGTCAGCACTAAACCTACTTAAGCACGACGCTCTCAAGACCGTCAAAACAGTTAAGGTGAATCCCGACGCACCGCAGAGAATGGTGCGTGAGTTAATGCTTCGAACCCGCAGGAAAGTCGTGATGCCCACGCCCAGGATCTCCGAGGGCTTCCTACTGCTGGACCCCGATAAAATACCTGGTAACGCGTTCAGCGCGGCGTCAACAATACGGGGGGCCTTCAAGTACGGCGAGCGTGTTGACCCGCAAAACCTCCCGGAAATAGACTTGATCGTGGCGGGATCCGTCGTTGTCGACGTGTTCGGTGGGAGACTAGGTAAGGGTGAGGGCTACTCAGAACTAGAGTACGGAATCCTAGTCGAATGCAAGAAGATCTCCCCAGATATCCCGATAATGACTACCGTTCACGATATTCAGGTAGTGACGGAGAGGATACCTCTAGAGCTCTGGGACTTCACGGTCGACTGGATAATAACACCGACGAAAACTCTGCGAGCTAAGGGCCCTAGGGTAAGACCTAAAGGGATACTCTGGGAACACGTGGATAGAGAGAAGCTACTGAGAATACCTGTCCTGAACTCTCTATTTAAGCGTGGCGGTTGTTGAATCCGGGCCCCTCCGGCTTTGAGGAAGTGCCCCACTAGTTAAGCGGTCTCTGAAGCGCGAACCTTAGGAGAGCTATAATCCCTCCAAAACCTTTCAACTTGACGGCTAGCGGGGATTCTAAGGGGATTATCCTGACCCTACCTCCCTTCTCCTCAACAATGTTGAGGATTCTCTCCACGCGCTCGTATTCGTCGGAAGTAAGCAGGTCTTCAGTCACTAGGAGAGTGTCTACGGCGTTGCTGAGTGCCGCGAACTCGACGTCGTTTAAGCCGTAAGCGACTCGTTCAGGGTCTGTCGTAAGAAGTTTTAAGAATTTATCAAGTATTTCCTCACCCTCAACGATCACGAACTCCTTAAGCAGGCCCTTAACGGAGTCCCTCCTAATCAACTCGTGTATTCCGGCCCTACCACCTACGGAGACCGAGTCCGCGAACACCCTTAACTTGCTCCCGGCACGTGCTTTAAGTTCCTTGACTATGGCTTCCCTGAGGACTGTCGGGGAACCCACTATCACGAAGTCCACGCCCTCAGACTCCACATACTTAAGTACCTCCTCAACGACTCGCTTAGCTAATTCCTCAACAGAGGATTCGTCCTCGTCCCCTATGCTCGGGAGCGTTAAGTCATTTAAGAACCTCAACCCCTGATCGTATAGGATAGCTAGGGAAGCCTCATCGAAATCAGCCGCTACCAACAAAGTCTTAAACCTCTTCCTACTCGTGAGTGATTCCAGCTTCCTCAGCAGGGATTGACTTAATGATTCCTTGAATAAGGTTATTTCACTCCCCACGTCAACGTTTAGTGTGTGATGCGAGCCTCTCAAGCCGTACTCTTCAGGACCCTCGACAATGATCCCGTGCACCCTCAACCTGCTCGCGAAAGGCTGGAAATATATTTTCTCGACCTTGATAGCCAGAGTCACCGGCAACCTCCTCTTTCCCTCACCCTCCATCTTCACGTCTCTTAAGGTCCTAGCCACTACGATATCCCCAACCCTAATCACGTTTTTCAGTATCCAGAGGTCGTCCACGTCCTCTACCCTGACCTTAACCCAGCCCTTCCTCAAGTCTTTATCAATAATCTTCAATTACTACACGACCCAAGTCTAATAGTCTTAAGGTAATATTAAGTGAGGGGTCTTGGATAGCGCTCCCGGCTCTAACCGCTTATAAGGTGGTCCATGTATTGAATATGGGGTGCGTAATGGGTAGCAACCTAGATTATTTCTTCTTCCCTGAGAGTGTCGCTGTGGTAGGCGCGTCTAAGACTCCGGGTAAGGTAGGTTACGAACTCCTCAAGAACTTAGCTGAGTTTTATAAGGGTAGGATTTACCCAGTTAACCCGACGGCTGACGAGATCCTCGGCTTTAAGGCTTACCCGTCGGTTAGGGCAATACCTGATAAAATCGACGTGGCAGTCATATCGGTTCCTGCGGAGAAGGTTCCTGAAGCAGCTGTTGACGCTGGTGAGGCGGGGGTTAAGGGCCTCATAGTGATCTCAGGAGGCTTCAAGGAAGTCGGGCATGAGGGCGCTGTGAGGGAGGAGAGGCTGGTTGAGGTTGTGAGGAAGTATGGGATGAGGTTGATAGGCCCTAACTGTGTCGGGGTTTACGTCCCTAAGTCCGGGATGAACACGTTATTCCTGCCTAAGACTAGGCAAGGCTTCCCACCACACGGGCACATAGCTTTCGTCTCGCAGTCAGGGGCTTTCGGGTCGGCAGTACTAGATTGGGCGGCTTTAAGAGGGCTCGGGATAAGCAAGTTCGTTAGCTACGGTAATAAGGCGGACGTGGATGACGACGACCTCCTAGAATACCTTAAGAGAGACCCCGATACCAGGGTGATAACCATGTATATAGAGGGCGTTGAGGACGGCAAGTCTTTCTTCAAAGCCTTGAAAGAGACCACCCCCGTCAAGCCGGTAGTTATTCTTAAGTCGGGCAGGACTGAAGCCGGCGCGAGAGCGGCCTCATCACATACTGGAGCTCTAGCAGGTCAGGACAAGGTATACGCCGCGGCATTCAAGCAAGCAGGTGTTTTAAGAGCTTACGGGATGGAGGAACTCTTCGACATGGCTCTAGCCCTAGCGCTCCAACCACCATCGCACGGACCCAGAATCGCGGTCTTGACTGTTGGAGGCGGTTCCGGGGTGATGGCTACCGACGCCTTAGCCGATTTAGGTCTTCAAGTACCGAGGCTGAGCGACGAGACCGTTGAGAAATTGAGGAAGGTCCTACTACCTATAGCTTCCCCGTACAACCCGGTGGATGTGACGGGCTCGGCTAGAGACGAACACTTAATTCAAGCAGCGGATATATTGATGAGGTCCGGCGAGGTAGACGCGATACTCTGGCTACCCTACTACATCGTGCCAGGCGTTACTGACAAGCTAAACCAGGAATTCGTGAAACTAGTTAACGAAATCAATAACACGCTGCAGTACCCGATACCTATAGTAGGGGTAGCTACTGGAGGTTCCTACACAGCAAAATACTCGGCAGAGGCTGAATCCATGGGCATACCAATGTACCTCTCGCCGGAGAGAGCGGCTAAAGCAGTCAAGGCCTTAGTAGACTACGGCGCCTGGCTAAAAACCGTGAGAACATTCGATGAATACATAGAAAACCTCAGGAAAAAACACCACTAACACCAACCCAACATAAAAAGAATATGACTAGGAAGTCCTATTCTCCGGTAGTGAGCAGTCAGGGACGTTCGGCGGGCAAGGTGACGGACCGCTTAATTGACCTATCGTCACCACGTACTGAGCTACTAGAGGAACGTTCCCGAGCTGGATGTAGGACGCGTTCACATTAGCGCCAGTGATCTTCACCACCCTGACAGGAGTATCCTGAGGTGATCCATCTCTTACCCACATAAGCATGAGTTGCACAGCAGAACCATAAAACGTCGTGTCAGCATATCCTATGAGGTTACTTAAGAACGAGAATAACGTAGAAGCTACTGGATTCCCGGTCAATGACCCGAGCAACGTACTCACCAAATCCATGAAAACCCCGAACATTACCGACGCCGAGGACTCATAGGCGTAAGCTCCACTAACACTTGAATTATCTATTGTCTCCATGCTACTAGGTATTCCACTATGTGTGGTATCTCTTAACACGTACTCACTCGTCTTAAGAGCTCCCGTTATGTTATATAATAACGTGTAGATGTTACTAACGTAGTTATAGTCTCCTACAATCCTGTTCCCTGATTCATTATAGTAATCACGACTCCAGTACCCCGAGGAAATCATCGCAATTTCCTCGTAATGCGGAATAAGCACAGGGACTGGAACCGCTATCCAGTACTCTTGATCGTAATCTCTTATAACCCACTTAAAGAATAGTGCGTCGTAATTATACTGCATTGTAGCAGGTACTATCAAAGCTGCATGACGTCTTCCAAGTTGCCATAAACCACTCGTGAATACCACGGCATTCATGTCCATCGTTATGTAGTATGTGAGACTACCAAAAACTAATGCACCCAGGAACGTGAACCCCCGCTTTGTGTAGCCTGCTTGAGCCGCCCCATACACTAGATTAAATACTAGTGGTGGTAGGTTTTGATAGTTTGAGACCACTGTTATCACGTATGGTTTATAGAAGTTGAAGAACGTTCCCGGCGCTTTCGTGTGGTTCCATGCGATGCTGTATGCTGGTGAGGGGTTTAGGCATGTACTCAGTATTGACTCGAAATTCACTAGATATTTATCTCTGGAGCACCACCCCCAGGAAGGACCGCTTAAATATTCTCTCACGTCCTTAGGGGTTGTGAATCTAGATTTCTTGAATAGATATGCTGACGCGTAGAGTCTTACGAAGTTTTGCCAAGCCTCATTCTCTAACCACTCTTCATCAACTCCCGGCGTTAACACGGAGACCTTATTCCTGAAGAACTCGGGCGGGGTTTGAGGGAATAGGAGGTAGTTCTCCACGTAAACAATATCTTGCGAGCCTGAGGTGATTGTCGGTTTCCGACCCCCTATACCTAGCTCCTCAATGAGTCTCCCCACAACAGAGGTTGAGTCAACCCTGACTAAGAACTCGCGTAGCGACTCTATCGAAGGGATTATTAGCGTGGGCCCCTCCCTCACCACGGCTAGCGGGTCTTGAAAAGCCTTCTCAAAAGCTTCGTGGTATTCGAGTCCTCGGCTCACGTAGTAATGTACTGACGTGAAAGCTTCGTTAAGTACGTACTCGTTCCCATCCTCATCAACCAGCCAGAGCGTTAGCGTGATCGCCGGTAAGCGCACACCACCCAAGCCACGCTCCCTAAGCAACCTAATTATCTCCCCGCCACTCATCCCCTCACTGACTTTAACACCGAAGTAAGAATATAGGGATCTCATCCTCTCACCTTCCCTCCTCAAACCCTCACTAAAAACGAAGGTGACTCTACCAACCCTACCCAACTCCTTAACAGATACTACGTACGTCTCCCCACCAAACGATACTATGAGATCCCCGGCTACCTCCTTCCCGCCGAGAACGAGATCCCTGTCCTCGAAAACTATGGTCACACTACCCTGACCACCCTCACCTCCAGCGCTCACTATTACCGGGCCGAAGTCAACGGATTCCTTCCGAGGAATGAATGGTGTAACGGAGATAGCGGAAACTAAGATCAACATAATGATAACTAAGCCGGGGTAATTCTTCCTCATACCACCCCTCAAACTTATTGAGGTTTAAAAGTTAATAAAGTCTACTCTAGAAATTAATTTGCATTAATTCTAGCTACCTATCAAGCTTAAGTAGTCTTCGCTTTATCTTATGTTGGGGTAGGTGTTGGTGTTTCAGCGTCGTGATGCGGAGTTTTTGAGGAGGTTTCTCGAGGGTGAGGGGGTTTGGCACCTCTTTCACGAGTTTTCCGAGCATACTGCGACTGTGGAGGCCGCGGCTAGGCAGTTAGGTACTAGTCCGGAGAGGGTAATTAAGACGTTGGTGGTGGTTGGTGAGGGTGGTGAGCCGTTGATAGCGATTATTCCCGGTGATAAGAAGCTTGATTTGAGTAAGCTCTCCGCCGTGGTTGGTGGTAGGGTTCGGATGGCTAAGGCGAGGGAGGTGGAGAGGTTTACGGGGTATTCCGTAGGTGCTTTACCGCCGGTAGGTCATGGGTTGAGGACGTACGTGGATAAGGGTGTTCTGAAGCATGAGAGGGTGGTGGGCGGGGGTGGCAGTACGCACACCTTGATAGAGTTGAGGTCGGAGGATCTGGTTAAGCTTACTAAAGCGGTAATCAGCGATATTACTGAGTGAGTTACTGGTTTCTTGGGGGTGGTGGTGTGGGCGGGATTTTCGGCGTTGTATGCCCTTCTCAAGTGCCTGCCGGGGTTATTAAGGAAGGGTTGAGGAGGTTGACGTACAGAGGTTATGATGGGACAGGACTTGCTTACCTAGGTAGGAATGGTGAGATAGTAATACGTAAATCCCCTAAACCACTCAACGAAGCGTCTAAAGATATCGACTTAGATAACGTCCCGTCAAACGTAGCTTTAGGGCATGTGAGGTACGCTAGCAGAGGCAGACCCGTTTACGAGAATACCCACCCACTAACTGACTGCGGGAATAAGATAGCTGTAGTTGGTGACGGAGTCATAGAAAACTTCGAGGAGTTTAGGGAGAGGTTGGAGAGGAAAGGCCACGTATTCACCTCCAGAACTGACACGGAAGTCTTCGCACACCTGGTAGAAGACTTCGTGAGGGAGGGTATTGACCTCCTGGAAGCGATCGCCAGAACTGCGAGGGAGTTGAGGGGTATTTACTCTATAGCTTTGTTGGTCGAGGGTATTAGTAAGATATACGTAGTTAATAACGAGCAGTCTATAGTGCTCGGTAAGGGGAGTGGGTGCTATTACGTCTCAAGCGATATGCCGAGCCTATACGGTCTTTCCGAGGACGCCCTCGTTTTAGGGGATGATACCCTGGCTGAGGTAGGGGTTGAGGGTGCGAGGGTTTTCGACGTGAAGACGTTGAGTGAGGTTAGGGAGTTCATACAGAAGAGGATTAAATACCCTCCCGGAGCTTTCGAGAAGGCCGGATACCCGCACTACATGCTGAAGGAAATCTACGAGATCCCGGAAGCCTTGACTAAGACTACGTACACTCTGATGGATAAGTACCTCAGGCTAGCTTCAATGATTATTTACGGGGCTAAGAACGTTTACGTGGTAGGCACTGGCACCAGCCTACACGCCGGCTTAGTGTCCGCCTACTACTTCAGCGAGTTCTCGGACATACCCGTCAACGTGATAAGCGCTGCTGAATTCCCTTACTACGCGTTAGACAACGTATCCACGGGGACCGTCATCATAGCTATAAGCCAGAGCGGCGAGACAAGCGACGTCATCAAGAGTGTTAGGCTAGCTAAGCAGAGGGGGGCTGTCGTGGTAGGGATCACAAACGTTGTCGGCTCAAGACTCTCGCTAGAGTCTAACGTGTACCTACCTATCGGTGCAGGTCCTGAGATGGCTGTGCCGGCAACGAAGACGTTCACCTCAACCCTCGCTACCTCAGCCATACTAGCGGTGTACACGGGACTACACACAGGCTTGGCTGAGAAGAGCGACGTGGACAACCTATACGATAAGCTGAGAAACTTCGCTAAAGAATTATCGAGCGTGTTGCCCGCAATCGATAATAACGTCTCCACGATTGCGGACGAGCTAGTGGGTTGGGAGAGCCTCTACGTATCTAGTAGCGGCATAAACTACCCCATAGCTCTTGAAGGAGCGCTCAAACTTAAGGAGGCGGCTTTAGTGCACGCTGAGGGACTGCAACTCGGGGAGGTCAGGCACGGGCCCATGGTCTTAGTTAGGGAGGGCTACCCAATAATACTCATAAAACCTGTTGAAGAGTCCGCGCTAGATCTTTATAATAAGGTAGCTAAGGAAGCTTTAGCTAAGGAAGCTAAGGTAATCACCATAACGTCTGATGAGGAAGGCGTCGGAGACTTGGTGAAGGTACCGCACGTCGATAAAATAATATCACCTATCGCGACAGCAGTAGCTATTCAACTACTATCTTACAGATTAGGGAGCAGACTCGGGAGACCTATAGACACGCCTCCAGGACTCGTTAAAGCCTTGACGACTTAAAACCGAGACATCGCCAGAATTCACTAAGAGGGGCTGAGTGTTGGGAGGGGACGCGGTGCCTGGATGTTAAAGGATTAGGTATGACCACAGTAAGGATATGATTACCTGCAGCGTTGTCGTTAAGAAAGCTATTTTAAGCCAGTAAGACCAATCTAGATATATCCTGGCTTTATCACACATGCCGAGAGCTACTATGTTGGCCGTGGAACCTATCGGCGTGTAATTACCGCCTAAAGTACCCCCGTAAAGGAGCACCCAGAACACCGACTTAGAATTTGTGAGACCGTTCACTATCTTAGCTACCGGGGTCATCGCTACTATTACGGATAGGTTGTCGAGCACGGAGCTAAGTATCGTTGACAGGAGTAAGAAAATCGTGTTTAGGAGGCCGTAATTTATGCTGGAACCGCTGGCAACTACTGAGAGGCTTAAGTAAGCGATCTTAGATGCTGCACCACTCCAGAGGAGTGAGTGACCTAGCATAAATAACGCTATGAAGAATAGTATGGAAGGCCATTCAACACCCCTGGTTATGAAGATCTCTAGTTCCTCCGCCCTCACCTGAGTCAGCGACAAGACTATGAATATGTAAGGTGTGAAGGAGAGGAGTGAGTGCGGGTCTACGTAGAAGCCCCCTACCGACGATATTAGTTCGGAGAGAGGGCCGTTTAAAGCTATTACTATCAAGAAACCCGCGAGTAGGAAGATACCGAATCTAATAACTCTACGTTCCCGTAAGGTTAGGTCAGCGTATAATCTGGTCCTCATCGCTTCCACATCCTCCCTAAGTAATTTTGAGGAAAGATTCTTTAGGTAGTTCCTGAGTAAGGGGTACGTAAGCGAGATCATGGAGAGTAATGTAATGAGTGAGAGGGGGAGTGCTCTGCTGAGGAATTCGGTAACGGTTAATTGCGCTTCATAAGACACGTATATACCTATGGGGTTGCCCACAGGCAACGCCATACTCCCGGTGTTGGTAGCGAGGACGGCGAGTATTATTAAGGGCTTCACGTCATACCTGGTTATTTTCCTTATGTCGAGCACCAGCATCATCACGTATACTATGCTGGTAACTTCATCAACTGCTAGAGCCAGGAACCAGGCGAAGAGAGATAAGAATATTATTAGGAGGTACGGCGAGCCAGTACTCAAGCTCAGGATCTTAATAGCTATATGCTCAAACACTCTCAGCTTACGCAAAATGTAGGCGAAGGTCATGCTACCTATTAAGAAGAAGATCAATCTCCACTCAACACCCGATATTAATTCTTGCGGTGGGACGACGCCGGCGAAAACAAGTAAAGCGATTGAGAGAAACGCTGCGGAGTACCGTAACTTCGTGGAGATTACGGTGAGGCCCACAACCAACAGGAAGAGACCGAGTGATAAGACTTGGTGGTAAACGTTTGAGTAGTTTAACATTTCCTCACACGTGGTTAGGGTGTAATTGCCTCGGATACCGCACCAAAACTTAATTACCTCATCCCCCAACTTAGTGTGCGGTACCGTGAACAAGCTCATGAGTAGGTATGAGGCGAGGAACGTTGCTACAGCTAGCAAAAACACCTTGTAAGCGAGCCTCATCTATGGGGACGCCTCACTACATGATCTTTACTTGGTCGGCGGCCATCTCCTATCAAAGTAGATGTTCTTAGGTGTGGCTGAGAGAGGTATTCCGAAAACGTAGTCGGCCTTGATTAAGCCTAGCTCCTGTGCCGCAACCCCGGCCGTGAACATAACTCTATTATCTACGTTGTGGAGTGACGCGGTTTTAACAGCGGATCCCACGGCTATGCCTAAATTCACTAAGGAGCATACTACGCTAGCGTTGATCCCCCAACTCCCAGGATTCTTAAGTCCTAAGTCCATGATCTTACCGCCTATCAAAACCACCGCAACACTGTTTCTCACGTTCTGCGCGTCCCTAAGGAAGAAGTCCCCGAATTCTTTCGAAAGCTCCTCCATCTTACTAGCTAATAGCTCCAGCTCCTCCCTAGTATTAAGTATCTTAACCTCGATGTTATCTATACCTCTAGCTTTAGGGGCTGTCCTAGCGGAAAGCGCCATCATCTTAGCGACTTCAAGAACTCCGTCCCTCAAAGACTCCTCAAACTCGATCACCTTGAAACACCAATATTTAAGGAAAACTTAAAAAATTTAAAAGCTTGATTAATCAATATTCACACAACTATCATGTTGCGATACCTCGAACCAGCTCATCGAGTCGTTAATAAGCTTCTGACAACTCTTCATTAGTTGGAAGTAGTGGTTCGATGCCATGATTGAGGGCAGGCTGTATCAGTCACTTGGTGACGGGGAGTCAGTCACGTGTTTGGTGTGTGAGAGGAGATGTTCTCTGAAGAAAAACATGAGGGGTCTTTGCGGGAACTACATCAACCTAGACGGTAAGCTCTACTCGATAGGGTATGGGAAATTAAGCGCTGTTGAAAGCAGACCGATCGAGATAAAGCCCTTCTTCCACTACTGGCCTAACAGCACTGCCTTAACGTTCTCCGGTTTTGGCTGCAATTTTTACTGTCCTTGGTGCCAAAACCATTTCTTGAGCTTCAGGCACCCGGGTGATGAGCCCTTTATAGAGCCTGCATACCTGGTTAGGTTAGCTAAGTCTTTAGGTGATGAAGGTCTTTCAGCGAGTTTCAACGAACCGACGATTAATTATGAGTACTTAGTGGACGTGGCTATGCTAGCTAAGCGTGAGGGTCTTTACCTAACGATAGTAACTAACGGGTATCAAAGCGTGGGAGCTCTGAAGGAGCTTGTGGGGGCAGGGTTTGATGGCTGGAGCATAGATATTAAAGGGTGTCCCGGCATGAGCAGAGCGTTACCTAACATAGACCATAATAAAATCTTCAGGAACGCGAAACTAGTCATTGAGTCCGGAGGGCATGTAGAGATGGTTTACCTGGTAGTCACTAAAACTAATGACAGCGACGAGTGCGTGGATTGGATCCTAAACAAACACGTAGACGAGCTAGGGCCTGAAGTCCCCCTACACATAAACAGGTACTACCCAGCACATAAATGGAGGGAGGAGACCACGCCCCTGAAGAAACTACTAGAGATACGTGATAAAGCTAAGGAGGAGGGGATAGAATACGTTTACGTGGGTAACGTCGGGATCCCGGAACTTGAGACAACCAAATGCCCTAGGTGCGGCAAGACCCTCATAACACGCTACAACTACAGGGTGATCGAGTTCAACTTATTGAGGGAAGGGGATAACTATAAATGCCCTAGATGCAATAACAAAATACCTATCAGGGGTGTCTACGTAAGAGGCAAGTAGGGGTAGTGAGTTAGGTGGTGTGTGTTGAGGGTGGTGGTCTTAGATAGGGGTTTTTCTTTCGGTCCTTCCCCGGATAGTAGTGAGTTGGGTTGGTTAAGTAAGGAATACACGCATGTGGTGGTCTTAACGTTTCCTCACGAGGTTAAGTACGACGTAGGTTTGCTGAGGGATTCCGGCGTTGAAGTGTTGGAGGTCCCGGTTCCTGATTTTAGATCCCCGCCACTACTCGACTTAGCGTTCATAGTTGAGTGGGTGTTAGATAAGGTGAGTTCTGGTGGTAGGGTGTATGTCCACTGCGCTAGGGGGTACGGGAGGTCGGCAACTGTGGCTGCCGCATACCTTATCCGCAGGTACGGGAAGAACTGGGCTGAGTCAGTGGATCGAGTAAGGAAGCTTAGAGAAGGGTCTTTAGAATCTATCGAGCAACTCTCCGTGCTGAAGGCTTACGAGATTATGTTGAGGTACTTAAACCCTGCCGAGATCACAGGATTATTCGAGTGTCTGGATAAGCAGGTCAGGGATCACGTATCTAAGATGCTACAAATAGGTCTCAAAAACTCAGACGTCTTATCACGGCTTACTAAGACCTCTCAAGACCTCATCATCCAAGAACTCTTCAACAGCATCAATCAATACATTAAATCACTCAACAAGGAATGCAGCACCCTGAATCCCCCGGTAACGCGTGACGTAGATCAACACGTAAGCACGGACGTCCTCAAGACGTATACTGAGCTAGTCATGGCTGTCGACGAGCTGAAAAACCAGTGTATTGAAGACCTAGAAATAAAGGTTAAGGAAAATAATTTAGTGGAGTCCGTTCTTTATTGTAGCGCTGATTTAATGTCCTCATGTAGCGTGATTAAGAAGCGCGTGGAGGAAGTACTCACCAAGATGTGTGAGATACTTAACTGCAGTGTCAAGACAGTGGCGTTGGGTTTCCTGAATATTAGAGCGAGGTTTCTCGGGTTACGTCAAGCCCCTCCTAAGTCCTTCGGCCCCGTTGAGGAATGAGTATGCCTTAAAACCCTTCTCACGTAGTTTTAAGGCTTCCACGTAGCTTACGTTCCCTCTATCACAGTAGAGAACCAACGTTTTATCCCTTAAATCTTCTAGGTTAACGCTCTCGTAATGCAGAGCTCCTGGGTAGTGCCACTCAAGATATGAGTCTAGATCACGTAAATCCAAAACTACCGCGTCCTCAGGTATGTAATCAATTACCACGCTCTTATCAGGTATCACGTCCTCTAGACCGGAGCTTCGGACTTCGAGGATCTTGAGGGTGCTTAAAGCCTTTTCTATAAGGTCTTCAGGGAGTTTCGCGAACTCGTTACGTAATTCCTCCACAGTAACTCTAGTCCTGACGCGGGAGGGCGCTATCGAGCAAGGCTCCCCCACCATAGACGATATCTCGTAAGTGCCTACCTTCCTAGCAATACTAACTATTTCCTCCTTATCGAAACCCACTAAAGGTCTTAGGATAGGGAGTTGCAGACCGGACACTACCTGCGCGGCACTCAAGTTAGCTAGCGTTTGACTCGACGCTTGACCGATAGACTCACCGGTTACTACCGCCTCGTAATTCCCTGCAGCTATCTTAGAAGCTAGGTAGTACATCAACGTCTTCAGAACTACCTGCCTGAACTCCCACCTAATATTCACCCTGATATAGTTTAGGGCGTGAGTTAAGTCAATCAAGTAAAACCTTGGGTTATGCCCGTAAAACCAGTTTTTAGTGAGGGTTCTAGCCACCGTGAAGGCTAGGCGTGACGCGCTAGGGGAACCCATGAAGAAATGAAGGAAATCAACCAACACACCTCTCTTAGCTACGAGCCAGGCGGCCACGGGCGAGTCTATCCCGCCCGAAAGCAAGGATAGCGCGCGTCCCTCAGTACCTATGGGCAGACCCCCCACACCCTCAGCTAATCTCTTGTAGAGGTAGGTTACGGGACCCCTGACCTCCAAGATTATTTCAACGTCCGGGTTCTCAAGGTCTACGCCGGCAGAGTATGGTTTCAGGAAAGAACCTAACTCCCTGGCTACGTCAAGTGAGGTGAAGTTATGAGTGCCGAATCTCTTAACCCTAACAGCGAATTTCTTGTTGGCGACAAGACCCGCTGTCCGCTCACCAACCTTCCTAACAAGGTCTCCTAAGTCACTGAAACTTATTAAATCAACCTCACCTACCCTCATCACGCCGAAGACTTTACTCAAATCCTCTAACACGTCTATATCGGATTCTAGCAAGATCTTAGCGTCAACGATCTTGAAACTATAGTTGGTGGAGCCGTACTCTCGGAGAACCTCACTCAAATTCTTAATTAAGGTCTTATAAAATCGCGGCCTGCTCCGCCAAGACTTAAGCGGGATCTCGCCGGAGACTGTTATTAAGTATTTGTAAGGCATCTTTCCGCTCCTAAAGACTTAAGCTGATTAAACACCTAAAACTTCCTTGAGTAGTGCTGCTCTAACGTACATACCGTTCTGTGCTTGCTCGAAGTATTTGGCTTGAGGTAATGTGTCGACGTCCGTCGTTATCTCCCATACCCTGGGTAGTGGGTGCATTATTATCGGGATCTTCTTATGCTTCTCCAGTATACTCCTAGTGATCACGTAGGAACCCTTAAGCCTCTCATATTCTTGCGGGTTCTCAAACCTCTCCTTCTGCAGTCTAGTGACGTAGAGTACGTCAAGCTTCTCAATCACTTCCTCAACGTTCTCGACTAAGTAGTAGTTAAGCTTACCCTCAACCTTCTTGATTACCTCCTCCCTCACCTGAAGCTGTTTCGGCGCTATATAGTAAACCGTTACGTCGTTAAACCTCGTCAGCATGTACGAGAGTGAGGGTATTGTCCTGCCATACTTTAAGTCCCCCATCATGCCGACAGCGAGGCCGTCCACCCTACCGAACTCCCTCCACATAGTGTAGACGTCGAGTAACGCTTGCGTCGGGTGCTCGTTAGTCCCGTCACCACCACTTATTATCGGCGCCTTAACGAAGTCTTTAACGCTGTGGGGGAAGAAGGGCCTGCTATGCCTTATGACTATGACGTCAGGTCCGTAACCATCCAGTATACGCATAGTGTCTTCCTCGGTCTCACCCTTCTTAAGACTAGACACCTCCTCTATGAAGTCAATGACGGTACCTCCTAACCTGGTCATAGCGAATTGAAAACTTATTTTAGTTCTCGTGCTAGGCTCGAAGAACGCGGTGATCATCACCTTCCCTCTCGCGTAATCTAAAGTACCTTTAACATCTATCTCTCTTCTCAGAGTCTCCGCAAGCTCAAATAACCTAATAAGATCTCCTCTCTCGAAATCAAAAGCTGAAACTATATCTTTTCCTTTCAGGGAACTCATGACGCATCACACATATGACAATCCTTCACAGATTAAAAGCATTAATCCCTTGGTTTAAGGCGCGTCACGGCGTGAAAGAACCTCGCTTTTAGAGTGGGCTGTGAATCGATGTTTAAGGTATGTGGAAGTACTTCACGTAAGATATGTAGTAACCAGCAACTATGGCAGTCCCTATCACTCCAGCAACGTTCGGTGCTAGCGCGTGGAATAGCACGTAGGTGGTGGGATCTACTGCCTGAGCCTCTCTCTGAGCTACCCTAGCGGATATGGGGACTGCGGAAACGCCTGCGCAACCTATAACGGGGTTTACCTTACCCTTCGTTACTACGTTGAGTAACCACGCGAACGCTATGCCGCCCACCGTGGACACGGCGAAAGCTATTAGGCCTAGACCGAGGATAATGAATGCTTTAGCTATGAAGGCTAGGTAAGCCTCAACTGTCTGAGCCTCAACGAATTGAGCTAGGAAATCGTAGGAGAGGGTTGACCCAACACCTATCATGGTTAGTATAGTCGCTGTGTCCAGGAGCGGGTCTGCTATAGTCTTACCATACCTCGCGACAACCTCGCTAATCCCGGATTCCTTCACGATATTGCCTAAAGCTAAGGCAGCTACTAAAGGCAGGGCTGCCGGTACCAGGAAAGCTATCACTAAGATCACTACAATCCAAAAAATCAGTATTTCGCTCGATGTTACTTCCCTAGGCTTAGGCATCTTCATACCCCTAACTCTTCGAGGTACGAGAGCCCTGACTATGGGCGGCTGTATGACGGGTACTAAAGCTATGTAGCTATACACAGCTATGGTTAGTGGCCCTATGATGTTGGGAGCTATGTTTGTCGCTGTATATATGGTTGTCGGGCCGTCAGCGCCTCCGACAACGCCTACAGCCATAGATTCTGGTAGGGTGAAGAAACCTGTGGAGAGCGCTATCAATGTTACGACGGTGATGCCTAACTGAGCGGCCGAACCTATTAAAGCGCTTATAGGGTATGAGAGTAGTGGTCTGAAATCCGATATCGCCCCTATACCAACGAATATGAGTATAGGCCCTATCTCGGTTTTAACGATTAAGTGGTAGATCCACGCTAGGAGAGCTGTAGACTCAGGGGTGCATACCCTGATTACCGGTCCAGCACTAGTCGAAATATTGAATACTTGGACAAGCCCTGAAATCCCGCTTAAACCGCTACTCACGAACTCGCTGGATGTGAAAGTTGTGCACGCGTACCTAGCTAAGTGCAGGGCGGGGGCGTTAGCTAGCACCATCCCAATACCTAGGGGAATCATTAATAAGGGCTCCACCTTCTTAAGACCTAAGATAAGTAGGGCAAGACCCCAAATCATGAACAACAACCTGATAGCGAGCTCGGTGGGATTCCCTAACTGTAAGCCGGGCAAGATAAGCGAGAGATCAACGCTCATATCACTCACTAAAATAAGAATCAATCGTTAAGCTTATAAAAACACGCTGTTCTTTCTGAAACAAAAATCAAAAGAAGACAGCCATGATTAGTTATGGGCCCCTACTCAAGGACCGTTCTTGATGAGAGCTCTTAAAGAAACTAAGGAAGTTATCGTTATGGAGGCTAGGGTAGTGGTTAAGCCTCCTAAAACTATTAAATAACCGGAAGTCAGCGACCCAACCATGTTCGAGAACTCAGACACGATAGAGTATGTTGACGGGTTGCTAGCTAGTGAAGCCTCTATATACAGGGAATACAGCTTAGCATCTAAAGCTATGTTGAATAAGTAAGTCAGTGCTAGAGCTATTATCAACTCGTAACTACGCGTTAAGACGGAACCCACGAATAAAGCCATTATCAAGAGTCTTAACAACAACGTCGTGACAGCTAGCCCCCTCCCCATATGATTAGGGAAGAAACTTAAGGAAATAGACGCTAAGATCTTCGCGATGCCGTAGACGGCTAACACGAATTCGCTACTCATCCCTAAAACTCTGAGGAATATGAAGGCTAGGGGCGTGAAGAAGAAGGAATTACTTAACCTGAAACCAACAACGGACGTTAACACGTCACCTACTGAGAGAGTATTCCGTGTTTCCAGCATTCTTGAAAGCATTCTCGCCTTGGAGGGCGTGTATAGGGGCTCATAACCTATAGATGAGAGGATGCTGACGGTTGACAGCGACGAATCAACGTTCTTCTCCACCCTGAATAAGTCTCTGGAAAACGAGAATCTACCAGAAGGCATGAGGAAGAGCGTGAGGAGACCTACCGAGAGGAAAGCGGCTGAGAAAATACTTGCTGAGCCTATCAAGAAAGTTAGTGAGAGCGAGGAAATCACGTAGAGGAACACACCCTCGAAAAACATGGAGAGCTGGAAGAACATCCTATTAGCGGAGTTCCAATCCTCACTCTCCAAGCTATTAAGTATGGTTACCGAAACACTATTCCTGACTAAAGCAACGCCAAACGCGT
>JAJHQR010000023.1 GCA_020833255.1 Desulfurococcaceae archaeon | reverse complement strand
TTAGTAGTTCGAAGAAGCTGTTCCACGCCTCATCATTCTTGTTTAAGACTTGCTGTGTTGTGGCGGAGCCTATGAGCATCTTATACTTCTCGTAGAACTCCTTATAAGTTGCTTTGAGGTCTACGCCCCTCTTCTCGAAGAACATCCTCCTCCTAGAGTAGTTGACCTCATTCCACAGCTTGGAGGATAGACTACAGAGTAGCTTTAGTTTTTCCTCAACGTTTTCATCGACTACAAGCTCTACTATGCTTGTCCTCTTCATCCCTCTTTCTCCCACTGCTCCTCAACATACTTCTTAACTATGTCGGCTGTTACATTTCCGACCGTTGCTACGAAGTAGCTCCTACTCCATAACTTACCATGAGCAGCCCTTGTCTTCAGCTCCGGAAACCTCTGCAGTATTCTCCTAGCGCTCTTACCCTTAAGGTAGTTCACAATGTAGGCTGGGGAGTGCCTTGGAGGGCATAGAGCAAAAACGTGGACATGATCAGGCAAAACCTCTAGGGCTAACGGCTTGCATTCCAGCTCTTCAAGTATTCCTCTCAAGACATCTCTAGTGTACTCGGCAACCTCTCCCACGAGAACATCCCTACGGTACTTGGGAATCCAAACATAATGATAACCACACCAATACCTGGCGTGCCTAGTACTCCTAAGCCTCATCCACTCTAGAGATTCACCCTCCAAGACACTCCCAGAATATACTAAAGTATACATAACTTATAAGCTTTTCCACCCATCCCCGCCCTAAAGGACGAAGCTTTCAGTTGTAAAAAGTTTAGTTGTTTAGTTTTAGTAGTTAACGTAGCAGACCCATATTAATTAAGACTCTCCTAGTTAGGTTGACGAGCCACTTACTCTCGTGTGTGGACTTGCCCGTCGTCACCAGCTCACTAACGATTCTTCTCTGTTCTTCATCAAGCATCATCAGGCCTAACATGAATACTTTCTCCTCCGTCGTTAGTGGAGCCCCTAATTCCCCCGGCAACTTGGTTAAGGCCTTCCCTAAATCACTTAAGCCCCAAACATCATCCCCTACCTTCACCACTAGAGGATTCCACGTAAGCAACACGTACCTCACCCAAGCACCACGTGCTCTGAGCCTAGGATACTTCTCACGTAACTTAATACCTATCTCTTTCCGCGTTCTAGGGCCCTCCGCAAGTATCCTAGCTATATCCCTACACCTAACATCTAGCAGAGGCGTAAGGACCCCCACAGCATTCTCTACTACAGAGTTATTAAACCTCCACAACAGGATAATAAATGAAATACTAGAAGAAGTTACTAACCCACTTACGAATTTTGTATGGCGGGCGATTTACTCAGGATATTTATTAAAGCTTTTTGGCTTAGAGCTCTTTCCCTTATCTCGTTAATCAATTCTCTTACGAACGTGTCGAGAGGTACGTTACTTGCTTGCAGGTTCCCCCTACCCCTAATCGTTACTGTTTTCTGTGTTGCTTCCTTGCGCCCGACTACCAACACGTAGGGTATTGCTTGCTCGTAAGCCATCTTTATCTTCTTTTGGAGGGTTTCATCACTTAAGTCTTCCACCGCTCTAATACCCGCGTTCTTAAGCTTTTCCGTAACCTCCAACGCGTATTCAGCCACATCCTTAGATACCGGTACCACGATCACCTGGACAGGGCTTAACCAGGTTGGTAGCCTGCCCTCAAACTCTTCTATGATTATGGCCATGAATCTCTCAATACTCCCTAGTATGGCTCTATGAATCATGACAGGTCTTTTCTTACTTCCGTCACTATCCACGTATTCTAGGTTGAATCTCTCAGGTAACGCGAAATCTACCTGTATGGTACTACATTGCCACCACCTGCCTAGAGAGTCTCTAAAGTGGACGTCTATTTTAGGCCCGTAGAAAGCCCCCTCACCCTCCTTAACCTCATACTGAATACCTAGCTTGTCGAGCGCGCGCTTAAGTGACTGAGTAGCTTTATCCCAAGCTTCATCAGAGCCTATGTACTTCTCCGGCTTGGTTGAGAGGTATATCCTGGTATTCTCCCTAGCTATGCCGAACAAGGAGAGAAGGTTAAAGACCTCCCTAAGTATGTTCCCAACCTCTAACTCAACCTGGTCCTCCCTCACGAATGCGTGCCCATCATCTTGCGTAAACCCCCTAACTCTAAGTAAACCGAATAACTCCCCCCTCTTCTCCCACCTATAAACAGTGCCGAACTCAGCAAGCCTTACGGGGAGATCCCTATAACTCCTGGTCCTGCTCTTATATATTAAGATATGCCCGGGGCAATTCATCGGCTTAACCCCGTACTCCTCACCGTCAACATCTGCTAAGACCATCTTATCTCTGTAGAGGTCGTAGTGACCGCTAATCTTCCATAACACGGATCTGTAGACGTGTGGTGTGTAGACCTCGCTATAGCCTAACCTACTGTTTATTTCCCTAACCAGCTTTATCAACTCCTCCCTTATCAACTGCCCTTTAGGGTGGTATATGACTAGGCCGGGACCTGCCTCCTCATAAAAATCGAATAAGTCTAGCTTCTGACCGAGGACTCTATGATCTCTCCTGATAGCTTCCTCATAATACTCAACCCACTCCCTATACTCGTCTAAGTCATCGAAAGCCACACCAATAAGTCTAACCAAGCTGACGTCCTTAGCCGGGTTATGAGCTGAGACATTCCTTATTAAGACAGCCTTAACAGCTCTCTCGGAAGGCTTCACCTCAGACTCCAGAAAAACCTCGACACCGTTGATTTCGTAAGTAGCGCTCCGCCCAAGCAACCTAACAAGCTCGTCACTCACTAAACCAACGTATTTAGGGGCGACGCCGCCGGAACTCTCTAACTCCACAACGGCTCTCTCAACCTTCTTCACTAAACTCTCGTCAGGCCACCTACCCGAAGTCGATATAAAATCACATTTAAAACCATCCTCACCAACACTACAACCTACAGGCCTTAACCAAGGCACATCCCTAGAAACCACGTACTGAAGTAGTAACCCAGCCCTCGCAAGCACCTCAGGTTTTAGAGAGACCATGTTTGGCGTTGCATTACCACCAACCTCTTACCGAGCATCACTTAATAAGCGCAGAAAACCCTAATATAGTTTCTTAGTGAGCTTCCCTTATTAACTCGTCATGAAGAGTATTTTGACGAGGTCTTCAGGTATGTAAGCGTACACGAAGTCCCCCCTACTGAAGTTACTCAACTTCAAATAACTCTTGCTGACAGGCAATCTTAGCTCCTGAGAACAACTACTAATTATTAAGTGATAACCTTCAGGACTTGCCTCAATATCTTTTACAACCCCGTGTATCTCTAATAATCTGTCACTCATGAAACGCTTTTTCGTTAAGAAGACATCGTCAGTTTTGAAAATTATTAAGATGTGCTTGAAGCCTGATCTACTTTGAGCGTTGAGAAGATCTGGCGTGGCATCCTCTAAACCCGAAACACACCCACTCCTGAGTTCCTCAGGACCTAGAAGCATGTAAGATAGTCTTAGAACGTCCTTAAACCCGTTGTTTTGACTTAGTATCTCGCTTAATTCACGTATTTGGGAATTAATTATCACGAAGACTTTATCAGTGTAGAAGTTAATGTCTTCCACATCATGTGTGGTCATTAAGACTGTAATACCTAGTTCTGAGATTATCTCACGTAGCTCTTTCCTAATGCTTCGCTTGAATATAGGGTCTACGGACTTGAATGGCTCATCCAGCAACAGGATTTTCGGCTCGTAGGAAATAGCTCTCGCAATAGCTACTCTCTGCTTTAGTCCTGAACTCAGGGCATGCGGCTTGTAACCTCTGTAACTACCTAATCCGAACAAGGTAATCAAGTAATCAACCCTGTCTTTCACGGCTTGACGAGACCACCCCCTAGCCCTCAACGGGAGAGCTATGTTCTCTTCAACAGTTAAGTGTGGGTAGAGTGCGTAATCTTCAGGGACCAAACCCACGAGTCTCTTCGCGGGCGGTACGTAAACCTCTATCCTCCCGCTAACCGCGCTCCTGAAAACTACTTCATCATCAATCATTATCTCACCCTCATCAGGGTTTAAGATCCCGGCAACCATGTTGAGTAACGTGGTCTTACCAACCCCATTCGGACCTAGCAACACAGCCAAATCTCTTCTCGCGAGTTCTAAGCTAACCCTATCTAGGATTACCCGCGTACCGAAAGACTTCTTAAGACGTGATATTTTAAGCAACTACTCCCTCACCTTCCCAAGCTTGAATAACTAGAAGTAAAGTAGCTGAAGCAAGCATCGACGCCAGTATTATGGATGACGTAAGCCAGAGATCCCCGGAATTAAACGCTAGGTAAAGAGCTATAGGAATAGTCTCTGTTCTGAACCTGATTGCACCGGCAAGCATCACTGAAGCACCGAACTCTCCTAAGGCTCTACTGAATAGTAATGCGTAGGTTGACATAAGCGGGTTCTTAATCATGGGTAAGATCACTTTAAGCAAGGCCCGCAATCTGTTAAATCCTAGGACGAGTGCTAAGTTCTCGTAATTGGGGTTCAAGGAACTGAAAACACTGGTTAAAATCCTGATGCTAATAGGCAGTATTACGGCGAACTGAGCGACGATTAAGCCTTTCACGTCGAAGACTACGTTTAAGTAATTATTTATGAACGTGCCTAGAGGAGACTTCGTAAAAAAGATGAAGAGGAGAATGCCTAAAGCTACTGGAGGTAAAGCTAAAGGTAATAGAAGCAATGTCTGAACTAATTTCTTACCCCTAAATTCGCTCCTAGCTAGGTAGTACGAGATAGGTATCGAGGTTATTAGAGCGAGCGAGGATGAAGCCCCGGCAGTCCCTATCGAGAGAGATAAAGCGTAGAGCAACTCACTAACGTTCACTTCACCGGATGACATCGCGGTGAGACTCCAGGCTAGGGAGAAACCAAACACATACACCAGTAAGATGACCGCGATTATCGTAAGGCCTTTGAACAACGCGTTGACAGGGTCTCTTACTTCACGGCGCCTAAACATATTTCAGGCACCTTATCAGTTAAGCTGTGTGTCCTCAATTCCTCTATTGAAGTTATATAGCCCGAGCTCCTCCAAAAACCATCCCTCTCTAAAGACTCAACCACGAAATCAACGAATTTCTTAGATAGTTCCGTACTGCGCGCATATTTAGTTATTCCTATTAACTGACAAGCGACTTCAGGAATTTCCTGTGGTTGCAACCATATGATCTCGGTCTCGTTAGGGTACCAATAATGCATGACGTGAAAACCTATCGCCGCATCCACAGCTCCTAGAGCCACTAAAGAAGCCAACTTACTTATGCTTTCAGCATACACGATTATATTATCTTTGACTTCCTCGTAAATACCCGCGTTAACCAGTATGGCCACAGCGTATCTCCCCGCAGGAGATATTTCAGGGTTTGCTATAGCTATCTTGAGGTTAGGTTTAGTCAAGTCTTTAAGACTCGTTATGTTGGCTGGGTTATTCTTTGGGACTATTATTGCGGGTATTAAATATGTGAGTACCCTGACAGAACCATCAATCACCAACCCCTCTTCAACTGCTTGCTGCATGAACTCGTGATCAGCCGTCACCAAAACATCCCCCCTACCACTTAACCTCAGCTTACTGATTAAGGAACCCGTAGGCTCATAAGAAGTCTTAACTAAAACCCCGTACCTCTCTGTAAACCCCCTTACTACAAAGTCTAGAGGTTTCTGAAGAACTGGGGGTGCTAGAACGAATAACTCTCCTGACTCGCCGGTTCCTGAGTTATTAATGTTTAATACGTAAATGGTTGGAGTAAGTGATAATAGCGTTAACACTATAAGTAATTTTGCGTTTATCACAGCCTTCGTCACTCACGCCACCGTAAACTAGTCTATTTCATCTTCTTATAAGTTTTTATTTTATTTGTAAATGAGTTTATTTACATAGGAATAAAAGATCGTGTTACACTTAAATTGCTTTACTGCATTAAGTATTGGTGGCGTGCTTGAGTACAGTGCCTGAAACCAAGCTTAAAAGACTCGTCGTCGTAGATCCTGATCTTTGCGTTGGCTGCATGTCATGCATGTTCGCTTGCTCGCGCAGGTATGCTGACGCTGGACTGGGTTACACGGCGATTCACGTGAGGAGTGTGGGGGGTGTTGAGAGAGGGTTCTCAGTCATAGTTTGCAGAGCTTGTAAGGATCCGTCGTGTGCTAAGGTATGCCCTACTAAAGCTCTTCTTTTGAGGAGGGGCGGCGGCGTCATACTGAATCCTAACCTGTGTATCGGGTGCGGTAACTGCAGGAACGCGTGTCCTTTCGGAGCTGTCCAATGGAACGTCTACTTGAATAAGCCGGTCATATGCACTTACTGTGGTTACTGTGTTGATTTCTGTCCTTACGGGGTTTTAGCGCTTGAGGAGGTTGATTCTGGATGAGTGCACGCGCGTTAATCGATGAAGCCTTGAGTAAGGTGCTCTACGTAGACTTAACGAGAAAGACCTTCTGGGTTAAGAGCAGGCCCGAGCTATTCGCTAGGTATTTAGGAGGGACCGGAGTCGCTACACAACTACTTAAAGAGGAGTTGAATCCTGAGGTAGACCCGCTCAGCCCTGAAAACGTTGTCGTGCTGGCTGTAGGGGTCTTCACAGGAGTTTACCCCACCGCCTCTAAGGTCGTGGCAATGTTTAAGTCCCCCCTGACAGGCAATTTAGGCGAGTCTCACGCAGGGGGGAGAGCCCCTGTAGCTATGAGGATGGCTGGGTTCGGCGCGATAGTTATTAAGGGGGGTAGTGAGTCCCCCGTGTACTTATCGATTCATGACGGTAGGGTAGAGTTCAAGGACGCCAGCGCTTTATGGGGTGTGAGGAGTTCTCTCACCATAGGTAAGGTGTTGAGGGAGAGGGAGCCGTGGCCTGGGTTAAGGTCTATAATGAGGATTGGTAGAGCGGGGGAGATGCTCGTCAGGTACGCTTCAGTCATTCTCGAGACGTACAGGCATTTCGGTAGGTTAGGCTTAGGAGCCGTCTGGGGGGCTAAGAAGCTTAAGGCGATAGTGGTGGGTGGGAAGAGGGATATCCCGGTAGCCGACATATCCGGTTATAGGAAGGTCTACAAGGAATTATTCGACGAGATCACTAAGAGTCCGGCGATGCAGAAATATCATGACTTAGGAACCCCGGTCAACGTGTTACCTCTAAACAAGATTGGGGGACTACCCACCAGAAACTTAACGTCTAATGTCTTCGAAGGTGCTGAGGAGGTGAGCGGAGAAGCCTTCGCCGAGTATTCCCTAGCAAGGAGGGTTGCCTGCGCTCACTGCCCCGTAGCCTGTATCCACATAGCGGTCATAAGGGAGAGATATCCGCACGAGAAATACTTCTATACAACCAGGTATATAGGGTATGATTACGAACCCATATACGCTCTCGGCACCATGCTAGGAATTAAGGATAGGGAGGGTCTTCTCAGACTCATAGAAGAGGTTGACGTGGTAGGTCTTGACGCTATGAGCACGGGCGTCGCGCTAGCCTGGACCACCGAAGCTTTCAAGAAAGGACTGATAAGCGAGAAAGACACGATAGTAAGGCCTGAATGGGGTGATTGGAAGACGTACATTGAGATGGTCAAATACTTGGTTACGCAGCCAAACAACTTCTACAAGACGTTAGCCATGGGCGTTAAGAAAGCTTCAGAAGTTTACGGCGGTACAGAATTCGCGTTAGTGTTCGGGGGTAATGAGATGCCGGGCTATCACACAGGGCCAGGAGCGCACATAGGGTATTTAATAGGGCTTAGACACAGCCACCTAGACAACGCCGGGTACTCAATAGACCAGAAATACGTGGGCAAAGAATACCCTCAACCAAGGAAGCTAATAGACGAGTTAGTTGAGGAAGAGGCGTGGAGGCAGGTCCTCTCCTCCCTAGTCGTGTGCTTCTTCTCAAGAGGGGTTTACAAACCTTCCACAGTTTCAAAAGCTCTGGAACCACTCGGGTTAAAGATGAGTGAGGAAGAGCTTAGGAAACTCGGTACCGAGATCTACAAAGAAAAACTCAAGCTTAAGCTAAGACTAGGGTATAGGCTAGAAGACCTCAAACCACCTAAGAGAGTCTTCGAAACCCCGTCACCCTTCGGCAACATAAGCGAAGACTACGTGAGGGAAGCTCTCAACTACTACAAAGAAAAAATATTGAATCTTTTAAGTACGTAAATCAACCTCATCACCACCGTCAGTGACGACAGGGATTGTTTAGAGAAGAAACCTTATTAGGTTTAATAACAATTAAATAAATGAGGTGTTATCTAATTGAGTGAGAGACCTACCGCAGCGTTCGTCTTATCGCTGATTAGCGGGATATTAGTGCTTTTGACAGGTATATTGATGCTTGTTGCCGCCGGTCTTATAAGTTCTTTAGGCGGGGGACACATGCCTGGAATGCCTTATCCACCAGAACTGATAGGGTCCTTAATCACGGTCATCGGTGTTGTCGGATTGATTTTCGGGATCTTAATATTGGTTGGCGCTACCATGATATACTCAGGAGAACCTAGTAAGGTTAGAATCGGTTCTATCCTAGTATTAATCTTCTCGATATTAAGTCTCCTCACAGTGGGTGGCGGGTTCTTCATAGGGTTTATACTAGGGTTAATTGGAGGGATACTTGGACTTACTTGGAAGCCGCCAGCAAAGCAAGAAACTCTTACGCCAGGTCTTCAGCAAGTATAGCTTAGGGAGATCAAACGTTTTTCTCGTAAACGTTTTCCCAATACTCTACTATGTCGTACCCGTACAACTTCTTAAACAATTCCCTACCTTCGGGAGTCATCTTCTTAGGGTTCCATGGAGGATCGAAAGTTAATTCTACCGTGACGTCCTTCACGCCATCAACCCCTCTTATAACGTCTTCTACGTTGATCGTTAAGGTATTCGCTAGAGGGCATCCAGGCGCTGTCAACGTCATTAAGACATAAACATTCCCCTCATCGTCGACCCTCACGTCATACACGAGCCCTAGATCCCATATGTTGATAGGTATTTCCGGGTCGTAAACGTTCTTTAAAGCCTCAATTATTTTCTCCCTTAACTCGCTACTCACGTTCACCACCCTCACTTATACGTTAACAGAGTTAAAATATTGGGGTCCGGCTCTTATATTGATCTGCATGGTCTCGCGATCATTGCTTAGAGTGTTCGTGGCTATCCCAGAAGCCCGTATCTTGAGTGTTTAGATGAGAAAATCGTGGGATAGCGAGTGAATCCTGAATCCGTGTCTTAGCTGTTGTTAAGTTATAAATCGGTAAATCGTGTAGTATTTGGTGTGTTATGTTGATTAGGGTTGGTGTATTCGATTTCGCTAGTAGGTATGTTGTTCCAGCTATTAAGCAGAGGATAGTGAAGATACTGTATTTTGAGTATGGGTATAACCAGTTAAAGATTTCTGAGTTGTTAGGTATTTCACAGTCTTCTATTTCTAAGTACGTTTCAAAACGTAAGAAACTAGATATTGATTTAGGTAGTATACAGTTTGCTGAGTCTAGGATTAGGAACCTTGTCGACGAGATCGAGAAGAAGTCTTTAGAAGGCGAGGGTTTAGAGTTAGCTATCAGTAAGTTAGCTGTGGAGCTGCTTCGTGGGGGTTACTTATGTGGGTATCATTCGTTAGTGGATGAGGGGCTCAAGACAAGCGCGTGCAAGATATGTTCAGAGCTCTTCAAGGAGGTTTGAGGTGGTTAGGTTGTCCTTAAGTAAGTACGTGGCTAGGATCATGCACCCAAGACCTGTGTCAGTCATCGTGAGTAGGTCAAGGACCGGGGAAGTCAACGGTTGCAGCGTGTCGTGGTTTATGCCGGTTAACGTAGACCCCTTCATCTTCTCCGTGTCCTTAAGTCCTAGGAGACTGACGTACAGCTACATCAAAGAAACTAGGGAAATAACTCTGAACATCATGCCGTTTAAGTTTGTTGAGGAGGTCCACCGCGTGGGCAGCGTCTCCGGCAGGGAATTAAAGAATAAGTTGGTTGAGCTAGGTTTTGAGCTCGAGGAATCTTCCGTTGTGAAGGTACCGCACATTAAAGGCGCTCTAGCGTACGTTGAGGGGGTGTTAATCAATGAGTTACCGTTCGAAGACCACTCCTTAATGGTTTTTAAGAGTCTTAAAGTTCACGTAGACGAAAAGTACTTCAAGGAAAACGTCTTCACGGAGGAGGCCGAGATATTGCTTCACGTGGGAGGGAACATATACGCTAAGCCCAGTAATTACGTTAGAGTGGGCTGAGACTCGTTACCTCGTCGAGCTACGTTAGAGCGGGCACAATAATAGGTATTAGGAGAGTTAAGAAGGCTCCGTGAACGAAGGCTAAAACCCCTGCTTCAGGACCTCCTACAGACGTTATTACCGGTAGCGTCGTGTCCATGGTTGTAGCGCCTCCTAAGCTGATCGAGGAGTATCTCAGTTTCTTGCCTAGCAGGGGGTACGTGACGTACGTGTAGACCTCGCGCAACACGTTGGATAGGTACCCGAGGAACCCGAGATACGGGTCTATACCGGCTAAGTAAGTCCCGGTAAAGCTGTACCAACCCATACCCGCGGAGATAGCTAGCGAGTACCTTAAGGCCGGCTCCCCAAGCAGGAAGTAAGTTACTACGCCGCCGACTAAGGAACCCGTAATAGTGGCTAAGATTAGCTTAAGTCCCTGAAAAACCCTCTTCCTACTCGTTGAAACGATCCTATCCACTTCTAAACCCATGGAAACCCCTACTCCAAATATTAAGCATAGTAGAACAACCCACAGGAATTCCTCGCTTACCCCGACGTCCGTAGCTAAGCCGGTCAACAACCCCGCCACGAAGAATAAGGTGAGGGTTGAGGCCCCGAATTTCTCGATCATGATGGCTAACCCCTCAACACCAGGTACGAGATCACTAAACTAAGTAGGGTGGGTATCGCTGAGAACGCTAGCAGAGCTAAAACAACGTGCTGCCCTCTCGACAGTATGTCCGGCAAGACCTGCGAGATCCTCAACCCAATAAGGAATACTAGAGCGTAGGTTAAGGAAAGCGTTAGCTTCCCTACAAAGCTCGTGAACCGCTGATTCCTCCTTTCAGAACTAAGTGTTTTGTTGAGTACCAGGCCTACGAGCATCCCGGCAACAAGCGCTATGACGACCTCCAAACAGACCCCCAACATTATGGTTAAGAACTTGCTTAAAACGTAATTCACGTTAGCTGATAGTTAATTTTTAATTAATTACTACTTGTTAAGGGTAGGGTAGGGAAGTGGGCAATGAAGCGAGTATAGTGATGCAGTTAGTTGATGTGTGGAAAGCTTACAGAGTGGGCGATATAGTTACCTGGGCTTTAAGGGGGGTTAACTTAAGTATATTGAGGGGTGAATTCATAGCTATAATGGGTCCTTCAGGCTCCGGCAAGACCACGCTACTAAATATCATAGGCTTACTGGATAGACCTACCAAAGGTAAGGTCTACATAGACGGTGTTGACGTATCAGTACTGCCCTCAGACTCTCTAGCGAGGATTAGAAATAAGAAGATCGGTTTTGTTTTCCAGCAATTCAACTTAGTTGCCCGCATGTCAGTCTATGAGAACATTGAGTTACCCCTCATACCTGCCGGGATACCCCCGCGCTTAAGGCGTGAAATGGTTTTAAAAGCTCTTAAAGCGGCTGGCGGCGAGGAAGAATGGCTTGCCAAGAAGCCAACCCAGTTATCAGGAGGGCAGCAACAAAGAGTAGCTATAGCGAGAGCCTTAGTGAATAACCCTGAGATAATACTAGCGGACGAGCCTACGGGGAACCTAGACAGGGCGTCGGCTAGAACGGTCGTAGAAACCTTCACGAAATTAAACGCCGGGGGCCAAACCATCGTGGTAGTAACGCACGATCCTGAGGTAGCTAACTGCTCTAACAAAATATACCTAATAAGAGACGGAATCATCAAAGACTTGAGATCACCTTCCAAGAGTGAGTGCCTCTTAAACAAGGAGATTAAGTAAGCGATCACACAAGCACCGTTAATCACCACTTTTTAACTTTATAATTGTAGGTAACTACTTGAGGTGGCCTGAGTGAGGAAATCGGTGTTAATCAAAGCTTGCGTGCCTTTAGCTTTGATAACTTTCTCGATTATCTCAGGTCTGTTACTCACTCTAAACGTTTCGGGAGACTCGCCGGGACTCACCCCCATAGCCGTAACACAGCGTAACACGGCGGGCGGCACCTCAGTCTACCCCGGTAGCAGAAACGTTGAGGTTTCTGTAGAGATAAGGAACGATGAGTCTTTTAGTATAAGAGGTGTTCAAGGATGTTTTAATTTGCCTGAAGGCTTCCACTTCTCAGCCGGGTTCCAGTCATGCGTCCCCGCTTACTCAGTCAACGGGTCTTGGGCTTACGAGTTTGCTCCAGGAGAGGTCTTCTTGCTGAGAACCAGGCTCAACGTAGACGATTACGTATTACCGGGTAGTTATAGCCTAGGACTTAACGTTACTTACAGGATCTCCAACGGGTTTAACGAGACTTTAAATCACGCGGAGTTCGCCGTACAAGTTAACGTGAGTAACTACCCTGTAGTAGAGCTATCCGTAATCGATGTCTGGTGGTCTTCTCAAGTCTTCCCCGGAACACAGGGCGCTACGCTGAACATACGCGTAAAGAATTCCGGCGATTCAGAAGTGCTGAGCGGTTACGGGATCTTAACGCTTCAACCCCCTCTAAAGCCTGAGGAGACCAGGATCGAAATACCTACGATTCCTGAAGACAGTACTTACGTTTTAGTAGTCGGCGGCGTTGACGTCCCGCCGACAGCGAGTCCAGGTTCCTACGAAGGATTCATTAGGATTAACGTTACTTCCAGAACCGAGGACGGGGTTACCTACGAGCAGGAAACTAACCTGAGTTTTGCCGTGGTTGTTAACGCGCCTGAAACACCGAATATAGTGGTTGTTGATAGCGGATGGAGTTACGGTGTCGCGTATGGCGAGAGCCGCTCAGCAACTATATTCGTAACGCTACAGAACAGAGACTTACCGACAATAAATTCCCTTACCGCGGTGCTTAAGCTCCCAAGAGGTTTCACGTCAAGAGACGGCAGAAACTACGTGATAGCAACTCTCGAGACCCCCATGAGTTACGGTAGTATCGCTACGTTAACTTTCGATAATATAGTGATTAACGCGTCCGACACTCCGGAGAACACCATCTTTACTGAAGTCTACCTTGAGGGCTTAGCTACTTACAGAGGGTCTGAGTTCTGGTTTAACCTAACCTTAAACGTTACCGTGACGTTAGTGTCTGAAGATGTGTTGAGGATTAGTCGAGTTGAGTGGAGTTATCAGGGGGGTACAGCCGAGGCACTCCCCTCATCAAGAGACGTAACCTTGAATATCAGATTAAGTAATTTCGGTCAAGACGTCTTAACGTTGGTGGATGTACGTCCGACACTCCCGGACTTCGTACAAGTTAAATCTATTGAGGGTACTTGCTTAGCTGGGGTGCAGCCAGGGAGTACCTGCGTTCTCCAATTAATAGTTGACGTGGGTTCGGAAGCGGAGCCCGGCTTCTACGACGCGGCGATAACGTTGACTTACGACGTTAGAGTAGGTACGTCGATCTTATACAGGACTACAGTTCTAGATTTCCAGATCCCTATATCAAACCCGTATGATTACGCAGCGAACCTAGTCTTGAGCAAGGTTTGGTGGGGGGCTACGACCCCGGCCACTTCCTACGGTTTGGAGAAGCTTTACCCGCTACACGTGGAGCTGACGAACTTAGGTAGGTATGGGGCTAGCTACGTTTATTTAAGGGTGACCGGACATAATAACGTGACTATTATCGACGGTGAAGGTGTGTGCTCCACATATCTGGGTCCAGGGACTTCATGTAGGTTAGTTCCCTACGTAAGCTTAAGCGGGGCTGGGTCCAACGAGCTAGTCTTAAGCATTGAAGTTACTTACTACATAACGATGTATGGTTCCTACGTGCCTGTTACCGCGAACTACGTGGTTAGGGTACCGCTCAGTACCTACCCACCAAGTTCTTTAGGCGGGTTGAGCTTGATTAATTTCGGGTGGGTGAACAATAATCCCGTATATCCCGACACACAGAACGCTACTTACGTGGTATACCTCATAAACCACTACCCGTACACAGTATCCTCCGTCTACGCTGAGTTAGTGTTGCCTGAAGGTTTCTCGGCTAGTAAAGGCGTTAACAGAGCTTACGTCGCGGGCCCAATACCTTCAAACCAGGTTCTCCAGCTAAGCTTCACCCTGAACGTAGGTGATGTAAAGCCGGGTTGGTATGAGGGTCTCTTAAGGCTTTTCTACCTAATTAACTCAGGCGGTGAGGGATTAGGGGTAGCGGAGGAGGTTGAGCTACCTATCTTAGTCAACTACGTCGCTACTGGACTAGAGTTGGTGAGTACCTCATGGGTTGGGAAGCCTGCGGAACCCGAGACTTACGGGAACGTGTTAGCGGTGGTTGTGAGGAATTCCGAGTATCCGTCGATTAGAGGGCTCGTAGCTGACGTGACGTTGCCTGAAGGCTTTGTTTCCTCACTAAATAACGAGAGTAGGGTTAGGATAGCCGCGACGTCGTCCCTGCCTCAAATACCCGTACAACAGCTTGGTAATGTGCAAGATTTGCTAAGATACTACACTCAGTTGCTAGGAACTCAAACACCAACTCAGGCTCAGTTCGGCAAGGGAGACTTCGCATACTTCGTAATCCCCGTCAACGTGCTTTCCGTTAGTCCAGGCACCTACTACGCCGCCATGATCTTATCCTTCGTTGATCACTGGGACAACATCAGAACACAGGAGCTGAGGTTCCCCATAAGTGTTCTAGGCTCGCCCATACTTATTCAAGTATGGAGTGAGAGCTCCTTAAACTTCAAGGATTCTAGGGAGGTCAACATGACCTTAAAGATACTTAACTTAGGCGCTGCACCCGCCTACAACGTGTACTTAGCTGTGTACCCGTACGGTAGCTACGTACTCATCCCTAAAACGAACCCGATCTACATTAGCAGACTAGAACCCGGCGTCATCACGTCGGTTAACGTGTCTGTCTACCTGAATCCCTTGCCCTCAGCCCAGGTCCCCATCCCAATAACTTACGGTAACATACCCTTCATGGCTACAGTAGTATACACCACGTCTAACGGGTTAAGACAAGTCGTTAACGCTTCCTTCACCGTGAGCATCGAACCATTCATTAAGTTCATGCTATCTGACGTTAAAGTATCGTACGCTAACGGGTTGGTGAGGCTTTCCTGCACCCTAATAAACGTAGGCAACGCACAAGCACAGAGGATAACTGCTAAGCTGGTGAGCGGTGGTAAGGAGGGTGAGGAAGTCTTCATAGGGGACTTAGACCCCTCCTCACAGACTAGCTTCGCGGTCTATCTCGAAACAGGGACTTTCGTTGACACCGTTAAATTATTATTAAGTTACAGAAACCCGTATAACGAGGTCGAGGTCTTAAGCAAGGAGTTCGGCGTGACTCCCGCAGTTGTTCAGACAACCACGACACCCTCGCAACAACCCCCTGACACGCTCAGGTACAGCATAATTATTGCCGTGGTAGTGTTCTTAAGTGTCGTGGCTTTCTTACTCTACAGGTACTTGAAGACCCACCCTGTCCCCCAGGTGAGGGAGTAGTAGTGCTTAGAGACGTATTCAGGTACGCTATGAAGGTCCTGACAGAGAAGAAGTTTAGAGCGGTCTTAACGATTATAGGTATATCTATAGGACCTCTAGCGCTGGTAATGATGACTTCCACCGTGAGGGGTTACGCTAACTACGTGGAGGGAGCGATACTGGCTTTAGGGCAGAACACTGTCGTCATACTACCTTCCGAGAAGTACAAGCTAACTAGCAGCGACCTAGACTACATAAGGAGTTTAGAGGAAGTTAGTGAGGCCGAGCCTTTCTACACAACGCAAGGCTACGTGCAGACAGCTGAGGGGAGGAGGAACGTGTTCATATACGCTGTAGACTCCTCAATCTTAGTTAAAGCTATAGGTAATCTAGAGCTTGAGGAAGGTGACTTCCCTCTCGACACGGAGGTTACTTACTGCGTGATAGGTCATTCAATAGCTTACTCAACCGCCTCGAACACCAGGCTTTACGAGGTCGGGGACGTCATCACGGTTAACATCGTTGAGGTGTTAGGTGGCGGCAAACTTAATTTAAGGAAGATCTCGCTCAGGATTAAGGGGGTTCTCAAAGAGTTTGGTGGCGCGGCCTTCGTGTCACCGGATCAAACGATCTTCTTGCCTTTAAGGAGCGGTTCTTCTATACTTAATATGAAGGATATGTCAGGTATTTTCATAGTAGCTAAAGACCCTTCACTCGTTGACGCGTTGACGAGGAAGATTAGGGAAACATATCAAGACAAGGTGACCGTAGTAGCTTTCCAGCAGATAGCTAGGACCGTCGCTTCAGTCACTGCTGCTCTAGACTTCATAGTCTTCTCAGCCTCACTCTCAGCTTTCGCCGTGGCCGTAGCGGGCACAGCGTCAACGATGATAACCTCAGTTATTGAGAGAACGCGTGAAATAGGAGTTTTAAAAGCTCTTGGCTTCACGGACAAGCAGGTAGTCATCATGATACTAGCTGAGTCTATAATAATGTCTTTGATAGGCGGCGCTATAGGGATGGCGGCCGGCGTTATAGGAGCTCACATCCTCTCATCAAGAGGCCTCACCATAACCGCCGGCAGTAGCGGGTTAATAATAGTAGCTAACCCTGAAATAACTGCTGACTTAATATTAACCACGGTTTTAATAACAGTCGCCGTCGGCGTTGTGGGCGGGACACTACCCGCTTACAGAGCCGCTAAGATACCTCCGGCAACTGCTCTGAGGTATGAGTAGTAGGTCATAAAGCGTTTTTCATAGCTGAAAGCAGGTCTTTAGTGCGGGAGGAAGTAGTGCTAATTAGTCACGACGCTTCCTCAACCAAATCACGTAAGCAATCAGTAACGAGAAAGCTGTTAAGATTAGCGCTAGTCCTAAGTTTACGATTGTTTGATTACTTCCTGGCGTTGTTTGCGTGCCGGTAGTTGTCCTCTGAGTTAGAATCTCCCCATCATCTGCTAGAATAACCACGTTCCTGTAGGGTGTTACAGCAACTACGTATGCAGGTCTAAGCACCCCGTAGAGTACCACGTAAGACTTCGTGATTCCCTTATACTCGGTGATGTTTAGGTTTTTCTCAAGTACTTCCTTCACGTATTCCTCACTTAAGTTAAAGCCGGGGATATGAGCGAGTAATTTCTTGATTGTCGGGAAGTAATTAACGAATGAGTAGATCACTATAGGAGGTGATGGATAAACAAAATACCTAACGGTGATCGGGGTTATCGTGACGTAGGTAGGGTCTAGGAAGTAAATCGGCGTGTCATTAATCACTACCTGCCCCCCAAGAACTTCAGCTATTGAAGTAGCGCTAATGAGGTTTTTGGTGTCGCTATACCAATCCTTAACACCTGCTTCCAGCCTGTCCAGCAAGGTGTTGAGGATTGATTCGTTAATATTCCTTGAGTCAACGACTACTTCGAAACGTACCACGTCACAAGTCCCCTCAGTAGCCTGAATCTCGACAGAGACTCCGCGGGAAACCCACTTATAAACAAGTATTTTCAAGTCCGTATAATTGAGGCTAGTGCTCGCCACACTATAGTTACTTAAGTTCACGTAATCACTTAATTCAGGAAAACGGGAGACCATAACATACCTTACTGAAGAATAGCAGGTGGAGCTAACGCGCAACGACGAATACGTAATGGTTAGCAAGGATAAGACTATGAGAAGCAACGTGAAAACACTTAAGTCAAGGTCTTTACCCACTACCGCATCAACTCCTAAAATAAGTTACGGCTTTAAAGAATTAAATACGTGAGCAACTCCTCGGTGGTTAATTCCTATAATAAAGTTCTCGGGGGCTGAACCTCAATTACCTTAACAGAGCTAATTTTAACTGCTAGGGAACCGTGCATAATCACGTAGTGCTTAGCGGATGACTACGTATGAACCCTATTATTAAGTAGTTAATGATTGTCGGTTTCTCTATTACTACTGCGTGGCCGGCGTCGTTAATTACTACGTAGGTTGAGTTAGTTATGTTCTTAGCTATTATTTCCGAGTATTTAGGGGGTTTAACCCTGTCTTTCTCAGCGGCGATGATTAGCGTCGGTTTGTTTATACTTCTTAGTTTAGGGGTTAGTGGTTCCTCAGCCATCTTAAGAAATGATTTGAGAAGGTACGCGGCGCTCTTAAAATCAAATCCGCTTGAGTATATACTCACCAATCTTTCAAGTAGTTGCGGTCCTGACTTCTCTATGAACGAGTCGGAATAGACGTCGTTAATCCAGGAGAGAACGAATCTTCTGGGATCGTTGCTTAGCGCGCCCTCCAACCATCTTAAGGCAGTAATTTTTAATTCTTCATGTATCTCACTAACGGAGGTTATTAGCGTTAAGTCGTTCACGTATTCAGGATACTTGATCGCGAAGCACATCCCAACCTCACCACCGTATGAAGTCCCGATTACGTGCGCTTTCCTGACGCCGAGTTTGTCTAGGAGGTGTTTGAGGTCGTCTGCGTGAATTTCTAGACTGTAGCATTCAACGCAATCAGGTTTCCCCGAGCTCCACTGACCCCTCATGTCATGTAATATTACCCTGTAACCTCCGCTCACTAAGGACTTTAGCTGTAGGTACCAGCTTTTAGTATTCATGAAGATGCCGTTAAGTAAGACGACGGGCTCTCCGGACCCGTGATCCTCGTAGTAGATGTCTACCCCGTTTATTCTCACGTAAGGCATCTCACTCACAACACACGTCGTTATTCTTAATTAATTCTTCTATTTCCTCCGCAGTGTAATCAAGTAGCTTATCTAGGATTAGCCTCGCGTCCTGGCCTAGTCTAGGCGAACCTCTCCAAACCCTCGGTTCTTCCTCCATCTTGAATTTAGGTACTACACCCCACCCCCTAATGTTTTTCTTAATGCTCTCGTCAAACCATTCTATGAAGTCTTTCCTAGCGTTATAGTGTGGGTCGCTTAAGGCATCCCTGAGGGTGTAGACCTTGAAACAAGGCACGTTATGCTTCTTAAGAATCTCGATCACTTCACTGGAGGTTTTCCTCGCTACCCAATCCCTCAATAACGAATCGAATGCCTTCCCCTTCTCCGTATGCATCCCGGGCGCGTAGTGGACGTCCCTCCACTCATTGAAATTAATCCCGAGCGCGTCACACAACCTCCTGAAGACGTCATAGCCTAAAGCACCTATGAAGACATACTCCCCGTCCGACGTCTTGAATATGTCGTAGGGCTGGAAGTAGATATCTTTATTCCCTCTCCTAGCGGGTGTGTCACCGAGCTCGATCGTCTGTATCCAGAGACCGCCGAAAGTATTCGCGATAGCCTCGAACTGAGCCACATCTATGGAAAGCCCTCTACCGGTTTTCTTAGCGTGTATGTATCCTGCGAGAGCGGCTGACAACGCGTGGAGAGCTGTCAGGTAATCTCCAGTGTAGGGGAACGGCTTATACGGGGGTGTTTCCGGGAAGCCGTTTAAGCTCATCCAACCGCTGAATGCAGCGGCTATAGCGTCATAGGCTGGTAGGCCCAAGTAATTCTCATCTCCCCAGTGTCCGAAGCCCGAGATATGCACTATAGTTAATTCCGGGTTGATCTTATGCGCGATTTCGTCAGTTATTCCCAACTTCTCATACGTGCCCGGCATAGAACTCTCCATCCATATATCGGCTTGCTTCAACAACTTAAGGAATATTTCCTTCCCGCGCTCCGACTTCAGATTCACGACTATCGAGAACATATTACGTCTTTCCTGAGCCCACCAAGTATTCACTTTCCTCCCTTCATATTCTATGAATGGCGGTGAGTACCTGTACGTGTCCCCACCCGGTCTCTCCACATGTATTACCTCAGCCCCCCAGAGAGCCGCTAGGTAAGCCGCGAAAGGTTCCGCTATTAAAATACCTGAAGAGACTATCCTCACACCACTTAAAGGACCGAAGGATTCAGGCATTAAGGTAGGGACGGGTTTCTTGCTACCCCTAATAATATTACTTAAAGCATTATCTGATAACATCCTTTACTCACTCCTTAAAGAATGTAGTCCAGCACTAGATAACGTTAATAGTTAACATTGTTAACTCCTGATTCCGCCCCCTCAATCGTTAAAAAATGTGGGCTGTTTCGAATACTTATTGTTTAGAGCCACCTGAAAGCTATAGCGCCTTGCTGATAACCAACTCCGGAGGCAACTAATATGACGACCTTACCCTTCTCTACCTTACCCTGCTCTAGAGCGTCGTGTAAGGCCATGTACACGCATGCTGAGCCCGTGTAGCCGTATTTATCCATTACCCAATGCGTCCTATTTTCCGGCAAGCCCAGGGACTTGGTCACGTCTAGTATGGTCTTAAGTCTTACCTGAGTGTAAATTATCTGCGTTATGTCATCTAAAGATATCTTAGCTTGCTCCATGACGTTCTTGATTAGTATCGGCCAGAACTGGTCGTTGACCGGGGGGTAAGCCCTCCTCAAGTCTAGGTAGGGGAGTGTGTCATCAACTACCTGCTCGGATATCGGTTTCCAAGCACCCATGAAGATACCCCAGTAATCCCAGAAAGTCCCGTCAGCCCTCAACTTACTCGCTAGGTAGCCTGGTTCCTCAGACTCAGAAAGTATCACCGCGCTAGCACCGTCAGAGAATATCCACTCCCACATAAACTTCCATCTCAAGAACCTAGTCATAGCGTACGTGCCTACGAGTAACACGTTCCTATACTTAGCGTTACCTTTAATCATTGAAGTTCCTAACTCAAGCATGTACGCGGGGTTCGCGCAAGAAGCGTTCACGTCGAAAGCAGGTATCTCCTTCTTGCTACCGTTGAGGAGAGCCTGAACCTTAGGCGCGGTAGGCGGCGATATCGCCTCTGGAGTGTCAGTACCCACTATTATCAAATCTATCTCGTCTATAGACATCTTAGCTCTCTCTAAAGCCATCTCCGCTGCCTTAGCAGCCATCGTTGCCGGGGTTTCCTCAGGAGGAGCAACCCTCTTCACCTTAAGGCCCGTCCTCTCTATGAACGTAGGATCTACCTTAATACCTGTCTTTTTCTCGAAATCCTCAGGAGTCATTATTATCGGCGGGACGTAAATACCTGTCGAAGCAATCTTAACGTGTTTCTCCCTCATTAACTCACCTCAAGAATAACGATACTAAACCTAAAGTAAATTAACGTTAACAGAGTAAACTAAGTTCTAGCTA
>JAJHQR010000063.1 GCA_020833255.1 Desulfurococcaceae archaeon | reverse complement strand
AAGAGATCCTTGAGGACGACGAAGCCAAGGGAAGAGGGCTTGATACTAAACAATACTAAGTTCAATGAAACCTAAGCCTCGAACTGTGCTCGCTGCCCATACCTACATAAACTCTCATCATAATGTCAGCTATAAACTTACGAAAATAACTTTAGTTCTTAAATAATTCATGAGTTATCGTGTTTAATTTAACGTACACTTCTCGTAGGATGTGTGTTCCTTAAGTCTTGCGTAACCTTACTTTAATGGCTTCGGCGTGGTTGTGGAGGCCTTCAGTGCTGGCTATCCTTATCGCGTGGGGTCCTAGTGTCTTAATACCTTCTTCGTTAACTATCTGAACGTCTATTATCTTTATGTAATCGAAGACGCTGAGGCTTCCTCGCGTTGCCGCGTTACCTCCCGTTGGTAGTGTGTGGTTTGCTCCCGTTATGTAGTCGCCCATCGCTACCGGGGTGTTGTTACCTATGAATATTGAGCCGGCGTTCCTCACCCTACTTAATATGTTGAAGGCTTTACTCATGTCTTGGGTGAGTATCTCTAAGTGTTCTGGCGCGTACTCGTTCACGAATTCTAGCGCTTCGTCAAGGTCTTCAGCGATCAGTATAGCCCCGTAATTGCTTAGCGCCTCTCTCACGATCTCGCTTCTAGGGACCTCACGCACTAACTCCTCAAGCCTGGTAGCCACCTCCCTAGCTAGCTTAGGTGATGTGGTCACTAGGACTGCTGAAGCTAGTTGATCGTGTTCCGCCTGAGCTATTAAATCCCTCGCGACGTACTCGGGTTCGGCGTCTTCCAGAGCTAGTATGAGGACCTCTGAAGGGCCTGCTATGAAGTCAATATCTACCACACCCCTCAGCAAGTGCTTCGCCGTAGCTACCCAGACATTGCCTGGACCCACAACCTTGTGAACCTTCTTAATGGTTTGAGTCCCGTAAGCTAGGGCTGCTATGGCGTGAGCGCCCCCAACCTTATACACCTCCTTAACGCCGGCTAAGTCTAGAGCTACCAATGTGGGGGGACTTACGGAACCGTCAGGCTTAGGAGGCGTCGTAGCCACTACCCTCGGGACCCCCGCAACCCTCGCCGGCGTGGCGAGCATTAAGGCCGTGGACGGGTAGTCTGCCTTACCGCCTGGAACGTAAATACCTACGGAGTCGAGAGGCCGCCAAACCTGCCCAACCAACACGCCGCTAACTACCTCAGTAAACCAGATCTCCCTCGGTAGTTGACTCCTGTGGAAAACCTCTATGTTTTTACGAGCTATCTTTAACGCCTCAATTAAATCATCACTCACCTTCTCGTAAGCTTCCCTAACCTCCTCCTCACTAACCCTCAAGTTATCCTGGGTTAAGACCTCCCTACCGAAGAAGCCCTTATAAAAATCTAGGATGGCTGCATCCCCCCTCTTCCTCACATCCTCTATTATCTCAGCTACCCTATCCCTCAACAACTCTAGGTTGAGAGCAGACCTAGCCACTATCCTCTTCCTAGCTCCCTCATCCAACTCTTTAAGTCTTCTCACCTCTAACATCAGACCCACCCACGTTTAGTAATAGGCCGCAGCCCCCTCATTACGTCGTTGAAGCTATCTACCCTTTAATAATCTTCAGCACCTTATAGTAGGCTTCGATAGTCTTCTCAATGTCTTCACGTGTATGCATAGCTGACACAAACCATTCCTCAAACCACGCCCCACCGTACGGTATTATGCCTTCAACAAGCATCGCTATCCAATACCTATACCACATATCCTTATCTACCCTATACGCTTCCCTGAAGTTTCTTGGAGGCTTGTCTAGCCCGAAGTATATCGCGCCCATATTCCCCTTAGCTACGGTGCTAGCCACTATCTTTGAGTCTTCTACGGCGTTGTTAACCCCCTTAAACAACTCATAGTTGAGGTTCTTCATCCTCTCATGAGCCTCAGGGGTGAAAACCTTCTTAAGCGCCGCCAAACCAGCCGCCACACATAATGGGTTGGCGTTGTAGGTCCCGTAATGAACCACCCTCCCCACCGGGGTTATGTTCTCCATGAACTCCCTCCTACCGCCGAAAGCCGCTAGAGGTGTTCCCCCACCAATGACCTTACCTAATACTACTAAGTCTGCTCTCACACCATACTCTAGGTAGGCCGCAGAACTAGACGCGTTAAACCCTGTCTTAACCTCGTCGAATATCAGGAACGCCCCGTAGTAATCGCATAAGCGTCTTAATTCCTTTAAATAGTTTTCCTCAGGCAGTATCACACCCATGTTAGTTTGGACAGGCTCCGTAATCACCGCGGCTATCTCATTACCGAATTGCTTGAATAATTTCTCAACACTATCGACGTCGTTGAAGTGGGTGGTTAACGTAAGCTTCACAACGTCTTGAGGCGTGCCCAGAGAGTCGGGCACTGACCTAGGCTCATCATATGATCCCAGAATCTTTATCGTGGCAGGCTTATCACTTATGAGTAGGTAGTCGTGAGCTCCGTGGTAAGCACCCTCCATCTTAACTACCTTATCCCTCCCTGTGAGGGCTCTAGCAAGCCTTATAGCGTACATAGTTGCTTCAGCACCGGAGTTTGTGAACCTAATCATCTCGATGTCCGGGATCCTGCTAGATATCTCCTTAGCGAGCTCGCCAGCCAGCGGTGAAGGCATCCCTAACAAGGTGCCGTGCTCCTTAACAACATTCACTATAGCCTCAACTATGGACGGGTTCCTATGCCCCGCAGTCATAGCACCGTAAGACATGCAGTAATCTATGTACTCGTTACCGTCGATATCCCAAACCCTAGAACCGTAACCACGCAACCCGAATATAGGGTAAGGCTTAAAGAACTGTATCGCACTACCGACAGCTCCGGGCACATACCTAGAAACCTCCTCGAAAGCCTCCCTCGATTTAGGGGTCTTAGCTAAGTACTTAGCTAAAAGCTCTTTAAACTCAGTACCCAAGATATCACCGCATTAAACAATACTCTGAAAACTTAATAAACTTAATCATCTTCTAAACTAATCAGACAAAGCAAAGTTTAGGTAAAAACGGTAAAAATAGTTTTTAATATTTAAAAACCCCTGGCAAGCTATTATTAGTGTGGTGTCCATGGAAGATAAGGTCACCCTAGCTCTAATTGCCGTTATAGTGTATTCTATCGGAATGTTAATCATCGGGTGGCTATCTAAAGAGAGGATTCGTAACATGGCAGATTATATAGTGGCTGGGAGACGTCTAGGCTTCTGGCTAGCTTACGGAACCATAACCGCCACGTGGTTCTGTGCAGGAACCGTGTTGGGAGGTGCGGCTATGACGTATTCTTTCGGGGTTAGGGGAGTCATCATGGATCCCATAGGCGCTAGCGTATGTCTAATCTTATTCTCGCTATTCTTCGCATCCATCCTCAGAAAACTAAAGTATCTCACGATCGCCGACTTCTTCAGGGTTAAGTACGGCAGGACTATGGAGATAGTGTCCTCAGCAATTCAGGTACTTGCTTACATAGGCTGGTTAGGCGGTTTGCTGGTTGCGTATAGTGCGGTCTTCCAGGTGCTCCTAGGCCTCACGTTCGAGCAGGGCGTGCTCTTAGGCACCGTGGTAACGGTAGCGTATACTTTCTTAGGCGGTATGTGGTCTGTTACGTTAACGGACTTCGTCCAAATGATACTCTTGCTAGCCGGCTTGATAATAATGGTTCCCTACGTGATTTCCGCCGCAGGGGGTTGGGGAGCGGTAACGACTCAGATCCCTGCCGACGCGTACTCCATACTACCCGGAGAGAATTTCGAGTACCTCGGATATGTTGGCATGATAGGTCTTGCTTACTACATAGCTTCATGGATGAATCAAGCGATAGGTTCTCTCTCATGCCAAGACTTAGTGCAGAGGTCTCTGGCAGCTAAAGACGAGAAAACAGCTAAGTACGCGTCATTCGCTGCCGGAATAACTTACGCCACCCTAGGCATGATAGGGCCGTTAATAGGTATCTGGGCTCGACTAATAATTACCGACATAGAGGACCCTAACCTAGTCATACCGACACTAGCACTAAACCTGCTGCCAGCACCTCTCTTCGCGTTGCTTACTGTAGGCTTGATAGCTTTGATAATGAGTAGCGCTGACAGCTCGCTAATAATACCCCCGTCAGTGATTGTGAATAACTTAATACCTATGATACGGCCTAACATGGATGACAAAACAAAGGTGTTGTTAACTAGGATCTTAGTGTTAGTCACGGCCTTCGTCTCACTAGCTATCGCTTTATGGGCTGCCACAATATACTTCCTCACCCAAATAGCTTGGTACTTAATACTATTCGTTCAAGCCATACCCTTCATCTTCGGCATATACTGGAGAAAAGCCAATAGGACAGGCGCTATAGCCAGTGTGATAACCAACGTAGCTCTCTGGATACCCCTCATATACTACTTCTACCAACAAACAGAGGATATATGGCTAGCCATATACGCTCCAGGACCGTTCGTAATACCCATAGGGGCCGCAGTATTCGTCATAGCCTCGCTACTAACGCAGAAGAAAGACCCGCCAAAACCATTGCTAGACATAGAGGGCAAACCCATAGAAAAGTAGGTTAGAGCCATAAGTTTTTCGAAGTAATAGTATAAAAACGCTTTAAAAGGGAAATAGCTCCTTATGAGCTACTTCTTTTTAACACCCACCCTCAAGTCCCGTCCGGAGGTAGGG
>JAJHQR010000022.1 GCA_020833255.1 Desulfurococcaceae archaeon | reverse complement strand
GACGAAATCATGAAGAGATATAGATTGGACAGATACACAGCATCAGCATATCTAATAGCGTTAAGAGGTCTCAGAAATCAATGAATATGAGTACTACAAATGATTATGAAGACCGAAACAGCCCTAGTCCTACTCGTTATTAATTCGTGTATTAAGTCTATATCCAGGGAAAAACCTGATTCCCCACCTAACCACTTCAGGGGAGCGTAAACAGGTCTAGCGCCGAGAAGCTTAGGTAACTCTGAGTAGACTGGGTAGGTAGGGTCCGTCACGATGACTTCGTCACCGGGCCTTACGTAAGCAGCCATAGCTAGGTATGCCGCGCCCTTAGTACCTATAGTCACCACGACCTCGTCAGGCTTTACGTCACTCCCGTAACGCGTGTTGAGGTATTCCGTTATCGCCTCCCTCAATTCTTTAATCCCTTCAGTCTCGGTATACCCTGTGAATCTCTCGTCAAGAGCTTTCTTGCCTTCATCGACCAGGAACTGGGGTGTGGGTATGTCCGGCTGCCCGACACCGAAAGATATAACGTCAAAGCCCTTGGACGCTAGTTCCTTAGCACGTGATATGTACTGAAAAGCTATCTCACCGGATAGGTCGTCTAGAATTGCCTTATAATCAAGAGTAGGTTCCCTCACGTCTCGTCACCCAATATTGTTTCACGTAACTATTTAAAATAGTCTAGCTCTTCACGCATCATCGCGTAAAAGCGTGTTGCGCCGTGATTAACATAGATATTTTTGAGGTTTAAGAATCAATATCTTAGGGGTAAACTATTTGAGTAAGCAAGGCGACTATGATGACTTGCATTGGTCTCAGGACTCACACACTTCTCAGCTCAGCAGGTACATCAACCCGTCACTCATAGACTTCATCGACCACCTACAGAGTTTTGAGTATATTCCGGAGATTTCCGAAGTAGCTGATTTAATGGACTTACACACGTCTACGGTGTGGAAGATTATGAAGACTATAAAACAGAAAGGTCTTGAGTTTCAAGGACTTGTAGACGTTGCTCGCTTAGGTATGGTTGAGGTTATCCTAATCTTCGATAAGTTTCTCGATATCAGTAAGTTACCTAAGTGTTTGCTCAGGGAATACGCGCCGGTTCTTCCCTGGGGTTCTTACCTCAGGTACGTAGTACCTAAAAACTCTGTTGAGAGCTTCCTAACGTCACTATACGTTAAGTTAGGTGTTGAGGCTAGGGAGGTCTACGTGCTACCCATGACAGTGCATAACAGGCCTAGCTTGAAGGAATACTACGACATAACGTCTAAGAGATTCTTGTTAAGCTGGGATACTTTAATAACGCGTATCAAGACATCCCCTAGAGAATCCCTACCTAAGGAAATCTCTGAGGAAAGGGTGAGGTATGATGAGGTAGACCTACACATAGTGAGGGAGCTCGAGCTCAACCCCTTCACCTCCGTCAAGAACATAACCAGGAAACTTAATGAGGAATCACGCTTGAATAGAGTACTTAATTACGTGCTGGTTCTGAGACACTATAATAACCACGTGAGGAATAGGGGTGTTGTAAGAGGTGTTAGACTGAAACTCGAGCGTTTATTCCTGGACCCACCCATCAAGACGTTGAGCGTGATCGCGGGCAACCCGATAGACTTACTGAGGGTTTCTAAAGTGCTGAGTACTCACGTGTACTTCCTAGACTCCTACATGAGCTTATCTGACAACATACTAGTAACTCAAGCATTAATACCTCCTAGGCTAATATTCGACCTAAGCCTCTTCCTAGAGAAGCTGAGAATAGATGAAGTCATAAAATCCTGGAGGAACATATACCTAGATAACACTAGGTTAAGGAAGTACGCGTTCCCAGTAAGGCTGTACACCCTCACCGTAGACGAGATGCTTAACTTAAGCGATGACGAGTTAATGATTAAAGAAATAACTTGACGTCAGCAAGACGTGAAGTACTTGAGGGACGTGAGTGAGGTTAATTAAACGTTTATAAGGACATCTTAAAGAAACATATAGGGATACATCGTTTTGGAGTTCACCCGGTTTCCCACAATAGATGACGTCGAATTAAGTAGGAAGAAGGTTCTTGTCCGCGTTGATTTCAACTCACCCATCGATAAAGACGGTAAGATAATGGATGATTCAAGAATAAGAGCTCATCGCCAAACACTCCTAACACTACTTAATCGCGGGGCTTCAGTAGTCGTGATAACTCATCAAGGAAGACCCGGCGACAACGACTTCATAACATTAGAACCCCACGCTGAGAAGCTTCAGGAAGTCCTAGGAGTTAAGGTAAGGTTTGTTAGCGACGTTATAGGTCCCGCGGCCTCCGAAGCTATACGGAGCTTGGGTGAGGGCGAGATCCTGCTGCTCGATAACGTTAGGCTGGTTTCCGAGGAATTGATTGAGGCAGAACCCGAGAAACACTCCAGGACATACCTAGTCAGGAAACTCTCACCCCTATTCGATTACTTCGTGTTCGACGCTTTCGCGACAGCACACAGATCCCAGCCCTCCATAGTAGGGTTCCCGGTAGTTCTCCCGTCAGTAGTCGGCTACGTCATGAGAGACGAGCTCGAGGCGTTGAATAAGTCAATACTGAGCAACGAGTCCCCAAGACTCTTCGTCTTAGGGGGTGCTAAGGTCAGGGACACGATAAAGATAATAGAGTTCTTAACGAAGAAGAGGATAGCTGACAGAATACTTACTACGGGCCTCGTCGGCTTAACGTTCCACGTAGCTAAGGGAGGTAGAGCCGGTAAGTCCCTCCTGAAATTCCTTGAGGAGAAAGGCCTCACCACCTTAATATCGCTGGCTCGGAGGGTGGTTTTATCAGGCGCCCCGGTAGACACCCCCTACGACGTTAAAGTGATTAAAGAGGACGGGAGAGTCGTGGAGGAACCCATAAATACCGCTGACGGAATACCTGTGGACATAGGGTCCTACACTTCCTTGATGTTCTCTGAGATGATTAAGGAAGCCTCCGTGGTCGTTATGAGGGGTCCGGCCGGGTACGTTGAAGACCCTAGATTCAGATCCGGCACTCTAGACGTATTGAAGGCAGCTCTCGAAAGCAACGCTTACGTGATAATCGGGGGCGGGCACCTAGGCTCTATGCTTGAGGAGGTTGGCGTGAGGAGGGAGAAGAACCTACACGTCTCAACAGGCGGCGGCGCTCTCCTCATAGCGCTCTCAGGCGAGACACTCCCCGCTTTAAAAGCTTTGGAAATCTCGTATAAGAAGTTTTTCGCGGGTGGTTCCTCGTGAAGGTTAGGGTAGGGGTAAACGGGTACGGAACTATAGGTAAGAGGGTTGCTTGGGCCGTAACACTACAGCCAGATATGGAGTTAGTCGGTATCGTGAAGACAAAACCTAACTGGGAGACACTCTCAGCTGTTAAGAGGGGTTTAAGAATCTACACGCTGAAGGAAAACATGCGTGAGTTCCACGCGCGAGGGATCGAGATTCACGGAACGATAGAAGACCTACTTAACTCCGTTGACGTAATGGTTGACGCGACGCCGGGCGACGTAGGCGCTACGTACAAGAAACTCTATGAGAGTTTCAGTCGTAAAGCCGTCTTCCAAGGGGGTGAGGAGCCTGAGGTAGCTGAGGTAAGCTTCAACGCTTTAGTAAATTACGGTGAGGCGTTAGGCAAGAACTACGTTAGGGTGGTGTCATGCAATACTACCGGCTTATTAAGGATTATACACGCGATATCGAGACTAGGCAGGATAAAGCGTGTGAGAGGGTTCATAGCTAGGAGAGCTGCCGACTTAAAAGAAATTAAGAAGGGGCCTATTGAGGGGATAATTCTCGACCCTTCTAAGCCGCCCTCACACCACGCACTAGACGTCAACACAGTGATTAAGGACCTAGACATAATCACCTACGCGGTGGTAGTTCCAACCACACTAGCACACGTACACACACTCCAATTCATGTTGGAGAGGGCGGTATCTCATGACGAAGTTCTCGACGCGTTAGCAAACACCCCGAGGATACTGCTGGTTGACGGGGGATTACTTAAATCTACCGCTGAGTTAAGGGAGTTAGCGAGGGATTTGGGGAGGCCTCAAGGAGATATCTACGAGAACGTTGTGTGGTCTGATAGTGTTCTCGTGAGGGGGGATGAGGTCATGCTGACCTACGCCGTACATCAGGAAGCCATAGTAGTCCCGGAGAATATTGACGCCATACGCGCTATCACGAGACTTAAAGAAAGAGCTGAGGACTCTATAAAGATAACTGACGAGACCTTAGGTATTAAGAGGTGGTTGTAGTGAGTTACTATCCTGAGCCAACATACATAGTGAGTTACCTCTTCAGGAAGATACTGATACCTGTTGACGGGTCGGCGATGAGTTACAGAGCTCTTGAGGTAGGGCTTGACTTCGCGTCGAGGTACGGCTCCAAGATAAAGGTGTTGGTAGTTGAGGATCAGTCAATCCCTAACGTAGACGAGGTCGTGAAGAGAGTTACTGAAATATCTGGTAAGAGAGGGATTAGCGTTGAGGTGAAGGTGAAGAAACCTAACTACCCGGACACCTCAGTAGCTACAGCTATCGTGGAGGAATTACTTGAAGAGCACTACGACCTAGTCATACTAACGGCTCGCGGCAGAACACTCAACCCAGACTTAGTTATTGGTTCCATAGCTCTATCCGTAGTCATAAACTCAAATACCTCGGTCTTCTTGATAAGATAACCGAAGGTTTTTATTTTATTGTGTCCTACACGTATTAGGTGACGTGGTGGTTTAGTTGAGTAAAGAAAATACTAAGAAATACGTGTTTGACGAGATACACGGCTACATAATCTTAGACTCCTTAATGAGGGACTTGGTTGACACACCTCCTCTGCAGAGGCTGAGGAGGATTAAGCAATTATCTCAAGCTTGGTACGTGTTCCCGGGCGCAGTACATACGAGGTTTTCTCACTCGCTAGGTGTTATGAAGCTGGCTGAGAGAGTTGCGGATAAGCTCATAAACGACGGCATAATAAGCAAAGATGATAGGGACTTGCTCAGGACCGCGGCACTGCTTCACGACGTCGGTCACACACCCTACTCGCACGCTCTAGAATACGTGTTCTACTCTAACTACGGAATAAATCACGAAGAGTTAAGCTACATGATAATCGTCGAGGAACCCCATATCAGGGAAGTTCTCTCTAGTCACGGGCTCTCACCAGATGAAGTAGCTAAGGTAGTGACGGGCGCGCACGAGGAACCGGCTTTCAATAACCTCTTAAACAGCGACTTAGACGTTGACAGGCTTGATTACCTACCTAGAGACGCGTTACATACCGGCGTTAAGTACGGTTTGATAGATCTTGAGAGGATAATCCAGACACTAACTTTAGATGATGAGGGCTACATAGCGGTACACCCTAAAGCTATCCACGCCGTAGAGTCTTTCTACGTCTCCCGTCTCCACATGTATAGGTCTGTCTACTACCATAAAACAATAACTGGGTATCAGTTATTGCTGGCAGCTATATACGAGATGGTGTTATTTGAGAGAGAGGTTAAGAGTCTTTTAGAACCCTTCACATCTCTCGAAGGTATTAGGAAGGCTGTGAAGGAAGGAAGTATTTCCGTATGGGACGACTTCCTGGTGGGGGGTATTTTAAACGTTATACTAGCTAGGAGATTGGGTAGCGAGATACTTAGGGAGCTCATTAAAGCATACGTTAATAGGAGGGGCTATAAGGCTTTCTACAACTACATAAGTTTTAAGCAAGAGCAAGGCATCACACAAGCAGAAATAGATAAATTAAGCAGGATTAGCAGAGCACTCTTAGCTAGGGGGGTTAACGCCTACACCTTCAGAACCTACACTGAGTCGGTCCCGATAATTTCTAGAGAGAAGGAAGTAAGGGTCTTGAGTAACGCGAGATCCGTGAAGATATCTGAGCTAGGGGATTCCATAATCAAGAGCCTCCCCAGATACATGGAGATTGTCAGGATCTACGCGTTGCCAGCACTTGAGGAAACGATTAAGGATCTTGTCTAAGCACTCACTCAAATTCCTTACGCATTAAATACGCATCTGAGTCAGGATAGTAATTAGGTAATACCTTAATAGTCTTGTAGCCTAGCTTCTTATAAACACTTAAAGCTCTCGCATTCCTTACCGAGACCTCGAGCTCAACACACTTAATCCCGTGTTTCAAGCACCTCTCCTCGAAAAACGTCATCAGTTTCTTACCTAACCCCCTCCCGCGCGAGTCAGGGTCCACAGCTATGGAAGCTACGTGACAGCAATTATTAGCGGTCGTAAAACCCGTTATGTAGCCTTTAACGAGTCCGCCGCACTCTACGACCAAGAATAGTTCTGGGTGGAGAAATAACTCTGAAACGAATACCGTGGCTGGGTACGGGTACTCAAAAGATTTCTTCTCTATCTCAATTATTCTCCCCAAATCTTTGAGGGTCGCGTTCCTCACCACACACTCACTTACTTCAGAGCCCATAACCTCATTACCTCGTCCTCAACGTAAGGCTCGTAAACATATTCTTTCACGTGACCCCTGAGTATCTCTAGGATAGGCCCCTCACCCCTCCTAGGGAGTACCTCGCCAATCACTGAAGCTTCTATGTTGTTTTTCTTAAGTAAGTCTATAGCTTCCTCAACACGCTCCCTAGGAACTGAAGCTATTAAAGCACCTGACGAGAGAATCCTCAAAGGGTCTAAACCTAAAGCTTCAGTGATTTCTAAAGTTACTTCGTGGAGAGGGATTTTATCAGCGTATACCCTTATGAGCTTTCCTGACGCGTAAGCCATCTCCGCAAGACCCCCTAATAACCCCCCTTCCGTCGGGTCATGCATGCCGTTAACGAGACCCTCCCTACTTAAGAGAGTTGCTTCCTCCACAACACTGATTAACTCTATCATCTTCTCACCCTCCTCCAACGTCTCCTCACTAACCCCCCTATCAATAAGTACTTCCCTGAAGTCCGAGGAGAGTATCGCCGTCCCCTCAATACCTGCGTACTTACTCATAATGATTAAATCACCTTCCTTAACGTTCCTAACATCAACTAAGCTACCAGTTTTTAGTATGCCGAATGCTGTGGTTATCGTTATCGGTCTCTTAACGCTGTCAGTAAACTCTGTGTGACCCCCAACCATTAAAGCCCCGTACCTACTCAGCGCTCTCCTCATAGAACTCGTTATCACATCAACTAATTCCTCGCCAGCGTCCTCGGGGAGTAGGATTACCGACGTGAAGAATCTTGGGTAAGCACCTATCATCGCGACATCGTTAGCGGGTATTACTATGGAGAGGGTTCCGAGGTGTCTGATAGCTCCTGAGATCGGGTCCGGGTGAACACCTACCAAAACATCATCACATACCTCGATAGCCGCGGCGTCCACCCCCACACCCGCTTGAAGAACTATTGAAGGATCGCAAGACTCGAATTTACTTAACACGTACTTCTTAAGGCTTTCAGGCTTGAGCTTCATTCAATTCCCTTAATGAGTTTCGTTAGAACAAATAATATGCTCTTAATGAATGTATTCAGGGATTTGCTTGGTTGAGGTAGTGTTTCTAGGTGTTGGTGGGTGGTTATCAAACCCTCTATACGGGCAGTCAAGCATTCTCGTATTAGGTTCTGACAAGACCATATTATTAGACGCTGGTGAGGGAACCTTAGAGAAACTGACTAAGTGTGTTAGGGTAGACGTCAACGACTTAGACTACATTATCTTAACACACTCACACGGGGATCACGTGCTCGGGTTACCTACCATAGCGCAACACTTAAGACACCCCGTAAAGGTTGTGGGTTTGAGGGAGACATTAAGTGATTTAAGGAAGATTTTCGAGGCTCTACACGTAGAGAACAAGCTCCAGCAACTAATTTTCTTGGAGATCATGCCTGAAGGTAGTGAGGAGCTTGATGAGGGGCTGAAGCTCAGGTGGGTTAAGGCGAAGCACGTGATACCCGCTATATCCGTGGTGCTGGAAGTCGACGGCGTTAAGATAGCTTATAGTGGTGATACGTCCTTCAACCCGGAGTTCTTGAGCGTAGCTGAGAACGCGGACCTATTGATTCACGAGTTCTCGGTCCCTCAAGAAATGCGGGAATTAGCTGAAGTCTTAGGTCATAGTGCTGTCACGGACTTCGAACGTGTAGTGAAACTCTCTAAACCTAAGAAGGTAGCTCCAGTACACTACTACCTAGAAGCACCTAAACTAAGCTTGACGTCCGTGGAAAACGTGGAGTTAGTTATCCCGGCACCCTGTTCTAAACTGAGTTTTTAATAACTGTGTGAGAGTTTAAGCACGCACGGATTAGTAAATATTTGTCAAAACACTATTAAACTTTTTAAGCATTATAGCGATTTTAATTTAGGGTGAGTCCTTGCCGGAAGTGAGAAGAATTCAGAGATTCGGTAAGTCAACCTTAATGGTTTCGTTACCGGCGAGCTGGGTAAAAACAATGAAGTTATCGCCTGGCGACAGCGTGTCAATAGATTTGATGGAGGACGGGTCTTTAAGGATAGTGCCTCTCTACATGTCGCAAAAGAGAGAGGAGAGATCACTGCAAATCAAGGTAAGCAAGAACTCTTCCGAGGTATTGCTAGCTAGAAGCGTTGTCGCCGGATACCTCCTCGGCGCCGACGTCGTGGTCGTGGAAGCCATGGACGGGGTCTTATCGGAAACACACTTAAGAACCGTTAGGGAGATTGTTAAGGAGCTCTTAGGCGCTGAAATACTTGAGCATACGCCGAGCAAGGTCTCAGTACAGATCTTGATAGACCCGAGCAAATACTCAGCACTCAACTTACTTAACAGATTACTCAACCGAGTTAAGTTCATGATACAGCACCTACAGATAGCGGTGATAGATAACAAGCCTTACCTACTACACGAGATAGAGGAGATAGAGAAGGAGGTTGACAGACTTCACGCACTAGCCATCAGGCAATTCCTTCAAGCACAAAACGACAGATCCCTCAGCAAGTACCTGGGGATTAAGACCTCCCTGATACCGGAGTATAGGGGTATAGTCAAGGGACTTGAGGAAGTAGCTGATGCTTTGAGTTCAGCAGCGCAAGTACTTAAAGAATTAGGTGAGAGAGGCCAGCTAACACTGTTTAGTCACGAATCAAATATCCTTAAAGAGAGTCTCGACTATCTACTCATGACTGTCGAGAGGATAGATAAGGTATTCAAGACTCTAGATCTCTACGTAGCTAACGAAGTAATCAACATGGTTACTGAATACTACACACTCTTAAGGAAATATGACGAGCTCTTCTTCAGATCGCTCAAGCAGGAAGAACCAGATAAATTGTTTGATAAGGGTTACGTCCTAGTGCGTGAATTCATTGACAGACTCATCGAAGCCGGCAGGTCGTTGGAGTCTGTTTCTGAAGCGCTCTTCGACATATCTATAGAGAAAGCCGGAGCTACACTAGACATATGTAAAGTCTTCATATAGGGGCCGGAGTCTTTCTTTTTAAGTAAATCAATACCTTAAGTTTTTACGTAGGGGATTAACCTTTAAGTTCGACATAGCTAAAGCTACGGAGGACGTTCTCGAAGGAGATGTGTGGCAAGCACTAGAAGCGTTCTTAACGGAGCTTGAGGCGGCCGGAGCCTCGCAAAAAACTGTTCGCGCTTACAGGTACGGGATTAGCGACTTCCTTAAATTCACTAACAAGAACTACGTGAGAGAGCTGAGTATTGAAGACTACAATAAGTGGAGATTAGAGAGGTTGAGGAAAGGGTTTCCGGAAGGCTCGAACGATAAGAGAAGGATTCAGACCACCCTGCACTACTACTCGCTCTACGTGAGATCATTCATTAAGTGGTTAGGTATAGCTGATAAGATACCGGCAGTCTCCAGACCTAGGGGGAGGAGGAACGTGACGACTCTGAGGTTAGAGGACGTGAAGAAATTACTCGATGCCTCAAGAGACATAGTCGACAAGACCATAGTAGCGCTACTCTTCGAGACAGGCCTCAGAGCACAGGAATTGCTGTCGCTAAACGTGGAGGACGTGAACCTCGAATCACGCGAGATAATAGTTAAGCACGCTAAATTCGGTGATGAGAGGATAGTCTTCTTCGGTCCCTTAAGCTACGAGACCTTGAAGATCTACATGTACTTAAGTAACAAGAGGGAAGGAAGACTCTTTGACTTAACTTACAGCGGCTTATACAAGAGGCTGAAAACCCTTGCGTCGAGAGCTGGGGTAGATCCTAGTAAGGTAAGACCTCACGTAATGAGGCACACGTTCGCTACTGAAGCACTTAAAAGAGGTATGGACTTAATAACGTTGCAGAACCTCTTAGGACATAAAGACATAAAAACAACGCAAATATATATCCACCTACTCAAAGAAGACATAAAGAAATCTTACGAAAACGCTTTCTCTCAAGGACTGAAGACTTGGGAAAACAGCCCCTCAAAAGCTAGTGAGCTAGACTCAAGCAAGCTATCTGTTGAAGCTACTTAAAAGCTTGCCTTCCCTCACCGCGGCTTAATCGTTGCGACAACGTGGTTGTTTGAGTGCCCTCTCTCACGACCTCATCATTCCCAGAATTTTCGGGAGTATCTCCCACCCATGGCTTAAGACCCCGATAGAGCCTAGCTCATAGCACGCTCTCTCTTCTAATCTTAAGACTTTATCAGGTATTACCTCACCCCCTACTAATAGTAGGGGTACCGGGTCGTCTGTGTGCGCCCTCACCGCAGGAGGTGTTGCGTGATCTGCCGTCACCAGAATAGCGATCTCTCTTAAGTCAATACTACTCAGTAATTCCTTGACGTAGAACTTATCTATATCCTCAATCGCTTTTATCTTACCTTTCAAATCGCCGTCATGACCAGGTTCATCAGGTCCTTTAAGGTGTACGTAAACTACGTCTACTTCCTTAAGTAGCTTCAGCGTGGCGTCTAACCTCATAGAGTAATCTGAAGCCTTGTCCTCGGTCGGGGGAGGCATCTCCACGGCGCGCATACCCAATATTTTAGCTATGCCGTTCTCTACGGGCATCTCGGTTATGGAACCGAATGAAGCGTTGAATAACTTGCTTATAGGCGGTAGCTTAGGGAGTCTTGAGCCAGCGTCCCTAACTAGTATTACGTTCGCTTTCAGCAAGCCCCTACCCTCCCTCGCTTTATTGACTGGATGCTTATCTAGGATCTCAATAGACTTCCGCGTGAACTCATTAACTAACTCCGCAGTAACTCGAGCACTCTGCTCAGGACTTAACGGGGTTGATTTCTTCACGTACGGTTGGAAAACCTTCTCAGCTACCGATATCGTCCCTACCTTCCTGTATGCTGGGTCGGTATTATCTACCTCATCACTTAAAGACATCGTCTCACTACCTATCACCACGACAGCCCTGTGCCCTACCGTTGCCTTAACCTTAACGTAGCCCCCGTAAACACCTAACCTCAACCCGTCTAAAGCCTCAGCCAACTCACGAGCTTCCTCAGTACTTAACGACCTGCCAACCCTCCTATCAATGAGTCTCCCGCTACCTGGATCCACGGTCGCGAAGTTAGCTCTAAAAGCTACCTCACGCCCCTCAGCAAACGAGACCCCAGCCCCTACAGCCTCGATAGGTCCTCTGCCAGTATAGCTTTCGTGCGGGTCGTAACCGAGAATACTCATCACGGCGGCGTCGGACTCCGGAGCCACCCCCCTCCCAACAGTGTAGACCGCGCCGCAAGCACCCCCTCTCGCCAAGAGATCTAAGAACGGCTTCCTAGCCATACTTAACGAGGTTTCTCGATCTGAGAGCCTGTCAGCAACACCGTCTAAAACTAGATAAATCAGCTTCACCGCTAGCACCGATCTCTTAATACTGGAAGGAATAATAAGCTAACTCGAAGACTTAAAACCCTACACCCTATAGTCGTCCGGCTTCTCCTGAAGTAACTTCCTCACAATCTCTAACCTCCCACTACTCGCTTCTTTCCTCAGGTTCTCAGCCTTACTAGCTACCCGAGCTAACACCTCCTTCCCCTTCAACACATCAAGTATGTTTGGCTCATACCATTTTCTCGGCGAGCTATTCTTGAGTATCTTAGCTACCTCCACCACGATCTTACCTATGTTAGCTGAGTCCATTACTGCCTCCCTACTTTTCAAGACGTCGTCCGTTCCTTGATAATATGCTAGGGCCCAGGGAGGTATTAAGTACCCGAACGAATTAAAAACACTCATTAAGTAAGCTATGGTCATCACGGCCCCGGCTTCAGCGCCGACAGCTATGAACCCAGCCACCTTACCCTCAACCCACGACTTACCGTCGATGAAGATCATGTTCTCAAATACTGTTAACTTATCTATCAAGTTTTTCAGATGTCCTGAAGGCCCGTACCAGAACACCGGGGTTGCTATTATTAGCGCGTCACTCTTCAGTATCTCCCTCAACACAGACCAGCTACCGTCGTCGTTGATGCAGGGGGGTCTGCAAGCGAGCTGTTCATCGCTTAAGCACCCCTCACAAGGCTTTATATCGTAGTCGTATAAGTGAATGAGTTTCGTCTCAGCCCCATACATCGAGGCGGTCTCAAGAGCCACCTCCAGCAACTTATACGTATTCCCGTACTTCCTCGGAGACGCGTTAAGACCTAACACCTTAACCGATTCCACTCATCATCCCCGAAGAAAATATATACTTCATTCAAGGGGTAATTAAGAATTACGGCGATTAAGACGTCGCTTAAAGCATTGCCTTGATTGACGAGGGTCGGGTAAGCTAGTAAAAGCTACGTATTTCCTTCCCTGAGAATATGCTCCTAGCGATATCCCTTACCTCGTTCGAGTACTGCATGTATTTATCTCTCACGTAGATTCGGAGGAACGCTAGCTCCGCGGGCATGGAACCCGCTACGGTCTCCCTCACGGGCTTCGCCTCCACCTCCCCGTCCTCGTTTTCTATGTAGATCACGGCTTCCTCGAACATCGGGTTAGTCGGTAGTTTAGGTGTGTCCACGAATATCACGTTACCCTCATCAAGTATCTCCGGGTGCAGGCTCCTCAGCTTCTCTTCAAGGCTTCTCTTAATAGCTTCCTTACTTATCGTCAAGAACCCCTTCAAAGTCTGGTCGACTGGCAAGACCGCTTGGTAGACGTTTTTATAGGGTACCCTCCTATTGAGTAAGTACCTGCTTTCCTCTAATCGCCTGACCTCCGGGTGGGATAATACGTACTCATCATCTAACTCAACATACTTAGTCACGTCATCGAATCTCTCACCGTAATTCAGTATCTTATCCGCTTTGAGCAACATCTCACCGGCTATCTTATCGAACGCGCGCACAGTCTTGTGGTAGTATACGGTCTTAAACATGAATATCCTGGCTATGAGTAAGTGGTCTAGGACGTCCTTAGCTTTATACTCTAACACGATCCTGTCCTTAACCGGTTTTGAGTGGAATGCCAGCCTCTCCCAGTCAAGCCCGAAGCCGTAGTTAGCGCCAGTGAAGTATGAGTCTCTGAGCAGGTAGTCTACTATGTCGGCGCTGTAAGCCCCCTTAATTACGTAGTATAAAGTCTTCTCAGTGACTCCGTCGGCTATGCTTGAAGTAAGCGGCCACGTCTCTAGGGAGACAGCCTCTATCAGCTTAGCCATGACCTCAGCCGAGATGCCTAGCTCCTTCTCTATGTAGTTATCGAAGCACTGAGTTATCTCCGGGTGTTCCTTGATTATCCTACTCCCTAAAACCTCGTGATTTATCTCGTAATTCACGAGGACGTGATCTTCGAAAGTGTGTGAGAACGGCCCGTGACCTAAGTCATGCAGCAAACCTATAAGCCTCGCTATGAGTTTAAGCCTGTTAAGCTCATCCGACCTAAGCTTAAGTCTTGAGTATGCGTACTCAGCGAACACCCCGGCAACATGCATGGAGCCTAAAGAATGCGAGAACCTGTTATGGACCGCGCCAGGGTAGACTAGGTGGGAAGTCCCTAACTGCTTAAGCCTCCTCAACCTCTGCATCGGCGATGAAGAAACCAAGCATATCTCGTGCTTCACCAACCTTAAGTAACCATGTATAGGGTCCTTAATCTGGACTAGCTCCTTATCCAGATACCACACCCAGATAATACTCCGTGACACAGAATAAATGTTTAATCTTAAGAACTTATCCAGGTTAAGAAAATTAATCAAGTCGGTAAAGCTATTCCAAGATTTTCTTTAAAAGGCATTCCTAGAATTCTTAGTAGTGGTGAGGGTTGGTCGGCAGCGTAGTAGTGACTCACGGAGATTGCGACGGGATAATCTCCGCATACCTCTACATAAAACACTTCATGAAAGACATGTGGCCATCCAATATCTCAGTCATCTTCACCCAGCCCTGGAGAGCTAACCTAGACTTCATGAGAGGGTATCGTGAAGGCGCTGACGAGATAGTCTTCCTAGACATAGCGCTTAGTAAAGAGTTAGTTAACGAGATAATTAAGGTCGGGAGTAACTTAAGAAAGATTACGATAGTAGACCATCACGTGAGCTCGCTGGAATTCATCAAGCAAGTTGATAGCGTGCTTAAGAATGTGAAGATTATTTGCGAGAAAGCTCAGTCATGCCCTAGGCTAATGATTAACTCACTCAAAATCTCGCCGAACCCTTACGAGAAGTTATTGGTTGACGTGGCGGACGTCTGCGAGGGAGGTGAATCCTCATCGGCTGAGGTAACTAAGTTAGCTGACGTCATAAAACTATCTATTGCTAGAGACCCGGGAGACTACGACTTCATGAATTACCTACTCACCCTCCTCATGAAGGGTAAGGACATGGAGTCTGATGACGTGGTTAGGAAGAGGTATAAGACAGCTAAATTCATCTTGAGTCGATTACTTAAAGTGATGAGCGAGAACGCAATATCCTACAGAAACCTAGTGAAGATTTCCACACTATCACTCCCTGAGTCCAGGATCTTCGCCGGCTTACTAGGCGTCGGGACCACGGAACTCGCCAGGATGTATAAATCCGACATAATCTTAGTGAGGGGTGAGGAGAATAAGGTAGTGGTCACTGTGAGAACGTTGGATGACAAAGCACTTAAGCTGTGCGGGAGTATCGCTAAGCTAGGTAGGGGGAGGTTCGGGGGTCACGCGGAAGCGGCTTCAGCCACGCTACCTGAGTTAAACCTTCAGGAAGTCACGGACTTAATTGTTGGTGTTGTGAGTGGGGGAGAAGATATATTACAGGGGAAGCGTAAAACCTGAGGAACTTCACCAGTTAGTGAGGAGATGGTTTAAGCACGCGACGATACTGGTTTTAGGGGAGTGCGAGGTAGATTATACTGGGAGAGCGTCTTCTAAAGCTAGCGGTTCGTGGAGACTCATAATAATTAAGGAAGACGGGACGGTACTGGTTCACGAGTCTGTGGGTAGGGAGCCTATTAACTGGCAACCTAACTCATACGTCACCACACAACTTGAGGGCGACACGCTAATTCTTAAAGCCGTGAGATCAAGACCGCGTGAAGAACTCGTAATTAGGTTAAGAGGGGATTGCGAAGTACTCATAGCTAAGTTAGGGACGGGCAAGTTCGTTATTTCAGGAACCGAGAAAGACATTATTGACTTCTTAGCAAACAACCCGAGAATAATCGATGAGAACGCTGAGCTGGTTTCTAAGGAGGTATCAACTCCTCATGGCCGCATAGACTTAGTTCTTCGCAGAAAGGATAACACGCTAATATTAGTCGAGGTTAAGAGAGAATTGGCTGACGTGGAAGCGGTTTTCCAGCTGAGGAGATATGTGGAATACTACGCGAGACTAGGCATAAGCAACGTTAAGGGGGTTATAGTAGCGCAGTCTTTAACGCCTGCAGCACGGAAGTTACTAGGGGATTTCGGCTTAGATTATAGGTGTATTAAGGTAAGTGAGGGTAACGTGTATGAGAGAGAAGTATGTTGACTCACACATACACCTCAACGAGTACTCAGAAGAGAGGATATCTAGCCTGTGCGGTAGGGATGATGTGGTGTTAATCGCTGTATCGGAAGATCTGCGCTCATCGCTAACCAACATATCGATCGAAAAAAGGTGTCCTAACGTGAGAGCTGCCGTAGGGATTCACCCGTGGAACGTCGGTAAGGTGTCTGCAGACGAGCTTGCTAAAGTGTTGGAGTTGGTGGGTAGCGTAGGTTTCGTAGGTGAGGTAGGGCTGGACAAAAGGTTCACACCCGAGACATTCGATCTACAACTAAAGATATTCAGCGAGTTCGTTACTCGAGCATTAAGTAGTAGGAAAGCACTGCTTCTCCACGCCGCCGGCGCTTGGAGAGAAGTGCTTGAGATACTGTCTAGAAGTGCTGTCGAGACCGCGGTAATACACTGGTATACGGGCCCCCTAGAATACCTTAAAAACATTGAGGAGTTAGGGTACTTCATAGGCGTGAACGTAGCCTTGTTAAGGCAGCCTAAGATGAGGGAAGTGGTTAAGCAAGCACCACTGGACATCATGTTAACGGAATCTGACGGTCCCTACGAGTATAGGGGGCTTAGACTAGAACCTGAATTAATACCTGAATTAATACGTGAGATTGCCGTGATAAAGGGGGTAGAGATTGAGGAGGTTGTGACCGCAGTTTATAATAACTACTTAAAACTGGTAGGTAGGTGGTGGGGATCAAACAAATGAGCCACCACCTACCGAGAAACGGTATCAAGGTAGTTCGTGGTGTGGGAGTTGAGTGAGGTCAAGGTAGGCGTTGTGGGGGTCGGTGCTTGGGGAAAGAATATTGTGAGAGTTCTTAAAGAACTGGAGGGGGAAGGTCTGGTTAACGTGGTTGGGGTGGCTGACACAGACGTAGGTAGGGCTTTAGAGGTCGCTAACACGTTTAAGGTAGGCACTCACGTCAGAACGGTTAAGGAGCTTGCCGAGCTAGGTGTGGAGGCGGTAGCTATATCAGTTCCCATCAACGAGTTATTTCAGGTAGCTAAGGAAGCCTTAAGCCTAGGTTTACACGCCTTCATAGAAAAACCTGTCTCAACAAAACCTGAAGAAGTCGCTGAGCTAATTAAGGTGGCTGAGTCTTCCTCACTCGTGGCACAGCCGGGCTTCATAGTCAGGTATGACCCGGTAATCAAGGCCTTGAAAAACGCTCTTAGGGGTAAGATCAAGTACTTAGTTTTTAAGAGGTTGTCTGCTAGACCACCGCATAGAAGGAGGTTCTCAGTGGTTCTGGACTTAATGATTCATGACGTGGATCTAGCGCTTAATCTAATTAACCCGCATGAGATTAAGTTAATGAGTGTTGCGGGGTTCAAGGTAGAGAATAACATACCTCAGGAGGTCCACGCATCGCTACTGTTAGATGGTGCCGTGACCTACTTAATAACTGACGGTGTCCTACCGGTGAAGGTTCGTAGTGTTGAGGTCGTCACCGAGAGTACGTATTGTGAGGCTTCATTCACGGACTCCACCCTCAACGTTAGGGGGGCTGACCGTAGTTACGTGCAGAAAGTTGAGGGGGAGGAGCCTCTTAAGGCCGAGTTAAGGGACTTCATAAGATCCGTAAGTGGTGGTAAGCCTTCTGACGCTCCAACCCTTCATGACGCGCTAAGAGCGCTTGAAGTAGTTAAGTTGATCGAGCAAGGATTAAGTAGGGTTTAACGTAAAACGTGGTTTGAGTTCTTTATAGAGACTCTAGGAACTCATCTATTAATTCCTTCATCGAAGGACCTTCCAATATCTTGAGTTCCCAAGTTGTCTTCACTACAGGCTTATCTATCTTAATCAACTTAGTGATATCCGCCGGGGTTCCTAGCACGACCGCGTCCGCTGGCGTTCTGTTTATGGTTTCTTCCAGGTCTCTTAGCTGGTCAGGAGTGTATCCTGTGGACGGCAAGACCTCCTTCATGTGCGGGTATTCCTCGTATAGCTTCTTAAGAATTCCTACAGCGTAAGGTCTTGGATCAATTATTTCTGAAGCACCGTACTTCTTAGCTGCTACGTACCCTGCGCCGTAAGGCACTCCCCCGTGAGTGACTGTTGGCGAATCCTCTATTACTAAAACTCTCTTACCTCTTACTAGGTCAGGCTCTGAGAGCGCTACCTCCATATCAGCTAAGCATATCTTAGCGCGTGGATTAGCTTTCTTAACGTTGTTTACTATCGTGTTCACGGACTCCGCGGAAGCCTGACTGACCTTATTTATTATCACTGCGTTAGCCATTCTCACATTAACCTCGCCAGGGTATGACCCAACCTCCTGCCCCGGCCTCATGGCGTCAGCTACAGTTATCATGTAGTTAAACTTGTAGAACGGGAAGTCGTTGTTCCCGCCATCCCATAATATCACGTCACCCATGCTCTCAGCGGTCGTGAGTACCTTACCGTAATCTACCCCCGCAAGTACCGGGAGCCCCAGCCTCAGGTATTGCTCGTACTCCTCCCTCTCCTCCACGGTCACTCTCCACTTAACCAAGTCATCATAACTTCTAAATACCTGCACCACCATCTCTCTTAAGTCGCCGTAAGCCATGGGATGCCTGACTGGAACGGGCTTAATACCCCTACTCAGCAACTCCCTAACAACCGCTCTAGACACCGTTGACTTCCCAGCACCAGTCCTCACAGCAGTGACAGCTATTACAGGCTTGTGAGAAGCTAACATGGTTTCTCTAGGGGAGAGTAGCCTGAAGCTAGCACCGCTAGATAACGCTATGGAAGCTATTCTCCCAACATCCTCATACCTTAAGTCGCTGTAGGATAGGACGACCTCGTCTACGTGGAACTCCCTGATTACCTCGCTTAACTTACTTTCAGGGACTATAGGTATTCCGTCAGGGTAGAGAGACCCGGCTAATTCAGCAGGGTACCTCCTCCTCTCCACACCCGGTATTTGAGCCGCCGTGAAAGCCACTACCTCGTAGTCAGGGTTATCCCTGAAGACTACGTTGAAATTGTGGAAATCCCTCCCTCCCGCACCAACTATAACCACTCTCGTCCTCCTAACCAAAACAAACACCAAGATTAAAGGTGTTTAACTCTTAAAAATTTTTCGTTTTTCATAACAATATTTTTATGTGGGGACGACATCGAGGAGGGTTCTTAGCTACAGCGTCTTTATTTTATATAATTTAATAAGCTTCCCGTAATCTTAAGTAGGGCTCGTCCGTGAGGTTAGGTAAGCTCGGTAAAATAGTTGATGAGCTTAATTTGGACGCGGTCTTAGTAACGTATGAGTGGAACGTGCTCTACTACGTTGGTGTGCCGAGGTCTGGAGGTAGCTTCATACTGTATGAGAGGGGCGGGACTCCTAAGATCTTAACCCCGGCTCTAGATTTCTGGAGGTTGTCGGACGAGGTTGGTGAGCGTGTTGAGGTACTCCCCTACACGACGTACGAGTTACCCGGGTTCCCTAAATTAATTAAGGGGAGGCTTTCTGAGTGGATTTCCAAGTATTTAAGTGATTCCGGGTATGGTAGGGTAGGGCTTGACTTAAGTCACGCTACACCACTAGCTAGGGAGGTTAGTGAGAGACTGAAGAACCACGTAGTTGTTGAGGACGTAAGCCCGCACATATCTACTCAGAGATCCATCAAAGAACCTGAGGAGATAGAGCTGATTAAGCAAGCCTTAAAGATCTCGGAAGAGAGCTTCACTAAATTACTTGATGAGGGAGTGGCAGGTTTGAGTGAGAGGGAGGTTGCTGCTAGGCTGGATAGCCGCATGAGGTTAGGAGGCGCTGATGGGACAGCTTTCGAAACGATAGTGGCTTCAGGGCCTAACTCAGCGTACCCGCACGCTTACCCAACCAGCAAGAAGATCGGTTCAGGCGATGTGGTAGTCTTTGATTTCGGCGCTAGATTCATGAGCTATTGTTCAGACATTACCAGAACCCTAGTCCTGAGCGCTGACGAGGAAGTTAAGAAAGCTCTGGAAGCGGTGAGTGAGGCGGTGGGTACCGCCACAGACGTGATCAGGGACGGGGTCAAGTCTAGCGAGCCAGACTCCGCGGCTAGAGGGGTTCTCAGGAGGTATGGGCTAGAGAACTACTTCATACACTCGCTAGGTCATGGGGTAGGGCTTGAAGTGCATGAGAAGCCCAGACTTGCTCAGGGGATAGACGAGACACTGGTTGAAGGTATGGTAGTGACTGTTGAGCCAGGCATCTACATACACAACAAGTTCGGTATAAGACTGGAGAACCTCGTTGTTGTCAGGAAAAACAGAGCGGAGACTTTAAATAGGTTGTCTCTGATCACTTCTGTTTAGGAATGTGTATAGGTTTTCCTGAAGCTTCAGACACTACCTCGCTAAAGACCTCTGAGTATGTTGGGTGTGAGATTATAGTTTTCCTCAATTCCTCAACGCTTAAGCGGTGACTAATCGCTAGCGTGAACAGATGTATTACGTCGGCCGCACCATTACCTACTACTGCAGCGCCCAGAATCTTACCCGTATTCTTCTCGATGATTAGCTTAGCAAAGCCTTCCGGCGTGGGCCTAACGGACGTCGAGTCCCTGCCTAAAGCAACGTAAGGGAATCTGAAGACCTCATAGTCTACACCGGCTCTAGAAGCTTGAGTCTCGTTTAAGCCGACGAACCCTATCTCCGGGTGGGTGTATATGACCATGGGTATAGGTCCTCTCGGGAGTGGTTCCTTAACCCCGGCAATAGTTTCTGCAGCGATCAAGCCCTCCCTGAAAGCTTTATGTGCTAGTAGGGGAGGTCCCGTGATGTCGCCGGCCGCGTATATGTTCGGTATCGCGGTCCTCATGAACTCGTTAACTATTACAGCACCCTTATTATCTAGCTCCACACCAACCTCGCTTAAGCCTATATCTGAGGTGTTGTAGCTCCTCCCAGCCGCTATGAGAACCTTCTCCACCTTAATCTCCGTAGTCCCTCCCCTACCAGTCACTCTAACCAACACCTCATTATTTAAGTAGCCCGCGAACTGTGCTTGAGAAGACGTATAAACCTTAACACCTGATCTCATCAAATACTTATGGATAACGTCGCTCACGTCTCTGTCCACCTCGGGAAGTATCTTATCCATTATCTCTACTAGATGTACCTCAACGCCTAGCTGAGCCAGCGCTTCGGAAATCTCGCAGCCTATAGCGCCAGCACCTATTATTAGCATGGAGTTAGGTAGGGAGTCTAGTTCGAAGAAGTGCCTGTTATGAATAACTCTCTCGCCATCGAAGCTGAAGGTAGGCACGGTCTTAGGTTCCGTTCCGGTAGCGACTATTACGTTAGTAGCTTCTAGTTCTGTGCTCACCTCACCATCCACCTTGACGGTGTGCGGATCCTTAAGCCTGCCAACACCTTGAATTACTACGGCATCACTAAGAAGGTACTTGACCCCCTCCCTAGCCTTAACCACCGCTCTAGAAACGTGCTTCAGCACCTTACTCTTATCAACAGCGCTTATGCTTAAAGACACACCATACCTACCTAAAGATTTAGCGAGTCCTACAGCATTCCCTAACTCGATCAAGGCCTTAGAAGGTATGCAACCCCAATTACTGCACTCACCACCTAAATACCTCCTCTCCACTAAAGCTACTCTAAGCCCTCTCTGAAGAGCCGTCACCGCAGCAACATACCCTGCCGGGCCGCCCCCGAGAACGACGACGTCAAACCTCAATTACATCAACCACGTAAGTAATGAGGC
>JAJHQR010000062.1 GCA_020833255.1 Desulfurococcaceae archaeon | reverse complement strand
GCGTGTAGGATACACAACTATCCTCATCAACACCCACAGAGGGTGGGTATCGGTAGAGCTGGTGCCTCACAAGCTGTACTGGAGGTACGTAAACAGTGGCTGGGCATTGAGGACGCAACCAAAAATAAAGATAGACTACGAACACGAGAGGCTATTAATATACTTCGTGTTTGCCAAAACCATTAATGTTGATGAAGATAGTGCTAGACACGTCATATCTGTTGATATTAATGAGAATAGCGTGGCTGTTAAGGTTCTCAATGAGGTGTGCATCCTTGAGACAAACATCAAGAGGATCACCATGGGCTATGCTGGGTATAGAGAGGTTGTGCAGAGCGTTAAGGGCAACGGATATGTTGGTAGAGCTATTCACGGTAGGGAGCGTAAGAGGAAGAAAGATATTAGGTTGAAAATCGCGAACATCATCGCTAATACGGCTAAGAACCTCAACGCCGTAGTTATATTAGAGAAACTCCCTAAGCAATGCCCAAGAAACATGATTAAAGACGTTAAAGACTCAACGCTAAGACATAGAATATACCAAGCAGGGTTTAGAAGTATGGCTAGGGTCATCGAGGAGAAGTGTCTTGAGAGAGGAGTCCCTGTAGTTAAGATAGACCCGAGAAACACATCCTCCACGTGCCCACTCTGCGGCTCCAAGCTAATGAGGGGCGATGCCCCGAGGCAATTAAGGTGCCCAAGATGCGGGTTTAAAGCCGGGAGAGACGTGATTGCAACATTAAACCTTGAGAAAAAACACCTAACTCCCAAGGGGTGCGTGCCGTTCACCCCGATGCCCTATGAACCCACTCTAAAGGTAGCAGTACTACCAATGAAGGAGTGGGCGAGGAGAAAGTCCCTAGATGCGACGAATGAAAATAAACTAATGAGAATAAGCATCTAGGGACAAACGGTACTTCAGCGTCTTTAAACACCCTCACGCTACGTCTCTTAAGGAGAGCTTCAATACACGCATCACTCAATACGCAACCCCACATTATAATTTAGTTGAGGTTGATAATAAAGCACTCGCTCAACGCTCTTATTATATTCGGATTTTCTTAATCTTCGGTGTGGGCAGTGAGTTCAGAGGTTTTAGAGAAGGTTGAGGAGCTGGTTGAGGAAGGTGATGTCGCTTCATTAAGAAGCTTCTTAGCTGGTTTAGACCCTTACTTAGTGAAGGAGATTCTTGAGCGCGTGAGTCCTGAGTTAAGGGTTAAGATAATACCGCACATACCCTTACATAACATGAGCTCAGTCATATCTAAGTTAAGTGAGGAACTCCTAGGCGAGATAACCTCCCTTAAAGGACTGGACGAATTGCTTGAATTAATTAATAGGATGCCCGTAGACGAGGCTGTAGACTTGATTCAGAAATTGCCGCCCAAGACCGGGAGCAAGATACTTGGCTTACTGCCTCCCCAGAAAGCTAAGGAGTTATCTGAGTTGCTTAAGTACCCTCCGGAAAGCATCGGAGGCATAATGACTACTAGAATACCTATATTCAAGTCCTCCCTCACGGTAGAGGAAGCTATTAAGGAGTACTTAACTAAGGAGAGTGCCGGAGTCTACGATAAACACAACTACGTATACGTGGTCGATGCTGATGGCAGGTTGGTTGGCTGGATAGAGGTTAAGTCACTCCTCACCAAGCCTAGAAACAAGCAATTAAAAGACGTTGCTAGTAAGATCCCGGCGACCGTTGAGCCCTTCTCAGATCGTGAAGTAGCGGCTAAGCTAGCGGTTACGTACGACCTAACGGAACTTCCGGTCGTTGATAGGAATGGTAAGTTGTTAGGGATTGTCACTCTGGACGACGTGCTAGATGTCGCCATCGCGGAATTCTCTGAAGACTTAATTAAGTTCGGGGGTTTCACGGACGTTATCAGAGGGAGCTATATTAGTGCTGACATAAAATCCGTTATTACGCGTAGGGTGCCCCCGATACTCTTCCTCTACTTAATGAACGCTATAACTGGGAGCATAGTCGCTTCCTTCGTTGGAGTTATTGAGAGGGTTGCGGTGCTCGCGGCGTTCTTACCCATGCTAGCAGACAACTCAGGTAATATAGGTTCTCAAGCATCAACCTTCATAATCAGAAGCCTCGCTTTAGGCGAGGTAGGTCCTAAAGACCTCTTCAGAGTCTTACGTAAGGAGGTTCTGACCTCGCTATGCATGGCTTCAATACTACTCCCCGTAGCTTTCATGATAGCCTTCGCAATAACTTACTTCTCGTACGGCGGTAACATACTGGCCGCAACCCACGTAGGTTTAGTAGTCAGCGCGGCTTTACTAGTCTCCATGATGCTGACCGACGTGATAGGCTCCCTACTACCACTCTTACTAGCTAAGCTACACGTAGATCCCGCAGGGGTCTCAGCACCCGTAATAACTACCATAGGAGATATAGTGACGGCAACAACATACTTCACGACAGCTATTTATCTCTTAAGCTAATCCTCACGTAATCCTTCATCACGATCTAAGCCCGTTGCGTGCTGCAGTGGAGTAGGTCATCCACTAGCTGGGTGGAGGGAAGTCAGCATTTACGGAAATGTTTTAATCTTAGCGCAAGCAAGAGTAGTTACTTGATGCGTACGTATGTTCTTTGAGGCATTAACGTGATTTATGAAGGTGTTTGTCCCTTATTTGTAGGAGGAATCTCCCGGCTTCTAAGAATATCATTAAGATACCCCCGAATAGCGGGATCGTCTTGAAGGTCTTTTTAAGTAGTTCGTAGTCTCTCCAGCTGAAGCTATTAGTGAATACTAGGAGTGTTATGTACGTGGCTAAAGCGGTGAGCGATTCTGCGAATAGCCTGATTATGTAGTTCCCTACTAGGTATTGTGTTGGCAGTGCTAGCAGGATGGATATGAGGGAGGTTAGGTAGATCTTCATTAAGGGTCTCCACTCAACACTTACGTTCAGTTTACTAGATATTAGGAGGAGATACGTGAGTGCCGGGATCCCGGTGAGGGATAGGGTTACCGCGTAACCTTCAGGTCCTGCACTCGTTATTAATATATAGCTTGCCGGGACCATGATGATTAATTGAATTACTGACGAGTATAGGAGGTCCCTGGTTTTCCCCAAGCCGCTCAATAATGCTGTTAAGGTTACAGTGAACGGCGCGTATAAGTATCCCATAGATATTAAGGTTAGGTATAGGGGGGCTGTCACGTATAGCCTACCGTAAATAAGCCTTACCACGTCTTGCGAGAAAGCCCCGATCATTAAAGCTACTTGAACCGTGAATATGCACATATACTTAAGCACGTTATTTAATAGCTTGTTTATCTCCTCCCACGCACCCCTAACTTCAAGCCCTGAAAATACCGGGAATAAGGTTATCGAGAAAGGAGCTATCGTGAGGGTGATTAAAGATATGAATTGATTAGCTGCCTGCATATTACCTAACTCGACGTTGGTAGCCACCCTAGCTAACATAACGTACTGGAATCTCTGCAAGACAACCCCTAGTAGGGTTGATAGGTATAGAGGTAAACCAAACTTTACTAGGTCTGAAGCGCCGATGATGTTCTCACGACCCTTCCTCAATCTAACGTAGTTGAGTATTATCGTGAATCCTACAACGCAGGATACTACGTAGCTAGTTATGTGGCCGAGCAAAGCCCCCAGCACCCCTAAGCCTAGCAGGACTAGCAGAGGGCTCAGCAAGAGCTTCGTTAGCGATTGTAAGACCATGACGAAAGCTCTCTGCTTCATACGTCCCAGAGCGGTCATTACTGCGAGAGAGGAATTCATTAAAGCTGTTGAGAATGTGAGGATAGCTGTTAAGCTAACGTAGTAGTTGAGTTCAGGCCTTTCCGCCAGGACCGTAGATAGTTGAAGCGCGAATAAGTAATTTATGAGTGAGACGGCGGAAACTATTACGAGCTTGAGTGTGAGACCCTTAACTACTACCTCCTTAACAATCTCTTCTTTCTTTAAAGCACTAAATTTAGAAACGTACTTCACGAGCGCTGAGTCAATCCCGAAATCCGTGAAGAGTAGCAAGACGCTGGAAACCACCAAAGATACTGAGTAAACCCCGTAATTCTCCGGCTGAAGCAACCTAGCAACTATTATGGCGGAAACAGCTAAGAATAGCGTGGACAAGAAATTACCTACGAAAACAACCAAAGCATCTCTGGAAGTCCTGGCAAGCAGCTTCTCAAATTCTTCACTCAACTTACCAAACCTTAAATAAATTCTCAACACATTCTTTTAAAGCGTTCCCACACGCTGAAGTGATAGCGTTGCCGTGCTCAGAACCTCACGACAAATTATTAATTGCGTCCGTTTGTCCCTAGATGCTCATTCTCATTGATTCATGTTTATTTATTGCATCTAGGGACTTTCTCCTCGCCCGCCGTTCATCGGCGGCACGGCCGCCTCCGGGACGGGTTCATAGGGCATCGGGGTGAACGGCACGCACCCCTCTGGAGTTGCCTCATGCAGTCGGGGCATAGCCCCTCATCCACATAAGTAACAAAAACAGAGCTTATAAACCTAACCCTTAAACATCAGCCACGAAACAGCCCCGCTCCCAACTTCATCAAGTGTCTCACGAATCAATTCCTGAAAAACTAGTGGGTTGCGAAAAGTTGAGGCGCCGGGGGCGGGATTTGAACCCGCGTGCCCCGTAGGGGGCAGTGGGTCTCTTACACGGCGCCGGACGTGACTCGAGCCCACCCCCTTGGAC
>JAJHQR010000061.1 GCA_020833255.1 Desulfurococcaceae archaeon | reverse complement strand
TAGTGGTGGTGTGGTTAGGGTGGTTGGTGGGAAGTCTATGAAGGTCGGTGTGTATATTCCTGAAGACTTGGTTGGTGGGTTGTCCGCTATTATGAGGGAGTTGGGGGTGGAGTCTCTCTCAAGGGTTGTTCAGGAATCTATAAGGCTCTACATGGCTGAGCATAGCTGGAGGACGCACGGCGACGTGGTGGGGGCTATAGGCGTCTTATACGATCACGAGGCCGGGGAGGTTGATGAGGAGTTAACGGACGCGCAGCACGGGTTCCTTCAGGAAGTTGTTTCAGCCATACACGTACACCTAGACGAGAGGAACTGCCTACTAATAATAGTCGTTAAGGGTGCTGCGAGCAACGTGAAGGAGTTAATAAGCAAGATCGAGAAAATCAAGGGAGTGAAGCTCGTTAGACTCATGCTGATGCCGAAGCCTTGAGAAACGCTTAGAATACCTATATAGCGATTTTTAGCGGTAGTTCGCTGACGTCTGCTTGCTTCGAAAGAGTTCCCGTAGTTTTGACCGGCACATCCGCCACGTAGTTTATGACGGACTTGTAGACTTCGAGGACCCCGCGCTTAGTCAGCTTATAACCTCCCGCAACCTTCTCAACCAAGCCGGATAACTCCATGAGCTTCAGCAAAGCCCTCACCCTAAAGGGGGTTCTCAAACCCATCGACTCGAACACCGCTTCCCGCACTACCCCAGTACTTAATTGATCGAAGAGTAGTCTCCAGACCATGGAGCCCTCGCCAAGCCTCCTCGCGTAGATCGCCGGCGTCATACCATTATAGAGGAGTTTGATGTAGTTAGCTACGTCGTGCACGTTTATGTATTGGTAGTAGCCGGTATTGCTCCACGCGCCAGCACCCAACCCTATCAGAGGGCCAACCATCTCCAGGTTCACCGTCGCGTACTCATAAGGTTTCCTAGATATCGAGTAAACCCTCGTTAAGTATAGCTTGCTTCCCTCAGCGAACTCTAGGGCTTCCTCAACGAATCGATCCACAGCATCTACCTCCTGAATCAACTTACCAAGTTCCGCGAGTCTGTGGCCGGGCGAGTTCTTCGGTATTATGGTCGCGTAGTATGTTACCTGATGCGCCCCCAACTCAATAGACTTCCCTAGATCCCTCCTAAACGCACCCACCTTCTCTTCAAGACCTAACTCGACGTAGTCTTTTATGGTCGGCGTGAGGAACATTAAGTCCACGTTCACCCACTTAAACCCGGCCCTAACACTATTCTCAACAGCTGCCACGCAATCCTCTGGCTTATGCCTCCTACCAACGGACTTCAAGACCTTCTCATCGAAACTCTGAACACCAACACTAACCTCGTCCACACCGCTCGCGTAGAAATCCTCGACAACCTTAAGATTCTTGAAATCCTCCGGGTTAGCCTCGACCCCGACACCACACCTCACGTTAAAGAACTCTGAGAGTTTCTCCACGAACCTTTTATAGAAGTGCGGGGGGACGAGGCTAGGGGTCCCGCCACCCACATGTACCTCAACCACCTCTAAATTCAGGTCTTCAAGAAGCTTACCGTAAAACTCGGCCTCCTTCAGTAACGCGTTGAGGTACATGTTCAGCTCCCCCCAATCCCTCAAGACCTTCCTGAAGTAAGGGCAGAACATGCACGTGGACCTACAGTAAGGTACGTGAACGTAAACACCGACGTCTCTAGCTCTGATAGTCTCTCTCACGACCCCGGCATGCACGCCCGCGTCCAGAACCCTGAACAACTCGATCCTCGTAGGCCTCCTCAATAACCTGTGAACACTTAGCGAACCGCTATCAAGCAAGCTCATAGTGCACTAACCACCTCATTAAGTGCACCACTAGAACAGTTAGGTAAACCTATTTAAGTTTTACGGGGTCGTGACCCTAAACTATTGAATCACTTGAGGATATTGGGTAAACCTCGTCATGTTTGTGTAAGTAGCTTAAGATTATTAAAGGCGGGGACGCCCTAATTCTTGGTTGAGGTGTTTATGTGTAGGGTTGAGGTCATAGGTTTGAGGTTACGCGTTGTTGAGGAGGGGTGTGATATTGTTGAGGAGATCCTTAACTCTGCCGGTGGTCAAGGCGTCGGTGTTGTTGATGGTGATGTGATCGCTGTTACGGATAAGCTTGTGTCTAAATGCCTCAGTAGGGTTATTAGGGTTGGTGATGTTAAGCCTTCTGAAAACGCTTTAAAGCTCGCTAAGAAGACAGGTCTCGACCCAGGATTCGTGGAACTCGTGTTGAGGAACTGCGATGATGTCTTAGCTGTCGTACCGTTTAAGAAGATTGTTGACGAGGGGCTCGTAGACCTGGCGTCCCTATCCGGGGATGTCGAGACCGCGAAGAAGCTTCTCGAGGAGTACCCTGATTTCTTCATAACCCTGGGTGAGGGTATGTTGTGGAGTGATAGCGGTATAGACTCCTCAAACCTGCCGCCAGGACATTACGCAATACCTGTTAAAGATCATGACGAGGTAGCTAAGATGATTAGGGAAGGGATACTCAGAATTACCGGGAAGAGGGTGGCGGTAGTCATATGCGATACAGAGATTTTCTTAGGAGGCTCGCTAGACTTCGCTAGAGGTTCCTGGGGCATAGACCCTGTTGACAGGTGCTTCGCGTGCAAAGACCTCTACGGGAAACCCAAGTACGGTGGTGTGGACATGGTTGCCCACGAGGTATGCTCGGCTGCCGCACTACTCTTCAAGCAAGCGGCTGAAGGGGTTCCGGCAGCGATTATAAGAGGCTTGAAGTACAGGGAGTGCGAGTGCGGACTTAAAGACTCCCTACCTAGAGTCAGGCTCGGGAGAGTGATTAAAGAAGTAGTTAAGGAGAGCGTGAAGGTACTGGGATTGAAAAACACGCTAAAACACCTACAAACCTAACAAGAGAACCTCCATAACTCAGTCGTTGCCGGGGAATAGAGTCCGCTAAGGTTTGGCCGTGTTGCTGACTAAAGTGTTTAACTCGTTAAGGAACGCGTGGAATAAATCCTTCCTTACCCGAGCCCCAGCCGCCGCCGGATGACCCCCGCCGTGTATCCCGAGCTTCTTGCTGATTTCCCTGAGCGCTTTATTCAGGTCTACCCCGGGCACCCCGCGCAGACTCAACACGTAGGTATCCCCTCTCTCCTCCGCCGCAACCCCTACCACGGCATCGCCGTAGACCCTCGCGTAGTTCGCTGCCCTCCCGATACTTCCCGGCGGGCTCGTCACGTAAGCCACTCGACCGTGCCTCACGACGTTCCGCCTCACCCAGACCCTCAGTTCCTCGTCCTCCACGGCCTGCCTCAGAGCCCTGTCAACCAACTCCTTCATCATGCTAGGCAGCATGTTCCGAGCCAGGTGCTCCACCACACACCTCTTGAATTCGTAGTCTCTGCGAGAGCCCTCAAGGCCTTGGATCAGCATCCCGGCTTCCAGGTACACGGACCTCCTATCCCACTTGTCGAGCTCCGCCCTAACCCAGGAGGTCTCGTCGAGGTAGTCCCCTATAGCACCGTAGAGCGCAACCCTAGAGTACTCCGGGTCAAGACCTAAGCTACTCAAGTACCTGAAGGTAAGCTCGGAAGCCGAGCAGCAAGCGTCGTGCACCCACGTCACGCCAGCAGGGACCTCGAAACCCTCCGGTAGGGGGTGGTGGTCAACGTAAACCACGTCCCGACCCGCGGAAAGATCTTTGAGTAAGGCCAGTAACCCATCCTTATGTAGCTCGTCCAACGCGACATCAACGACGAACACACCCTCACTACTGCCCGCAAACTCCCTCAAGTCGCTTAAGAGGCCGACAGGATGTGTGAACACGACCCGCGATTCACGCCCCCTCCACTCAAGGAATGCCCTCGCTAAAGCAGCTGATGAAACCCCGTCACTATCTCCGTGAGCTAACACAACCCACACCGAGCCAAGACCCCGAATTAACCTCGAGGGAAGGGAAATATACGTTAAGCACGCTGAAACACTCGCCTTAGGGAGTTTTAATTACGTGACTCTCGCGTTTCCCCCGCCGAGGATTCATCGGCTTCGCCCACACCCCATGAGAGGGGGCGTGGCAAGGCTTCTTTCGCGTATTATGTTTACGAAACATTTATATACATGATTACGGTAAACATGAAGTGGTGGGGTTATTGTCTACAGCCGTCCTATCCGTGAGGGTGCGGAAGGAGCTTAAGGAGGAAGCTAAGAGGCTTAACATAAACTTGAAGGAAGTTGTTGAGAGGGCTCTGGAGGAGGAGATTAGGAGGGCGAGAATGGAGAGGATGAGGAAGTTAGTGGAGGAGGCGTTGAGGGCTGTGGATCTGAAAGAGGAGGAGTGGGTGAGGGCGGTTAAGGAATCGAGGATTGAGAGGTGACGTAATTTGGCTTCGCGAATTAAATGCTGGGTGTGTTCGCTTGCTTTTTTCTCTGTTGCCATAGTTTTCTGATGTGTTCGTGATACTGCTTTACCAGTTCTTCCGGGAATGGATTTATAACTCTTAAATCCTTCACCTTCTCAAACTCTTTGTCGAAGGTGTACACGATGCCGTTCCCAATAGATTTTGCTAACCTGATTATGTATTCATCCCACGGCTTAACGTCGTATTGTGTTACGTATTCGAGGGAATTAATTACGTCATCTATGAAGATGTATGGGTAGAAAGCCCGCGATCTCGTCTCAAGCATCCCTAAGAGTATTCTCCTCACTTCCCTTACCGGTAAACGCAAATATCTTGTGGTTATGTGGAAGGCGCCCATAACGGCTGTGAGAGGTATTGCTGCTTTCTTTCGTTGTTTAAGTACTTCAGGCAAGAACTCCATAGCTTTCCCATGTAGAGGATTTCTAAACAGTGAAACAACGATTACGCAAGTATCCACAACTCCGTCAGGGTAGTAAAGCCAGCTTTCTCTTAACATACTCTTCATCAACGTAGTCCCACTCCTCCTCAGGTTTCTCAGGGGAAGGCTCAAGACGTTCACTTATTTCTAGAG
>JAJHQR010000060.1 GCA_020833255.1 Desulfurococcaceae archaeon | reverse complement strand
AACAACATGCATAAGAAACTCATACACGTCAGGAATAAGGTGCTTGAAGCAGAAACACGCAGTAACTCCAGGCTTGAGGATGCGTGGGATTACATACACCTAGCCGAATGCAATGACGTTTACTGGCACGGACTCTTCGGCGGGACTTACATACACCACTTAAGAGCTGAGGTCTACAGAAACCTGATAAAAGCCGAGAATATCGCGGACGAGATCCTAGGTAGTTACGGCGCTAAGAAAATAGACTTTGATTTTGACGGGAAGGACGAGGTGCTGATTGAGGGGGAGTCACTCAACGCTTACGTGAAGCCTTCCGACGGCGGCACGTTATTCGAGCTAGATTATAGGGAGCGGGGGAGGGAGTGTAATCTAGCTAACATCATGTCAAGATATCCTGAGACGTACTTGAGTGATGTCCCATACTACACGCACGACACCTACAGGAGAGCTTTATTCAGAGACTTCATAGCTGAGGACGTAGCCAGCTTGAGGGAGTGGGTGAGTAGGGGAGGCGGCTACACCGCGGGAAGCCTGGTGAGCGTCTCATACTACACCTTAAGCGAGTTAAGGAATTCCGGCGTTGTTTTGAGGTCGAGGTTTAAAGACTTAGAGATCGTTAAGGAGTATTACTTAAGTAACTCAACACTGACTACCACGTACCACCTAGGGAACACGTCGAGAAGTGGTGAGGTCCTACTTATCGAGATCCCGTTCTCCCCGTACTCACTAAACGAGTTAAGACTTGAGGTTAGCGGGGAGGTTGTTGAGGTCGGTCAGTACGTGGAGACTAACGAGTTCACGCTAGCTTCCGAAAGTAACGTGGTCAAGGTGAGGTTGAGTGAGGTCGTTAATTTGTGGAGCTGGAAACACGTAACTCTATCGAGGACTGAGAAAGGGGTGAAGGAATCGCTTCAGGGATTGATAATCGCTTTAGGGTTGAGGTTAGGCGATCTAGCTGGGGGGAGCTTTGAAATCACTCTACACACTACCTGACCTCCCTAAGGGGGCGTGACGGTTTTCTCAGCACGATATGAGGAACCCGTACTCGCCGAAAGAAAGTCCGTCGTTGCTTATGTTAACTCTCCTATACACGGCAGGTCTTAGGTTACTCACTGCCTTGCCTGCCTCGACAGTCTTCCCAGACATGTTAACGATTATTGACGCTTGACTCGAGCTCAAGTACCTGCTTATTATGAGTAAATCCCCAGCCCTACTCATGCTCATTAAGCCTTTCCTTATCGGCGGGCACGACCTCCTTACTTGAATTAATTCCTTAACTAGCTTCAGGAGTTCCTTATCCCACCTACCCTCATCCCATATCATGCCCCTCCTATTGTCCGGGTCGCCCCCGCCGACCATCCCAACCTCATCCCCGTAATATAGGGAGGGGGAGCCCGCCAAGCAGAATAGGAGGACGTAAGCTACCTCAAGCTTGTTGGGGTCGCTTATCAAGGTCTTTATGCGCGGCGTGTCATGAGAGCCTAGCAGATTGTATAGTGAGAGACTCTTCAGCGGCGCGAGAACGGAGTACCTACTCATAGAGGAGGTTATGAAGTGGTCTAGGTCTATCACGTTATCGAGGACCGCTAAAACATCTCTCATGAACCCGTAATTCATTAAGGAATCGTATCGTTCGTTAGCTAATAGTTCTTCTAGGTAGGTGGGGTCGCTCGTAGCCTCACCGAGTAATAAAGCCTCCTCCCTCCTAGACCTCAATACCTTCTTAAGCATCTCGACGAACTCCGGCGGTAGCGCTTGACCTACATCCATCCTAAACCCGTCAACCCCTACACCCACCCAGAAATCAACTACTCTAGCCACGTAATCCCTCACGCGGTCGTTTAAGACGTTTAGTTTAGGCATGACCTTAACGTCTAGGAAGGTCTCGTATGGAACCTCGCTCAGCCTGGATATCGAGTCACGTAACTCAACGCAGCTAATCCCGCCGCCCAAGAAATTCTTAACCAGCTTTACGAGGTCCTCACCTGGTTCTTGATGGAAGTAGTAGAGATCGCGGTATTCCTCACTTAAGACAGCCTTAAGGAATAACTCGTTACATACTGACGTGTGGTGTACTGGGAGATCTATGACTACCCTAATGCCTGCCTCCCTAGCCCTGCCGAGGAGTTCTTGAAAAGTTTTTAAGTCACCTAGCCTAGGGTCCACGCTGAAGTAGTCTTCCACGTCATACCTATGGTATGATGGGGACTTAAATATGGGTGTTAGGTAGAGTGTCTCAACACCTAACCCCTTAACGTAGTCTAGCGAGTTAATAATCCCCCTCAAATCCCCTCCCAGGAAGCCGTGAGGTCTTGGGGTGACGTCCCACCTTAAGTTACCGCCGCCCCCACCCTCACCCGACCTCCTGAAGCTGTCTGGGAATATCAGGTAGTACGTGGTGCCTAAATACCATGGAGGAGCCTCCGCGAGCTCTCCGGAGAATTTGATGAAGCTCTCATCACCTAAGCCCCCCTCACCGTACGGCAGTACCTCCCCGTCCCCAGTCTTAAGGAAGAACCTGTAAAGGATTTTCCTAGAAGTGACTTCAGGCGTGACGACCTCGTAGACGGCGTAATAACCTACACGACCCACCCTACCAGCCTTAACGGACTTCCTCACGCCATCAACCAATAACTCCGCGTAACACTCCTCAAAGATCCTTGAATGCGTCCTAACCCTCAACACCAGGCTACCCTCATATATTGTGGCGTAGGAAGGGTCTACAGGTATGTGGGTCGCGTGCCACGGCTTGATAGAGTTAGGGCTTACCTCACCTAACTTAGCGAGAGACATGGTTAACTCGATGTTCTTATTCTCTGGGAAGGGCCTTAAGCAAGTCTTCTCAGGGTTCTCAGGATCTAAGACGGTCTTAGAGTCGTTTACTACGAAGACGTAGGGGTACTCACCATCCCATACCCTGACCTCAATACCCCACCGACCACCCCTCCTAGATAGTCTGAAGTAGCTTGGCGCGAAGGAGGTGAATATAGAGGATAGGTAGACGTTCCTGTAACTCGCGTCAGGTATGGAGAAGGCCGCGATTAACCTGCCGTAATGCGGCCCTAACCTCTCCCGCCCCACTACCTCGTACATCACTCATCGTTAGCTAATTAACGCTTGGTGTTAAAAGCGTTGGAGGTTGCTAACTAAATGAGTTCCCCTGTGTTGGGGTCGAAAAACTTTATTCTCTCCTTGACGAACCTGACCCTAACCCTACTCCCTATGCTGTATAGCTTGCTGCCGTGTGTCCTGCTCTTGATGACGTTGTCAGATAGCTTCAGCGTTACTATAGTTTCGGAGCCTAGGGGTTCTGAGACCACTACCTCGGCGTCCGCGTCGTAGGACCCGTCGTCAACGAGTAGCACGTCCTCAGGCCTAACACCGAAGACCACCTCCCTACCTACGTAGTCTCTCAGACCGCTTACCTCAGGGAGTCCTGATAGGTTCAGCACGTAATCCCCTACCCTCACCTTAGGGTCGCTGCTCTCCACCCTAGCTCTCATGAAGTTCATTCCGGGGGATCCTATGAAGCTAGCTACGAACATGTTTCTCGGGTTGTTGTATAGTTCGAGGGGCTTGCCTACCTGGAATACCTTACCGTAGTTCATCACGGCTATCCTGTCAGCTAAGGTCATCGCCTCGACCTGGTCGTGAGTCACGTATATCGTGGTGACTTTAAGTCTTAGCTGCAACCTCTTAATCTCAGCCCTCATCTCAGTCCTTAACTTAGCGTCTATGTTGCTCAGAGGCTCGTCGAGAAGCCACACGTTAGGCTCCCTAACGAGAGCTCTGGCTAGAGCAACCCTCTGCTGCTGACCGCCGGATAGCTGAGCCGGCTTCCTATCCAGTAGCTCGGAAATCTTAAGTAGCTCAGCAACCTCCCTAACCTTACGGTCTATATCCTCCTTACTCAGCCTCAACTCCTTCCTCCTAACCGTTAAGGGGAAAGCGATGTTATCGTAAACGCTCATGTGCGGGTATAGCGCGTAGTTCTGGAAAACCATCGCGACATTCCTCTCCTTAGGTGTTTTATGATTCACCACCACGTCGTCAATCCTTATCTCACCCTCCTCAGGAACCTCTAAACCAGCTATTAGCCTGAGGGTCGTCGTCTTCCCGGAACCTGAAGGACCTAGCAAAACGAAGAACTCGCCGTCCTCTACGTCGAGACTCACCTTACTCACGGCCTCAACCTTACCGTACCTCTTAGTCACTTCAATCAAAGAAACCCTGGACACACACCCACCCATAAAAGAATACGGTAGGAAAAATAATAAAGTTGGTTTGTGCGGAAAAACTAATCTTACTTCTTCCTGAAGAACGCGTACCCTAGGAGAACGCCTATGATTAACAATATGATGCCGACAGCGGTGGTCGTTGTCCAGTCCGTAACGTATACTGGAACTGTTGTTGGGATGGCTGTAGTGGTTACTGAGGTCTTGGTCTCCGTTGTTGTGGTCGTCTTAGTTATCGTCTCTGTGACGGTCTTGGTTACTGGCTGAGGCGGCGGCGCTGGAACGCCCTTCACCACCGCCGGAGTTCCCTCCAGTGTTTGAGGATCTACTCTATAGGAGGTTAGCATAGCGTATTGATCGTTAGCTGTGGGGGCTAGGAGATCTATCACTAGCGGTGCTACGTTAGCTGCTAGAGCGTATGTGTCGGCGCCTCCGAACTTCCATTCCTCGGCCGTCAGCCCTACAGCCCTCAGCTTGCTTGCTTCGTAGCCGTCGTACCCGGATACGGTGACCACATACTTCCAGCTAGCTACGTTATCAACGTCTCTCAATATCGAGGCACTCACCACAGCTACTATAGCGTTTAGTGTTGTGTCTACGTAGACCGTGAAGTTCGCACCCCCCGCCTTAGCTACTAGAGTGCCTGACGCGTCGTAAATAGCTGATACCTGCCCTTGAGGAGCCGGGTCCTCACCCCACCCAGGAGTTAGGAGTATCGCGTAATGCCATGCGTAATCATCGGCTACAACCACCTTCAGACCGTAGGTAGAGGTGTTGGTGGTTCCTGAGGCAGTGGTTCTCACGTAGATCTGCACGTGCTGTAAGCAGAAGCCTGCAGGACCGCCCCAAGGATTACCGCCTAAATCCCTTAAGAAGACTACGAAAGCTATGTGGGTGGAATTCCTCATAACCGCAAACCCGGTCAAGTCGAAAACCCCTGGCTTGAACACGGCGTTAGTAGGGTACGTGTAGTTACCGGTACCCCTATCATCACCCACGGGATCCGAAGCACTGAACACAAC
>JAJHQR010000020.1 GCA_020833255.1 Desulfurococcaceae archaeon | reverse complement strand
GTATGCTTAAAATTTATTAATTGAATTCTGAAATATTTTCACATGAGGGTTAAGTTATGAGAGTTTTGGTGTTGGGTTCTGGTAGCGTAGGGACTCTAACAGCTTATGATTTAAGTAGTGATTTTGAGGTTACGGTCGTGGACAGGGATGAGGCTAGGTTGAGGAAGGTCGAGGGGTTTGCTAAGACGCTTAAGCTAGACTTGTCTAGAGATGAAGTACTTGATGAAATACTTAGAGGTTATGACGTTGTGGTTAACGCGTTACCCGGTTTTCTCGGTTTCAAAATACTTAGGAGGGCTTTGGTTGCGGGGCGTGATCTCGTTGACGTGTCTTTCATGCCTGAAGACCCGCTCCCCCTAAACGACGAGGCTGTGAGGCGAGGGGTAAGCGTTGTTGTCGACGCGGGGTTTGCGCCAGGACTTAGCAACGTCTTAATCGGGTACATGCAAAGCAGGTTAGGCGTCTTAGACGAAGCCGTCATAAACGTCGGCGGCTTACCTAAGGAGCCTAGACCGCCCTTATATCATCAAGTACTTTTCTCCCCTAAAGACTTGATAGAAGAGTACCTACGTCCAGCTAGGTGTGTAGTAAACGGTAAGGTAGTGATGAAAGACCCTCTAGAAGTTATTGAGGAGGTTAGTATAAAGAACTTCAAGTTCGAGAGATTCCCTACAGACGGTCTGAGAACTCTGTTGAGCACTATTAAAGCTAGAAACTTAATTGAGTATACCCTCAGGTGGCCGGGCCACCTAACTAGGATGAAGATCTTGAAAGAGTTAGGGTTTTTCAGAGATGAGTTCATAGAGTCTACTATGAAGTTATTAATACCTGCGATGACTTACGACTCACCGGATTTCTCCGTGATGGAGGTTTACGGCAGGAGTGGTGGGAAGGAGATCAAGTTCTTCATGTATGATGAGTATAGGGAAGGCTTCACCTCCATGTCTCGCGTGACGGGCTATATGACTGCCTTAATCACGCGGCTAGTTCTAAAGAATTACGTGGAGGCGGGAGTAATTCCTCCGGAATATCTCGGGATGAATAGCAGGACGTATGAGTTCATAATAGGCGAGCTAGTTAAGAGAAACGTGGTTTTGGAAATAAGCTAATGCTAGTCGGAGAATACTTAAAAAGGCGTCCCGCTTCTTTAATTTGGGCTGGATCTCATGCCTGACCTAGAATGGTTGGTGACCACGTATCTCACTATGCTCATGATCCCCTACTTCGTGGCGTTTCTTTTATACATGATCAGAATAATTAAGGGGCCTACATTACCTGATAGAGTCTTAGCTACTGATGCGCTGGGGTACGATCTAGCAGCTTTCATGACCATCTTAACAATCGTTTTGAGGTCCCCCATACTCATAGTCAGCGGGGTTGTTCTAATATTGTGGATATTCTCCCTAGATATCTACGTAGCTAAATATCTTGAGGCTAGAGAGCTGGGTGGTTAGCTAATGACTACGTTAATCGAGTGGGTATTAGTGATAGCGGGTCAATTCTTAATAACTATCGGGGTTCTCTGCGATTTGGTTGCTTCAATAGCTATGTTGAGATTCCCTAACTTCTACACAAGACTGCACGCAGCAACCGTAGGTAGCATAGGCGGCGCTTTCCTACCCATAATCGGGGTTGCTTTAGTAGCCGCGGGCTCTGATTTCCTAGGTTCTTATAGGTGGTTCTTATGCGGTGCTTCACTAGTCATCGCCTTCATCGAGTTACTGCTCGCCGGTGCAGGGAGTCATGCCCTAGCTAGAGCCACGCACAGAGCTAGGGCAGCGCCCACGAAGCCCGTAATCGTTGATTATCTCGAGGAGGATAGGGGTAAGGGTGAGGTATGATGGATTACGTTGACTTAGTTTTCTTGATTATGGGTATTTCCGCCCTCTCCTCAGTACTCTTTACTTTCCTTACGGTGAAGACTAAAGACTTGATGTACGCCGTGGTCTTCTCATCTGTTCAGAGCGTCGCTTACGCTTTAATCTACTTCCTCTTACTAGCTCCTGACATAGTCTTAGTGTATGTCGCGGTGTCTGTAGGGATTTACCCCCTAATAGTCATACTCCTCGTTAAGAAGGTAGGTAGGTATGAGGTGGTGACTTAATGCTAAGAGACCTCGTTTTCGCGTCACTACTCGTTATAATCATACTAGCACTCACGTACCTCACCTACTCTGGCGGGCTGGGGGACCTACCGCCTCGGGACGTTAGGGTTATAGCGAGTAATTACCTAAATCTCACATACAATCAGGGAATTACCTGGTTATGGGCAGCGTCACCTGAAGCCGTAACCGCTATAGTCTGGGATTACAGAGGACTGGACACTCTCTTCGAGACCGTTGTTTTCTACGGTGCGATACTTGCGGCACTAACACTATTCAGGAGTGTTTCTAAAGTGCCTGAGTTTGTTAGTAGTGCTGGTTTAAGCTTAGTCGTTAAGAGGGTTACCGCTATAGTGACTCTAGCGATATTGGCTGTGGCTGCTTCAACAGCTCTTCACGGCCACTTAACGCCTGGCGGTGGGTTCCAGGGCGGGGCAATAGCTTCGGTAGCCCCCCTACTCTTGCTAGTGGTTTTCGGTAAGCAGTTCTTTATTGAGAGGAGGATATCTTACAGCAAATTACTCACTATAAGGAACGCTTCCTTAGCTCTACTAGGTTTTACGTCAGTAGCTCTCCTGATCTTAGGCTTCTTAACAGGTTTTCAGGCATACATTTTCCAGAACCAAGCTAAGACAGTCTCAACACTCTCATACCCGCCATACTTACTAGACGTCCCGTTAGGCGGCTCACTATTCTTCTTCAACCTCTTCGAGTTCCTAGCCGTTGCCAGCGGATTCACCCTAGTCTTTACCATACTGCTCAGTAGGGACGAGACACTACGTAAGGAACTTGAGGGTGAGGAGCTTGGATATTGAGTTAATTAAATTCATGTTCATGCTAACTACAATATCCCTCTACTTCAACGTAGCGATATCACTCTACGGCGTGGTCTCAAAGACTAACCTAGTAAAGAAACTTATCGCGTTAACGATATTCCAGGACACTGTAAACATGTTCACTATCTTAATCGGCTACAAGCTTTGGAGACCCGGACTCCTACTCCAACCACCCGTCTTAACAGACTTAAGCCCTACCTCGGAGACTCTCAGAGAGTTTGTTGAGAGATCCGTGGACCCGTTACCGCAAGCCTTCGTCTTAACGGCGGTGGTCATAGGCCTCGCCGTAACACTCTTCCTGACAACGATAATTCTCCACGTGAGTTACCACTTCAAGACCGTGAACGTGGATGAGATAGGCAGGAGTAAGAGGGTGTATATACATGAAGAGGCTGTATAAGTCTATAGTCCCGGCACTACTCTCATTCGTTATTTACGTGGTGTACACTGGGTCGTTAAGACTTTACGACATAGTTACGGGAGTCTTGGTTTCAGTAGTCGTGGGCGTACTTACCTCGAACCTGTTGATAGAGGATTGGAGGAAAAGCTTGAGTTTAAGGAGGTTTGCCAGCTTAGTCAGATTTGCTCTCAGGTATTTCTTCATAGATGAGGTTAAGTCACACCTACTCCTGATAAGGCTGAGTCTAAGCCCTAAACTAGACTTAAGACCTGCCATAGTTAAGATGCCTATCAAGACGAGAAACGATTACGGGATAACCCTGGTTTCCCTCGCAATAACCAACACCCCCGGCACCGTGGTGGTCGATCTCAATAAGGAGAAAGGAAACATATACGTTCACTGGATATACGCGAAAACAACCTCGCCTGAGGAATCATACAAGGAAGTTAGCGAGGTTTTCGATAAGTATGCTTTGAAAATCTTTGATTAGGTGAGTTAAATGAATGAGCTCTCGGTTGGTTTAGTGACTGTGGTGCCTGTCTTAGCTGCTTTCATACTGCCTGTCCTAACACTTAAGTTCAGGTCTCGTGCTCTCTACGCCACAATAACTACGGCAACCACGTTCTTCACGGTTGTCCTAACCCTGATTAACTTACTGGAAGTCATGAAGGGTAACATATTAACGTATTCTTTCGGCGGGTGGCCGCCGCCTTTAGGCATAGTATACGTTGTTGACTCTCTTAACGGTATCTTAGGTTTCCTAGCCGCTACGCTATTCTTCTTCTCATCACTCTATACTTACTGGTATTTTAACAAGATTGAGTCTGGGTATGAATGGCTTTCGACGCTAACACTCTTACTGTTGGCTGGGGTGCTCGGCTGTTTATATACTGGCGATCTCTTTAATTTCTTCGTGATGCTCGAGGTACTCAGCGTCTCTTCCTACGCGTTGGTGGCGTTCTTTAGGAGGAGGAAGTGGGCTGTCGAAGCCTCCATGGCTTACAGCTTCATAGGGGCTTTAGCTACTATGCTATTCTTCTTCGGCGTCATCTTTATCTACGCGTCTTTCGGGACGGTGAATATTGCTGACTTAATAGTTAAGACTCATCAAGACCCTCAGCTAGCTTCTAAATATTTGGAGGCCTGGTCCGGGAAATGCGTTGGTGAGTGGTGTTATGGTAACGTGTTTATAAGCTCTGCTCTAGCGGTAGCCCTAATGCTGTGGGCACTTAATTTCGAGGCCGGTGTTTTCCCCAACAATTACTGGATGCCCAGCGCCTACGCGGAGTCACCGACCCCGGTCTCAGCGTTGTTCGCGGGCATAGTTGATAAAGTCGGTACTTACGGCGTTGTAAGACTCTTTATAACTCTGTTCACGGCATATAGCGCCGTGTTAGCGTTTCCTTTATGGGGGGTCGCTTTCAGAGACCTCATATTGATAGTGCTGAGTTTCCTGGGCTTGGTGACGGGGTATTTAGGAGCCCTACTCATGTTCCCCCAGAAAAACGTGAAGAGATTGCTTACTTACTCAACAATAAGTCACATAGGCATAATATTCACTTCTTTCGGCGCCCTAATCTCTAGAGTACCCTTAAGTGCCTCGGCAGAGGCTTTAAGCGGTATCTTACTCCATATGATAACGCACGCTATCGGCGAGTTCACGCTCTTCCTAGGTTTAGGAACCCTCTCCATAGTGGTAGGCTCCACCAACCTAACTAAGATGCAGGGAGTTGGCAGTAAGTACCCCCTAATCACGGCGCCCATAATCATAGGATTCCTAAGCTTGCTAGGCGTTGTGCCGTTAGCCGGGTTCTTCAGCAAGTTCGTGATGTTTACTGCGTTAATGAAAGCCGGCCTACCCCTACACGCCATATCCATAGTCATCATCTCAGGAATCTCAGCTCTCGGCTACTTCAAAGTCATCTACACGCTGGTCGTGGGGAGGGGTTCTGAGGAGGGTGGTGCTCGAGAACGCCTGCTCATCCCGACGTCAATACTCTTAATCTTAGCTACATCGCTCCTGGTTTTAGGGGTCATGATCGCTCAGGGAGCTATAATCAACGAATTAATGAATCACGCGGAGGACTTGCTAAGTATTGATGGTTTAAGCAAGTACGTCAACTCAGTGAGTGAATTAAGCAAGATTCTTGGGGGTAGTTAAATGAATTTAAATAATTTGAGCAGGTCTTTATGCATGGGATTAAATACTTATACCTTTTTAAACGCTGAGACAAAAATATTAGTATGGGGTGAGGAGAGTTGATGGATGCGTGGACATACCCTTACGTCGTCGCGTTCACTTCATTCACGCTCTACGTCATAGGTAACGCGGTTAAGTCTAGATATCCGCTTATCTCGCTAGCCGTGAGGTACTGCTCTCCCCTAGTGATGCTACTCTACTCAACGTTATTGGTTAGCCAGCCAGCAAGCTTTATTAAAGGCTTGTTCGCGTTGCTAGCTTCGATAGTAGCTCTCTTCATAACACCGTACACGGTACACTACGAGCATCACAAGTATCCTGGGAGGAACTTAACGATATTGATAGACTTATTTGCTTTAAGTGTTTACTTAGTTTTCATATCGGAGAATTTAATGAGTTTCGTGATGTTCTGGCTTTTTGCTGAGATAATCGGTTTCTTCGCGATAGTTTTCGAGGTTGAGAGGAGGACTCTAGTGGCCGGGCTTAGGTACCTGCTCGTCTCCATGGTTCCGGCAGACATCGCTCTCCTCACGATACTCGGGATTGCGGCCATAAGGCTGGGTTTTGCCGGAGCTCTTCAATTACCTCTTAACGAGTTAGGTCATTACTTACTGGGCGTTAATCCAGTGCTTCACTTAATAATAGCTGTTGGCTTACTAGCGAAAGCCGCTGTAGCACCACTACATTTCTGGTTGCCTGACGCGCACTCGCTAGCGCCCGCCCCGGCGTCAGCGATCCTGTCCGGAGTGATGGTTAAGATGGGTGTGTACGGGTTTTACTTGGTGTTGCCGTCTATTGAGTCTATGTACGTGTATTACGCGCTACTGGTTTTCGCGTCTCTAACGGTCGTATACGGGGGTTTACAAGCCCTCATACAAGCAGATATTAAGAGGATCCTGGCTTACAGCACTATCGAGAACACAAGCTTAATAACGATAGCGCTGGCTTCTTACGGTGCTTTCAAGGTAGACCTACTCCTCACGGCAGCGCTGACGTACTCTATAGCTCACGCAGTTTTCAAAGCCTCACTATTCATGAATTCAGGCACCGTTGAGATAATGACGCATACCAGAGACATAAGTAAGCTGGGGTATGTGGCTAGAGTAGCTAGCAAGCCTACCCTAACAGCTCTTCTCTCCATACTCTCGCTGATAGGCACTCCCCCCACGCTGGGCTTCCTAGGTAAGATACTCTTACTAGCCGGGCTGGCGTCAATATATCAAGTGTCAGTTACTGCGGCGGTGTTACTCCTAATGATCGCGGCTTTAGGCGCTGCCCTAGCGGTCGCTTACGGCTTAAGATACGTAACTGTTTACTGGGGGTCTACCTCACCCAACAAACCTAAGGAACTTAAGCTGAACACAGGCACTGAAACCCCTGAGTTAAGCCTCTCAATACTCAACATCGCGTTAACGCTACCTATCTACGTCTCCACAGCGATCATCGGGTTGACTTCACTCGACATGCTCTACGTGGCTCCACTAGGTTTAGCTACGGCGATGATGGCGGCACTCATATACTACACCTACACATACTTTAAGAAGAGCGCTAGAGAAGAGTCTTGGTTAGGTGGTGTACTGCCTTGAGTTCCGAGTCAGCGTCGGTCATGAGTAGACTCAGCGACATACTACGTAAGTATTTGAGGAGACTGGTTCCCTCAGCAGTTAAGATGAGTTTCTACTACGACGTGGGTCAGAGCTTTGAGGGTAGGGAGGAGTCCCTCACACGCCGATTACTTGATCTCGCTAGCCGCGCGTACACGTTTTTTAGCTTCGGTGAGAGCAAGCTCTACAAGTACTATAAAGCGTTCGTTAAAGATTTAATAGACTTAACGTCAGCTATTGAGGACGCATTATCATTCACCTCACTCTACATGAACCTACTCGTGGTTTTCGCAATGCTACTCATGGTGTTCCTGGCATGGAAGCCTTAACAATCCTCCTCTCCCTCCTGTTCACGTCCATACTCGCTTTCCTACCCCCACTACTAGACGGTATTGAGAGGAAGGTTCGAGCTAAGATACAGAGTAGGTTCGGGCCGCCAACATTTCTTCAGACTTGGTACGACTTACTCAAGCTAGGCGTTAAAGAACTTAAAATACCTCTCAGCGGCGAATCCGCGGCTTTCCTCGTGATGCTCTCCCTGATAATAACGCTGATATCGCTCTACGCGGTGGTTTACGTAGCTCTAACCCTGTCCACCAGCATAGACTTCATTGTTTTAGCGATGCTCCTAGTCCTCGTCGCCGCCTCACATAGTCTAGGTTTAGTGGCTTCAGCGACGACCTCCAACCCCTTCGCTTTAATAGGTAGTTACAGGAGCATACTCCTGACAATACTTAACGAACTCGGGCTAGTCGTCGGCAGCGTTTTATCGATCCTCTTAGGGCTTAGGCTAGTAACCAATTACTCGATCTTAACACTCGCTACGTACTTGCTGAGCTTAGCTGTTTTGGTCGTAGCTACCTACGTCAGCAGCGGTCGCCTACCCTTCGATATCCACGAAGCAGAACCTGAGCTAGCTTCAGGGACTATTATCGAGTTTAGCGGTAAGATACTCGGCTTCTACATATACTCACACCTACTAACCAGGTATGTCTTATCGCTCCTAGTAGCTGTAGCGATCTCAACCCCGTTCACAGCTGTTTTCTCCCCATTACCGGCTGTCTTCCCGGCAACACTACTGCTATCTGCGTGTGTTTACTTAGCTTACGGAGTGGTAGCCACTCTCTTAGGTAGGACACGCGTAGACATAGGTGTGAGAACCTTATTCATGTACTACCTACTTGTTTTAACTGTTTTGGTGATTTTTACATGGATTGGTATTTAAACGTAAATAACATAGTAATAAGAGGGCAAGGAAGACATGAGCCACGATTACAGCAAGTTAATCGATGAGTTGTCTAGGGGTCACAGGAGCCGCGCGATACTATCTAAGATACTCGAGGTTTGCGGGGATTCAGTGCTTGACTTGAGTAGGAGGAACATCATCATTAAGATAGTGATTAAGGCTAACTGCTTACGCACGGCTCTCGAGAATATCTATAAGGAACACGACCTATACCTCAGAACTATAGCGGCTTCAGATGAGAGGTCTAGGGAAGGCTTATTTAAGCTTTACTACGTGTTCGGGATAGATAGTGAGGGGACGAACCTGGTTTTCGAGGTCCCCGTGGCGGAGGGTGCTAAGGTAGACACAATAAGCGATCTCTTCAGAGCTTCTGATTGGTATGAGCTGGAAGCACACGACCTCTTAGGTATAGAGTTTAACGGCAGGCAGATGAGTAGGTTGGTCTTGCCTGAGGACTGGCCTGAGAATCTCTACCCGCTAAGGAAGGAAGTTAGTGTGGAAGAGTTGAAGAAGATGTATCAACCCCAGCTAATATCACGCGTTTCAGAGCTAGGCGTGGAGGAGGTTGTGAGAATACCTGTCGGCCCCTACCACCCAGCACTCCACGAGCCAGAGTACTTCGAGTTATATGTTAGGGGGGAGAAAGTGGTTGACGCGAGATACGTCGGGTTCATGGTTCACAGAGGTATAGAGAAGCTGGCGGAGAGCATGAAGTATGATCAAGTCCCGTTCCTAGCTGAACGTATTTGCGGTATCTGCGGTTTCGTCCACTCAACTAGCTACGTTCAGGCAGTGGAGGACGCGTTAGGGATAGAAGTGCCTGAGAGAGCTCACTTCATAAGATCCATAGTTCTCGAGGTCGAGAGACTACATAGCCATCTATTATGGCTCGGCGTAGCACTCCACCTACTAGGTTATGATACGGGCTTCATGCACGCCTGGAGAATCAGGGAGAAGGTCATGGTTTTAGCAGAGCTACTAACGGGTAGTAGGAAGACTTACGGCATAGACTTGGTTGGCGGGGTCAAGAAAGACATCGATAAAGATAAAATACCTAGGATTAAGGAGACCTTGAATGTCTTGAGGAAGGAGTTTAAGGAGCTCGTGGATGTTGCGATGAGCGTGCCGCAGGTTAAGGCGAGACTCACCGGTACGGGTGTATTGCCTAGGGGTGAGGCAAGGGCTTACTCCCTGGTAGGTCCCACAGTTCGTGGCTCCGGCATAGCGAGGGATGTGAGGAAGGACTACACATACGCTGCTTACCACTACGTTAGTTTTAAGGTACCTGTCTACACAGAAGGCGATAACTTAGCTAGGACTCTCGTCAGGGTAGACGAGGTTTTCGAGAGTATAAGTATCATCGAGCAACTCGTGGATATGATGCCGGGCGGCCCAATAAAAGCTGAGAGGTGGGAACCTCAACCCATGAGGTTAGGGATTGGCGCGGTGGAAGCTCCTAGGGGTGAGGTCATACACGTCGTTCTAACAGATCTTTACGGCCCGTACAGGTGGAGGGTTAGGGCACCGACCTACCAGAATCTACAAGCAGTCCCTATAATGCTTAAGGGGGTTGACTTAGCTGACGCGCCGCTAACTATAGCCAGCATAGATCCTTGCTTCTCATGCACTGACAGAGCCGTAATCATAAACTTAAGATCAGGTAGTGTTAAGACGTTACCTATAGAAGTTATTTCCAGGAGGGTTCGTGAGAATGGTTAAATTCCTTAAGATGCTCTCCATATCTGTTCGCGAAGGAACGGCTACGAGAAAGTATCCTTTCGAATCACCGCTAGTCACGCCGGAATTCAGAGGTAAGATAGAGGTAGACCCGGTTAAGTGCGTGGGGTGTGGCGCCTGCACCAGGATATGCCCTCCCAAAGCGCTGACTATAGGGAATGAGGGCGATGAGATAGTGCTCAAGTATTTTGAGGGTAGGTGCATCTTTTGCGGTATGTGCGCGTACGTGTGCCCGCAAAAAGCAATAACGGTATCGAAAGAATTCGAGCTAGCTACGTGGGAATTGGGAGACCTCTACGACGAGGTAGTACACACCACCGTTAAATGCAGGATTTGCGGCAAGCCCTTCACTACAGTAAAGTTCGTTAAGGAGGTTGAGAAGAGAATAGATAATAAAGTGCCTGAAGACCTCCTAACGGTATGTCCTGAGTGCAGGAAGAAGCTAACCGCTCGCAAGATTGGGAGTAAGGTGGTGGGTGTTAGCGGTGAGTGACGGGGGGAAGCCCGACCTAACAATGTCTGAGTTCGCTCTCAACAAGCTTGAGGAAGTCTTCACCAAGCTTAAGAGGAGTGTGTGGGTATTCCACCTAAACACAGGTAGCTGTAACGGGTGTGATATCGAAGTCTTAGACGTCCTAACACCTTACTTCGACGTCGAGAGATTCGGTATTAAGTTGGTGGGTTCCCCTAGACACGCGGACCTCATACTACTCACGGGACCGGTAACCATCAAGACTATAGGCAAGGTAGTAAGAGCTGTTAAGGCTATGCCGAGACCTAGACTCGTGCTAGCCCTAGGTTCGTGCGGTGTTGGGGGAGGGATATGGTTCAATACCTACGCAACACTAGGGGGGTACCCACAACTAGAGAAAATCCTTAAGGATGCCGGGGTAGAGGTAGACAGGGTTGTTTACGTTCCTGGGTGCCCGGTAAGGCCTGAAGCAATCATTTACGGGGTTGCGGTCTTGTTAGGTCTTCTACAACCTAAATCAAAACATAGGAGGGTGTCAGCTGTTGAAGGTTAAGGTATACTACTGCGTTGAACACGGTTCAGGGGCCGTTATTCCGAGGCATCACGTAGCTCCCTACTCCGTGTGCGAGGACGTGGATCTCGTGGAGCTAGATCACGTTAGGAGCTTGTTACCAGCTCAAATAATAGATCATTTAATCAAGAAAGGGGAGGTCAGGGTTAGCGACATAGAGTTGGTTGAGAAACTCTCTGGAAAGAGGGTTGAGAATTCTTACGTCAAATTAATTATGCTTCCAAAATGATTTAGTAGGTGATGGGGAAATGAAGTTCGCTTTCATGTGTAAGAAGGGTCAGGGGGGTAGGGGTAAGGTAGCCGTCGTAGGAGGGGGTCCGGCCGGTTTAGCGGCTACGGGCTACTTAGTTTGTCAAGGTTATGAGGTAGACGTTTACGAGAAACTCCCTCTTGCAGGGGGTTTGATGATGTTCGGCATCCCGCCTTACAGGATACCTAGGGACAGCGTCTTAGAAGGTGTTGAAGACCTTGAAAAGAATTTCGGCGTTAAGTTTAGTTACAGGACCAAGGTTTTCTGCGGCGAGCCTAGACACGATGAGGGGGACGAATTCGTCAGTAACGTGATCGATCTGAAGAAGCTCGTGGACGAGTACGACGCCCTGTTATTGACTACAGGTATATGGTCTTCGAGGAGGTTGGGCGTGCCGGGAGATAACGCTAAAGGTGTTTTCTCAGCTCTGGAATATGTCTATAGTTGGTGGGTGTACGAGTTAGGCTACTCAACGCATAAACCCCCCGTAGGTAATAAAGTCGTCGTCGTTGGCGGAGGGTATAGCGCGATAGACGCCGCGGAAGTCTCCTTAATGAAGGGGGCTAAGGAGGTCTACCTAACCTATCGGAGAACTATTAAGGAAGCTCCTGCAGGCGAGTACGAGGTGCGTAGAGTGGTTTCCGAGGGTGTTAAGTGGGTGGAGCTTATTCAACCAACTAAGGTCGTGGTCTCGAATGATAGGGTGGTGGGGGTGGAGTTCGTTAAGATGAGGTTAGGCGAGCCTGACGAGACCGGGAGACCTAGACCGGTTCCCGTGCCCGGAACAGAGCACGTGATTGAGGCAGACCTGGTTTTAGCTGCTGTGGGCGAGATACCGACCCCGCCGCTGAGTACGGAATGCGACGGTATTAAAGCGGATCCGAAGAGGAGAACCATAGTAGTTAATGAGAGGATGCAGACAGGGGTTGAGAAGGTTTTTGCGGCCGGGGACGTGGTCACGGGTCCTTCAATGATTGGTAAAGCGATCGGGAGCGGATTGAAGGCGGCTACACACCTAGATCATTTCTTAAGAGCTAAGAAGGTGATGTGATGTGGATTTAGAAACCTTCAGTAAGTATGGTGGCATGAATAGAGTGATAAACTATGACGTATGCATAGGTTGCTACACCTGTGAGGAAGTGTGCTCGTTCATACATGAGGGTAGTGGTTACATAAAACTCTACGACATAGGGGGCGGTCTTAATAAGCCTATATCGTGTTTCCACTGCGCTAAAGCACCCTGCATCACGGCCTGCCCTACCGGGGCTATGCATAAAGACAAGGACGGCGCGGTCTTAGTAGATATCTCTAAGTGTATAGGGTGCTCAGCGTGCTTAGCTGCTTGCCCCTTCGGCATCCCCGAGATAATACCGCCTGGATTTGCAACTAAGTGTGACTTATGTAATCCTTTAAGGACTGAGGGTTTAACGCCTGGATGCGTGTCTATGTGCCCGACTAGAGCTATAGTGTGGGGTACTACGGCCGAGGTAGCTAGAGAACTAAGGGTAAGAGCTCTGAAGAAGCTAATCTATAAACCCGTAGTTTAGGTTTGGAGCGGGAGACCCCTAATTAAACCTAGGAGCTTTTTTATTTTCAACCCTTAAGTCTGGCTCTCAAGATACGCTCTGCTAAGCTTACTCAAGTAATCTTCATCATACCCTACCAAAAGGCATTCGATCCTGATAACCTCTTTCAGAGGTATTGAGAGCGCGTTAAGACCGTTACATAACTTAGCTTTAGCTCCGAGGACTGACGCTATCTTCAACGCGGCTGCTACGTCAACGTTCCTTAGCTTAGCTCTCGTGTCAACAAATGCTTCGGCGTTGCCTAGCCCGACGTACACTATGTCTAGCGCAGCACTACCTAGCGATCTTAAGCTAGCGCGAGCACCTCTTACAGCCCAGTAATGCGGGATTATCTTGTATGAGTCAGGCGTCTCGAAATATCCTAGCACGACCCCCGAGGGCTTCGACCTCCTACTCGCTGGCACCCCGCCGACGGTCACGCCCTCCCTTAAATCATAGCTGTAGCCTACTTTACGGAAAACGTCGTATACTACCGCGTGTGAGACGTCCCCTATCGTCGGTTCCCCGTCTCTCAGCGGGGCCGCGGCTATAGATATGGAGACCCAAGGTATTTGAGCGTCGTAATTCATTGACCCGTCTACGGGATCCACCACGAAAACCCACTCAGGCTCCTCACAGAACCGACGCACTCCAGATTCCTCACTCACGAAGAGAAAGCAGTCTTTAACCCTCTTCCTCAATTCTTCGAAGATTATGTCCTCAGACTCTAAGTCAAAGACCTTGCTAGTATCTCCTGATGAGTTGACTTTAATTACTGTGGAGGGGCGGCGAGTCTCGGTCAGGTACTCGGCGGCCTTCCTAGCCACATCTACTAACGTCTCCTTCAACGCGTTCACTCAAGTCTAAATATTGTTCGTGATTTTTAAGCGTGTCTAATCCTTAGAAGTAGGGAGCCGAGGTGTCATGGCATTCGAAGGATGTTGAGGAGGTCTTCAGGGAGCTCGGCACTAGCCCGGAAGGTCTCTCAGCGAGCGAGGTTAAGAAGAGGCTCAGCGTATACGGCCTCAACGAGTTAAGAGGCAAACCTAAGTCCCCGGTCGAGTTATTCCTTAAGCAATTCACTAACTTCCTGATACTGATTTTGTTAGTAGCTACGCTGATCTCAGGTTTTTTAGGGGAGTTTGTTGATGCCTTAGCTATACTCCTCATAGTACTCATCATGGGGGTTTCAGGCTTTCTACAAGAATTCAGAGCTGAGAAAGCTATAGAAGCTCTGAAAAAACTCGTGGTTTCTGAGGTTAAGGTTATTAGGGACGGGGACGTCGTTATAGTTCCTTCAACCGAGTTAGTGCCGGGTGACGTGGTCCTCCTTAACGAGGGTGATAAGGTCCCCGCGGATATCAGGCTCGTAGACTCCGTGAACTTAAGAGTTGATGAGTCCCCTCTCACCGGGGAATCCGAGCCCGTTCTGAAAGACCACTCGGTCGTGCTACCTGAGGAAACGAGCGTTAACTCAAGAACTAACATGTTGTTCATGGGGACCTACATATACTCCGGTAAGTGTAGGGGGGTCGTGGTAGCGACCGGGTCTAGGACCGAGTTAGGTAAGATAGCTGTGAAGCTCGGTGAGATAAAAGAGAAGAAGACTTTACTTGAGGAAGAGCTTGATAGGCTTGGTAAGAAGCTCGGGACCGTAATACTAGGTATAAGTGCCTTAGTTTTCAGTATTTCCTACTTGGTGGTTGGGGAGCCCTTAATAGAGTCACTCCTCATAGCTGTCGCGCTGGCCGTGGCGGCCATACCTGAGGGTCTGCCGGCTATAGCTACTTCAGTACTTGCTTTAGGAGCTTACAGAATGTCGAAGAGGAACGTGATTGTGAGGGAGTTAGGAGCTATAGAGACTTTAGGGGCTTGCGATATTGTAGCGTCAGATAAGACCGGAACCATAACTAAGGGTGAGATGACCGTCAAGAAGGTCTGGATTAGCGGTGTGGAGCTCGGGGTGGGGGGTGAGGGATTCGAGCCTGTGGGTGAGGTGATCGTTAACGACCCGGAGAATAATGCGGTTGTGGGTAAGGAGCTTGAGAAACTAGCTGAGTACTTGGTTGCCCACATCGCTGAAGACGCTAGCTTATTCTACGATAACGGTGTGTGGAGGATTAAGGGATCCCCAACTGAGGGAGCTGCCTTAGTACTCGCTTACAAGATTTTAGGTAAGGAGAGAGTTGAGGATTTAAGAAGAAACACCAAGCTCGTTAAGGTCATCCCGTTTGATAGGTTTAGGAAGAGGAAGACCACGATACACGAGCTCAGCGATGACGAGTACCTAGTCGTGTCTTCAGGAGCTCCTGAAACACTCCTCAACCTCTCAAGTCATGTCGTGATCGACGGCGACCTCAAGCCGCTTAACGATGATTTAAGGAAGGAAATAAACGACTACATAGAGTCAATAGCGTCACAAGGTTTTAGAACGTACGGTGTTGCCTACAAGCTAGTAAAGTCTGATATCCTTGAGCAAGGTGTTGAGGAAATAGAGAAGGAATATACTTTCTTATCGGTTATGGGCATCATCGACCCTCCGAGAGAAGGCGTTAAGGAAGCTGTGGAAGAGTTGCGTAGGGCAGGCATAAAAACAATCATGATAACAGGCGATCACAGACTGACCGCGGAAGCAGTAGGCCGTTTAATAGGGCTTGATAACGGTTTAGTGCTTGAGGGCAAGGACTTAGATAGCATGAGTGATGCTGAGTTAGAGAGAGTGATAGATGAGGTCGTCATATTGGCTAGGGTGACGCCGGAGCATAAGAGGAGGGTTGTTAGAGCTCTTCAAGCTAGGGGGCACGTAGTCGCCATGACCGGGGACGGGGTCAACGACGCGCTAGCGCTTAAAGAAGCTGATCTGGGGATAGCTATGGGTATTAAAGGGACTGACGTTGCTAAGGAAGTGTCTAAACTAGTTATCAAGGATGATAATTTCGTTACCATAGCTACGGCCGTTAAGGAAGGTAGGATAATATTCGAGAATCTTAAGAAGCCTATAAACTACTTACTACCCGCTAATTTAGGTGAGATAGCGACTATACTGTCAGCTGAGCTGGTCGCGCTCCCCTCACCTCTAACCCCGGCGCAGCTATTATGGATAAACGTCACTACAGACGCTCTACCAGCTCTAGCCCTCAGCACAGAACCTCCTGAACCCGACTTAATGAGGAGACCTCCAAGAAAGAAGCAAGCGTCTTTCTTGACTAACAGGAAGATAGCGTATTTCGCGTTACTCGGTTCTCTAATAGGGCTCGTAAACCTAGGCATATATAGATTCGCTCTCAGCACCTACGTAGATATAGGCTTGGCCAGGACGTTAGTCTTCATAGCTCTCGGGATGAGCGAGTTCGGGAGAGCGCTCGCGTCAAGATCCGAAACTCTTCATTTCTGGTTCAGACCCTTCAATAAGTGGCTTACTCCGTCATTAATTGCTTCACTAGCTTTATTGATGAGCACGGTGCACGTGCCGCAACTCACGTCAGTTTTCAAGACCTCTGGATTGCCTCCGGAACTCCTCCTCCTAGCGTTGCTGACCTCCGTGCCAGTCATGATCGTTGATGAGCTTAGAAAATCTCTTAAGGTAAGAATTTAAGGATTGGAAAAGCTTAAAGGTTTTTTAGTTTTCCTCTATTCTGGGGTGGGTACTCGCTGAATAACTGGAGTATGCTGACCTTAACAATCCTCTTCTCAGGTTTAGGAGGGGTTTTCAAGATCTTAGGCGGCGTCCTATACGGTTCTAAGGCTGTTTTCGTTGATGCCATGACTTCCGTAGCGAATTTAATGGCGTTATTGCTGGCTGTGAGGTATTGGAGGGATAGTCTTAAACCTCCTGACGAAGACCATCATTTCGGCCACTATAAGCTAGCTTTCGGGGGTTCCATATCTACCTTAATGATTTACTCCTTCGTCGCGGGAGTAGTAACGCTTAAGTTAGTTGAGTTGAGGGAGTATACAGTGTCATTAGAAGCTCCCTTAATGGCTTTCTTAGGAGTCTCATGCTACTTAATCGCGATAGCGATCTCCAGGAGGTTGAGAGGGGCGTTCACGCATTATTCTAAGTTCACGGTTAGTGAGTTGATTGAGGGCGTGGTAGTCATTACGTCTTCCCTTGCCGGAGCCCTACTCAGCTACTTAATAGATTACGCCGGCGCTCTATTCCTCACACTATATATTTTTTACGAGTTGAGGGACGTCTTCTCCGAGGTTATGGAGTACGTAGGTGATAGAGCTCCCTCACCAGACGTGGCGAGAACTATTAGGGAGGAGTTTAGTAAGAACAACCTGAGTTTAGGTAGTTTACGCTTAAGAAACGTTGACGGAACGCATTACCAAGGCGTGGCGACGGTCTTAGTAAGCCCTGATGAGGATATGATGTCTTTGAGTAGGAGGGTTGACGAGGTTAAAAAATCGTTGCGTGATCATAGAGTGGATTTAGTTGTTGAGTTTAAGCTACGTACTCAGGAGATGAGTTTTGAGTATGGTGAGTAGCGAGGATTTGGGTAATAAGCTTGATAGACTCAAGAGTGTTGTGAGGGAATTCATAAAGCTTATAGGGGATGACCCCGACAGACCTGAGCTTAGGGAGACGCCGGAGAGGGTGGCTAGGATGTGGCTTGAGGAACTTGCTTCAGGGTATGGGAGAGACCCGGACGAACACCTAAAGTATTTCTACGTGAATTCAGCTAACTACGTAAGCACTAACAGGCTTGTCGCGGTTCTTAACATACCTGTTAGGTCTGTTTGCGAGCATCACTTACTCCCGTTTTACGGGTATGCTTACGTGGTTTACGTGCCGAGCGATGAGGTGTTCGGGTTAAGTAAGTTTGCCAGGGTAGTTAACGTGTTTGCCAGGAGGTTACAACTCCAGGAGAGACTTACTGAGGAGCTAGCTGATTACTTATTCACGAAACTCAAGACTAAGGGACTCCTCGTAATGATTGAGGCAATACATACCTGCGCGTTAGTGCGTGGGGTGGAGGAACCCTTAAGTATGGTCACCCTAACTACTAGGGGTCAGTTAAGCGCGGACAGCGGGTTACGTGATGAAGCCTTAAAAATCATAAAGACTGGGAAGACCTCGAGAAACTTAAGACTTCTTAAACCCTGAAATAACGGGTTCCCCTCCCCCTATCTTTACGTAACCCCACGGCATAGCCTGAGTATTGTAAGCGCCGTAAGCGTTGCCCCTGTAATCAAGTACTATGAGTCCGGCAGTGTCTCTACCGTGTGCGGAAGTGTGGTATTGGATGGCTAGGCGTGCCGCGGTATCGGCTAGGTACCCCTCACTAATTAGGTTTACTACCTTGAGCGAGAGCATGCTCATCATTATCGTCTCGCCTATCCCGGTAGCTACTGCAGCACCGTGTTTGTTAGCGAAGAACCCGGCCCCGGGGATCGCGGAATCCCCTACACGCCCTGGAAACTTCAAAATCACTCCTCCAGTTGATACGGCCGCCGCTAGCTTGCCTTCCCTGTCTAGCGCGACCGCTCCCACAGTATCGAGATACCCTAGCTTCTTAGCTAACTCAAAACTTTTCCTGAATACCGCGTCACCTGAAGAAGCTTTCTTAAGTACTTCCTCATACCGCTTCCTAACCCTCTCAGAAGGTCCCGGATGCTTAGGGAGACCTAGCCTAGCCGCTAATTCATCAGCAGCGCTACCGGCCAACAATACGTGATCCGTTAGCTCCAGAACCTTGCGAGCCAAAAGCACCGGATTCTTAGGGTACGTGACCGCGGCAACCGCCCCCGCACGACTACTCCAGCCATCCATAACGCCGGCATCCATTGAAACCTTACCAGTTAAGTCAGGCACTGAACCAAGCCCTGCGTTCAGAACGCCTGAATCCTCTAATGAGATTGTCGCTTCCACAACCGCGTCAAGAGCGGAACCCCCGCTTTCCAAAACGTCTGCCCCCCTCTTAAGCGCGTCAGACAACACCTTCCTTATGATCTCCTCATCAACGTTCCTCCAAGTTCCGGCCCCCGCATGAACTACTAGAACGCCCCTCATTAACGAGACCCGAAATATTTTTTGATATGATTAAATAAATTTTAACGTGAGGAAACCCCTAACCCTTCCCATCCCTTTTTAAGAGGGTTCTACGTTCTCAAAGAGTTCCGGGGTTTAATGCGTCAACCCGAACTTACTGAGTAATAGTTGATACGCTTTATTCTTAGCTATGTTGGGGGCTCCGCGAGGCCCCGGTCTCTTCATGTAGAATGCGTTGACTTCGTAGACCGTTCCTCTCCACCCTCTATCTAAGGATATCTTACCTAACCTCACTAAATCGCATAAAATGCCTGCTAAGGCTGGTGAGTCGTTTATTCTAGCGTTTATGTATATGGAGTCTCTGAAGCCGTTGAAGCTTATGTACTCTATGTGCATGGCGACATACTTCTTATCTCCGAGGGGTTCTAGGTAGCCGGTAGGCTTTATGAATGCGGGGACTTCGTAGCCAGTGATATCCTTTATCATGCTGGTCTTAGTGAGTTCCTTCATGTGGTTTCTATCCTCTCTTGTGAGAGCGTAGAAGTCTGTGTTACCTCCTATGTTGAACTGTACTATGAACTCTATAAGCCTGTTCCTCTCAGTCAGATGCTCTATTAAATCAGCCGTTAAAGGTGTTGCCCCCGTAGCCCCGTCATCACCGAATACCACAACACCCGATTCTTCGAGAAGTTTAAGCAGTCCTGGATTGTTCGCTACAGGCGTCGGTATCGCGTTAACGAAAGCTACGCCGCCAACAGTCTTAGCGTACGTTGAGGCCACGTAAGCGTATGAATGCGTGGCCGGTATGTCGCCGCTCAAGATCTTGTCAAGAGCCACGTTCTTGTCGGGGTATTCCTCACCGTACTCCGTAGTTATTATGTTGACTATCACGTCAGGCCTTAACTCCAGCCACTCACCCAACAAAGTTTTCAGGCTTTTCTCGTAGCTCATTAAGTCGTCTAACCCCTTCGCTTTCAGGTCAAGCCCTTCCGTAGAGTTCCTCCTTATCCCTCTCCTAACAACTATTTTCCTGAGTTCTTCAGGTACTGGGTAGTCGTTACCCATGACTTCCTTAGCTATATCGTACAGGGTCTTACCAACCTTGCTCTCGTCAACGTCGTAAACCCCCACTATCTCTATGTCGTTAAGCTTGTACGGGAGCTCGTACCTAGCTAGAGGTATCCCGTAAGGCTCGACTAAACCCTTCTTAAGTCTTTCCAGGCCTGTGGCTAGGTGGGCGGCGACGTACCCAGCACCTAGCAACACTACCTTGACCGACATATTTATCCCAATAAATATTTTATCAACATAAATAAAGTTTTCGGACACGCTGTCCACGCGTGAGTTAAGTGAGTGACTTAAGCGTGCTAGTCTACGCGCGTGTTAAAGATTAATAAATTTAGCGTATTAAATGGTATAGGTGGTTACGTGGCGTTAGAGCCGAGAATAAAGATTAAGAGGTGGGGCCCCTCCATCGAGGAGGAGTTGCTTAAGAAGTGGGAGGAGGAAGGGTTTGAAGAGCCTTCAATAGATTTTCTAAGTGATGAGAAGTATGTGGTCGTGGACACGCCGCCCCCATACCCTTCTGGGGAGTGGGGTGTTGGTCAAGCAGCTCACTACGCTCAGATTGACATGGTTGCTCGCGCGCTGAGGTTGATTGGGTATAAGGTCCTGCTACCTTTCTACGCTGACAGGAACGGTTTACCTGCTGAGGTAGCTGTAGAGAAGCGTTACGGTATCTCAGCGCACGAGATAGCTAATACTCCTGAGGGTAGGCTTAGATTTCTTGAGCTGGTTAAGGGGGTTTTAGACGAGTATGAGGCTTCCTTGGTTAGGGTGTGGAAGAGGCTGGGGTGCTCATACCATTACTGGACTGAAGGGACTGACTCCCCTAAGTATAGGAGGCTTACTCAAGCAACCTTCATAGATTTGTGGGGTAGGGGCCTCATATACGAGGCTGAGAGACCCGTCATGTGGTGTCCTAGGTGCAGGACCTCGCTCGCTGAAGCAGAGATAGAGACGAAGGAAGAGGAGGGTAAGCTATACTACATAAAGTTCAGGGTTGCGGAGACTAACGAGGACGTGGTGATAGCGACTACCAGGCCTGAGTTACTTAACGGTTGTGGCGCCGTTATTTACCACCCTAGCGACGAGAGGTATAGGTATCTTGAGGGGAAGCACGCTTTAGTACCTCTATACAATAACTTAATACCCATAATGCCTAGCACGTACGCGAACCCGGAGTTCGGGACCGGCTTAGCTATGATGTGTTCTTACGGGGATACCAGGGACATATGGTTCTTTAAGGAGCAGGGTCTTACCCCTAAGATACTCATCAACCAGGACGGCACAATGAACGAGAACTCAGGATTTCTTAAGGGGTTAAGTGTTAGGGAGGCTAGGAAAGTCATAGTGGAGGAGCTACGTAGGAATAACTTACTAGTTAAGGAGGAGGACTTAAGGCATGAGGTCCCTGTCTGCTGGAGGTGTAAGACGCCGGTAGAGTACATCCACGTTAAGGAGTTTTTCTTGAAGCAATTAGATTTTAAGGAGGACGTGCTCAGAGTAGGTAACATGATGGACTTCAAGCCCGCCGAGCATAAGGTGAAGTTTGATGCTTGGGTAGCTTCATTAAAGATGGACTGGCCTATCTCCAGAACCAGGTTCTACGGGACTGAAATACCTATATGGAGGTGCAAGAGGTGCGGCCACATAATATTAGGTAAGTACGGCGAGTACGTGAGGCCTTGGATAGACCCGCCACCCTATGAGAAATGTCCTAACTGTGGTGCGCCGAGGGAGGAGCTGGTTGGCGAGACGAGAACGTTCGACACGTGGTTCGACTCGTCGATCAGCGTTTTATACGTGACCAGGTGGCTCGATAACAAGGAGGCTGCTCTTAAAGCGCTGGAACACGCTCTCAGACCTCAAGGCTACGACATAATAAGGACTTGGCTCTACTACTCGACCCTACGTGTCTGGCTACTCACGGGGAAGCCGCCGTTTAAGTGGGTCAGGATTTCCGGCATGGGTCTAGATCCTAAGGGTAGGGCGATGCATAAATCCCTTGGCAACATAGTCCCGCCTATGCCGTACGTCGAGAAGTACGGTGCTGACGCGTTTAGGTATTGGGCCGCAATCTCCGGTATGTTAGGTAGCGATTATAGGTGGTCGGAGGACGTGGTTAGGAGTGGGCTGGCTTTCGCGACTAAGTTAGTCAATATAGGCAGGTTCATCTCGTTCTTTGATGAACCCTCATTGAAGGATTCCGTCTTGAAGGACGTGGATAGAGCGATGCTTAAGTACGCGGTCTCAGTAATTAGGAGGGTTCTCAAGTATTACGAGGAGCTCGACGTTTTCAGGCCGATAAGCGAGCTCTACGCCCTGGCTTGGGACGTTTTCGCGTCAAATTATCTTGAGACGGTTAAGTCGAGAGCTTACGGGTTAGGCGATTACGACATGAAGTACGTGAACGGGGCTAGGTACGTCCTACACAGAGTGTTTAAACTAATACTGAAGACCCTATACCCCATAATGCCTTTCGTTACGGACTACTTGTGGAGGAACATGTACTCCAGCGACGGGTTGAGGAAGGCCGTGGTGACCGAGGAGGATCTAAGAGACTTAGGCGGTGACGAGAAGTTGATAGAGTACTTAATAACGGCTAACTCAGCTATATGGAAGTATAAGAAAGAACGGAATATATCGTTCGCTGAACCGCTGGACGGGACGCTCTACCTCTCAGAGGAGTACAAAGCGATAGCGCACGACATCAAAGACCTGCATAAGATTAAGTCAGTAGTCGTCGGAGCTCCTGCCGACGTGTCTAGTGCCGTGAAACTAGCGGACGGAGTCTTTCTCGTTATTTAAGCTGGACGTAAGGGTTAGTTAATGAGTCGCGTACTGGACACCGGTAAATGCGATGATTTAGGCTGTTGGATAGGTAGGTTGCCGGAAGGATGTAGTTTATGTATTAAGGGCTTGAAAAGCGTTTTCTTCGCTACAGGAGTATGTGGTGAGGGATGTTTCTACTGCCCTATATCAGAGCTCAGGAGAGGGAAGAGAGCCTCATACATCAACGAAGTCTTTGTAAGGGATATGAAAGACGTTGTTTTGGAGGTCTTGGCTTCCGGGTCTAGGGGCGTGGGCATAACTGGCGGGGACCCTCTCCTCGCCATAGATAGCGTGGTTGAGGTCGTGAAGAACCTGAAGGAGGTTTTCGGGGAGGGTTTCCACGTACATATGTATACCACGGGAAGAAATCTTAGGTTAGAGCACCTAGATAAGCTAAGTAATGCGGGGCTTGACGAGCTGAGAATACATGTGACAGGGCCTCACTCGTGGAACGCTTTGAAGATCGCGCTGAGTTATGGTTTTGATACGGGCATAGAGAACCCGGTACTACCTGATTTCAGCAAGATGAGGGGACTCGTTGAGGGAGGTTATAGACTCGGCGTTCGATTCATAAATTTAAACGAGATGGAGGTTAGCGAGTCTAACTACGCCGGGATCTTGAGCAGGGGTTTTAGAGTGAATGCCGACGGACTCACGGTTCAGGGTTCTAGGGAAGTGGCTTTACAGATCATGAACTGGGTGCTGGAGGAGGGCCTCCCGATAAACGTGCACTACTGCCCCGCGAAATTCAAGGACAAATACCAGTATAGGAGGAGGCTCATAAAGAGATTTAAGAGGACGAGATTACCTTACGAGGTCTTAGGCAGGGAGGGATTAGTTAAGTTTGTTGAAGCGCCTTACGAGAATAATCAACAAGTAGATCACCTGGTTTTATCAGGTCTTGCATTCAAGAGAGATCACACGATATATACGAGCGTAAAGCTATCTAGGAAGTTAATGAATTTAATACCTGGAGGTCGGCAGATTAGAGTAGTTGAGGCTTACCCGACCTCCCCTAGAAAATTATTGAACGTAACCTCCCTAACCCTAGAAAATGATAGATAAATACCTGTTTCGTGAATTATTTAATGTAGAGAGGGTGTGACTTGGTTAAGAGGAGGAGAACGCAGGTACTCAGGCATTTGGTTTTAGCAGTCCTAGCTACTAATCCTCGACTTCACGGTTACGGAATTTATAAGAGGATAATATACATAACGCAGTCCGTGTGGAAGCCTTCAATCGGGACCTTATACAGAACACTGAACGAGATGGTTAACGAGGGCCTTATCAGGAAGAGTAGTAGTGATTCCAGGAGATTACAGTATGAGATAACTAGCGCAGGTCTTGAGTGCTTTGTTAGGGAAACACTGCCTCACGCCACGAAATCTGCAGGAATACTTGCAGAGTTTCTGGAAGCGTATAAAGGAATACGTGATAAGGGAGGACTCCCTAAACTACCTGACGAGTTGGTAGAGAGATTATACCGCCTACGTAAAGTATTAGAGGAATTAATGAAGTAGCTAACTCCCACACCCTATGGTGTGGGGACCGTTTCAGCCAGGATTTCGCTGAAAAACTGGTTTAAAGCTCTACCTCAATACCCAACCCTCTACTCCTAGCGAGTCTGTAAGCAAGCGCTGCTGCGGCGGCGTCCTGTATTGCTAGACCCACACTCTTAAAGAGTGTTAACTCATCACCCTCCCTACCTTTTCTGAGTCCGGCTGCAACCTCTCCTAACTCAGCGATATCTTCCTGCTTAATCAAGCCTTTCTCGAGCGGGATTCTTACATCACCCGTCTCCTCAAGCACCGCTTTCCTGGAATCAACAACTATCTTACCGAACTTAGTTATCGCTTCATCATCTAGAGCTCTGTAATCTCTTGCGTGAGCACCTATACTTATTACATGCTGGCCCTTACCCAGCCATTTACCTAGGATCACGGGCTCCTTAGTGGTTGAAGCCTCTATCACTATCTTACATTTCTTAACTAGCTCCTCACTTGAGGCAGCCTCGAAAACTTTGAAGCCCGCGCTCTCCGCCCAAGCTCTAAACAACCTCATTTGATCAGGTCTCACATCGTAGATCACGACGTCCTCAGTCTTATAAACGGATGACACAAACCTTAGTTGATATCTTGCTTGATATCCCGTCCCAATTATTCCTATAGGGCCCACATCCCTAGGAGCTAAATACTTAGCTGAGACAGCACTAGCAGCCCCCGTTCTTAAAGCAGTCAAAACACCGCCTTCCATAACGGCGAGAGGGGACCCGCTCAACCCATCGAATAAAGTCACTAAAGCCTGGATGGTCGGCAAGCCCCTACTAGGGTTTTGAGGTATTAAGCTGACAGTCTTCACACCAACCCCGTAGCCCGGTACGTAAGACTGCATTACCCCCCACCAATTACCCTCAACCCACATGACAGTCCTAGGCGGCGTTACGGTCTCGTTCTTAGAGTACCTGACGAACGCGTTCTCGATCTCAGGTATTAAAGACTCAGGGCTCAGCAACTCTTCTAATTCCTTACTCCTCAAGAGGAGAATCTTAACCAATACTAAACCACCACAAATAATCATTATTTCAAGACTATTAAAACATCTAGGTGGTGAGGCGTTTCCCCTCTAACGGTG
>JAJHQR010000019.1 GCA_020833255.1 Desulfurococcaceae archaeon | reverse complement strand
GGGGGTTACTTCTTTAAGGTCTAGGTCTTCGGTCGTAGTTTTAGGTTGTTTATTAGTGTTAGGATGTCTTTAAGTAGTTTCTCCTCCGTGGTTTTCTCGAGCTCATAGAATTCTTTTATGTCCTCTACGTCTGGTTTCAGAGCGTTCTCTGCTTCTTTAGAGCTACACTTTACTCCCTTAGGTATTTTCTTGAAGCTCTCTTCAGCTGTTTCCTCACAGAACCTGATTACTAGGTATGGCTTCGTTAAGTATTTCCTTAATTTCTCTAGTGTTTGCTTTATCTGCCTGCTACCGGCGAAGTATAGGAGATACTCTATCTCAGGCTTATTACTTATGTTCTCTCCTTTCGTGAAAGCCTCGATAGTTAGTAGTGCGGGGATTCTCACTTGAGGTATTGAGATAACGAGTCTTAAAGGGATTACCTGGGTTACGCAGAGTGGGTTGAGGGTGCTACCCACATACCTCACTACATCGTCATCTTCTGACACGCAGTAATCGAAACCCATCGACTCGTTCTTACGAGAGACTTCCCTCACGATCCCCAAAACTTCCTCTAGTTGATTAACCTCCATGACTCACGGGCACCAGGAAAATCTCGTCGTTGTCTTCGAGCACGTAGTCTAGGCCTCCCAGTAGTCTGTAGTCCACGTCGTTTAAGAACGCTATGTATGAGGTAGTTAAGGATCCGTCTTCCTCCACCGCTTCCCTCAAGTCAGGTATCTTGGCTCTGAGTTCCTTTAGGAATTCCTTAAGCTTAACTGGCTCACTGACCTCAATGCTTATCTCATCCCTACCCAGCCTACCCTTCAAAACCCCCGCTAACTTAACCCGCACCATCATGTCTCCTCGAATGCCCCGCTCTCGCTAACCTCGCCTTGAGGGGTCTGCAATCTCTTCTCCCTAACCCTCACTAAGTGGGTTAGGTAACCGGCAATCTGATTCCTCAACTTCTTAGACCTGAGGTAAACATACTTAGAAACCAACTTCTTGTTTTCCTCGAAGCTCGCGGTAACCTCACTAGGAAATAACTCCATCAACCTCCTGGCGGTTCTCTTAACTATCGAGGTTCTCACCCTACCCATACACTCATCCCTCCCTAAACATATCGGATACTCCCTTTAAAAATAATTGGGTGTGACGTGTAGCGAAAAGCTTAAATAGAAGTGGTTGATATTGAGTTATTGGTGAGTAGTGTATGGCTCAGAGAGGTGTTGCCCCAGCTCCTACCGCAGGCATACCTGTCTTAATATTGAAGGAGGGTACTCAGAGGACCACGGGTGCTGAAGCGCTTAGGTCGAACATGGTGGCCGCGATGACTATAGCCGAGATTTTGAGGACTACTTACGGACCTAGAGGTATGGATAAGATGCTCGTGGATACTTTAGGGGACGTCACGATAACTAACGACGGCGCCACAATACTGGATAAGATGGACGTTCAACACCCCACAGCCAAGATGCTCGTCCAGATAGCTAAGGGTCAAGACGACGAAGTCGGTGACGGGACTAAGACAGCCGTAATATTTGCTGGCGAGTTACTGAAAGCTGCTGAGGACCTCCTTAATAAGGAAGTACACCCAACGATAATAATTAACGGCTATAAGAAAGCTCTCGAGGAAGCTGTTAAGTACGCGGAGAGCGTCGCTAAGAGCGTGGACGTAAACGATTTCGAGACTTTGAAGAAGATAGCTTCGACAGCCCTGACAAGTAAGGCGGTCCACGGCGTTAGGGAGTACTTCGCGGAGATAGCTGTGAAGGCTGTTAAGCAGGTAGCTGAGGATAGGGACGGTAGAATATACGTGGATCTAGACAACATACAGATAATTAAGAAGCACGGAGGCTCCCTCGCAGACACTAAGCTAGTTTACGGCGTCATACTAGATAAGGAGGTAGTCCACCCAGGCATGCCTAAGAGGGTTGAGAAAGCCAGGATCGCCTTAATCGACGCGCCGCTAGAGATCGAGAAAACAGAAATAGACGCTGAGATAAGGATTAGTGACCCGGAGATGATGAGGAAATTCATAGAACAGAAAGAGAATATTCTTAAGGATATGGTTGAGAAGATTGCTGCTACTGGTGCTAACGTCGTTATTTGTCAGAAAGGTATTGACGACGTCGCTCAACACTTCCTAGCAAAGAAAGGAATACTAGCAGTAAGAAGAGTTAAGAGATCAGACATGGAGAAACTTGAGAGAGCTACTGGAGGGAAGATTGTGAGCAACATCGACGACTTAACGCCTAACGACCTAGGCTACGCGGAATTAGTTGAGGAGAGGAAGGTAGGGGAGGACAAGATGGTGTTTGTCGAGGGCACTAAGGACCCGAAGGCGGTCAGCATAATAATCAGGGGTGGCTTAGAGAGAGTTGTTGACGAGGCTGAGAGATCTTTCAGAGACGCGTTAAGTGTTGTAGCAGACGTTCTCAGAGTCCCTAAGATCGTGTACGGTGGCGGTAGCTTCGAGATAGAGATCGCGAGGTACTTAAGAGAGTACTCTACTAAGGTGGGCGGGAAGGAACAGCTAGCCGTACTATCCTTCGCCAAAGCTTTAGAGGGTGTTGTCTCAGCACTCGTGGAGAACGCGGGTCTAGACCCGATAGACATGATCTCAGAGTTGAGGAGCGCGCACAACAAACCTGACGGGGTTAAGTACGGGGTTAACGTATTCAGCGGTAAGGTCGATGATATGGAGGCTTTAGGAGTTATAGAGCCTCTGACAGTGAAGACCAACGCTCTTAAGGCAGGTACTGAGGCAGCAACCCTAGTGTTAAGGATTGATGACGTGGTGGCGGCTAGCAAAGTCAAGGAAGAGAAGAAGGAGGAGAAGAAAGAGAAGAAGGAAGAAGAGGAGAAGTAACGCGTTAACTCACAGCTTTTCTTAAGTTTCAATAAACAAATACCTTTTTAGGTTTTCAAGATACTAGTTTTTTAGTGGTGGCGTTTATTGTCCGGTATTGAGTATAGCTCGCGTAAGAAGGGCTCGGCAGACGACTACATAAGATATCTTGAGATGAGGATTCAGGAGCTGGAGACAGAGGTTGAGTTCCTCAGGAATGAGATAAACTACTATAAGAAAGAGATTGAGAAGCTCCTCTCAACACCTCTCATAGAGGGTGTCTTACTCGAGATATTGCCTGATGGCAGGGCGGTAGTCAAGAGTTCTACAGGCCCTAACCTCGTGGTTGAGGTTTTAGGGAATGTTGACGTGAAGAACGCGCGGCCGGGATCGAGAGTGATGCTTAATCAAAGAGGTTCCGCCGTAGTCGGCATCCTCCCATCACTTGAAGACCCTTACGTCAGGGCTATGGAGGTCATTGAAAGGCCTAAGGTGAGGTATGAGGACGTGGGGGGTCTTAAAGAACAGATAAGGGAGTTGAGGGAGGTCGTTGAATTACCTCTGAAGAACCCTGAATTATTTAGGGAGATAGGTATTGAACCCCCTAAAGGCATCCTCCTCTACGGCCCCCCGGGTTGTGGCAAGACTTTACTAGCTAAAGCTGTTGCCGGCGAGTCTAACGCTACGTTCATAAGCTTGGTTGCTTCAGAGCTAGCTCAGAAATTCGTTGGTGAGGGTGCTAGAATCGTTAGGGAAGTCTTCAGTTTCGCGAAGAAGAAGGCTCCGGCGATAATACTCATAGACGAGCTTGACGCTATCGGGGCGAAAAGACTTGACATAGGGACTAGCGGCGAGAGGGAGATTCACAGAACGCTCACTCAGTTACTAGCTGAGTTAGACGGCTTCGAGCCGCTAGATAACGTTAAGGTCTTAGCTACCACGAACAGAATAGATATCCTAGACCCCGCACTACTAAGGCCTGGAAGATTTGACAGGGTGATCGAGGTTCCGCTACCCGATCTTCAAGGCCGCCTAGAAATATTCAAGATACACACTAGGAAAATGAAGGTTAAGGACGTGGACCTAGGATTGCTGGCTAAGTTATCTGAGGGCGCTTCAGGAGCTGACATAAGGGCTATATGTACTGAAGCGGGATTCACCGCGTTAAGGAATAACAGGAATTACGTGGTCATGGAAGACTTTATCGAAGCTATTAAGAAGGTTCTTAAAGATCGTTTCAGGCCCTACGCAGAGGAAAGCAGTAAGACTCAGGAACGCAAGACGCCCTCGGTGGTTTAAGGGTTGAGTTACGTTATCAGGAAGATAACCCCTGACGAACTACTTAGTTTTAGAGCTACCCTAAATTATCAGCTGAGGGTAAGCGTTGCTGACTCCGTGCTACCGGACAACTTGTTAGTAGGTGTGTCAAGGAATACTGGGAGGGTGAGAGCTCTAATAGATCCTGAAAACGCTGAAGTACTGGCTACGGTTGTCGCGCAAACAAACACCCTTAACATAAGATTAAGCCTGGCTAGGAGAATACATAAATTAGTTCCTCCCCCACGATTAAGACTGGTCGTAGTGAACGAGATGGTTCCGGACATATTGGAAGCTAAGAGTTCTGTCTTCTCTAAGCACGTCTTGTCAGTAGACGAGGAACTTAGAGCTGGTGACGAAGCCCTCGTGGTTAGTGAGGACGACGAGCTCTTATGTGTTGGCAAGCTCCTCCTATCACCTGAGGAAATACTTCAGTTATTAACTGGTCCCGCGTTAAAGATTAGGGAGTGTGTGACTGGATGAAGCAGGTTGAGATATTCATCTACGAAGAATTCGAGCAAATACTTAGAGAACCTGGTAGGGAGTGGGTCCTGATCACCGGATTCCCCGGCTTCGGCTACGTAGGGACTATAGCAACTAGGTATATAGCTAACAAGATGAGGTCCGTCAAAATAGGTGATATCGTAACCAAGTACATGCCTGATTTCGTGGCCATGGAAGAATACGGTGTTATGACCCCCTACGAAATATTCTTAGCTGAGGACAGGAACTTAATAATAGTGGTTAATAACGCGTTACCCACAACCCCTGAGAGGGTGCCCTATTCCCTAGCACTGGCCGATTGGTTTAAGAAGATCAACGGTAAGAGAGCGGTGTTTGCCGGCGGACTTAACGTCAAGCTTAAGGAGGGTGACGAAGAGTTCAGGTGGGTCTGTAACATGGACTGCGGGTGGAGCTTTAAAGAACCGACGTTAGGGAAAGGCAATTATATTGTAGGCCCGCTAGCAACTCTTTACGCGATCTTCACGCTTAAGAAAATACCAACGCTTCTAATACTGCCCTACACAGAGCCAGGTAAGTACGATCCCTCCGCGGCGGCAGTCTTTATAAGGAAACTCAACGAAATACTGAAGATCGGTGTGTCAGTCAATGACTTAATAGAGTATTCTAAGTTAGTCGCTTACGCGGAGACCTTAATGGAGGAAGCAAGTAAGAAAACCAAGGAAGAGAAAGGGCCTAAGCTATATATGTGAGATCAAACCGAAAAAGCATTGTTTTAGGGGAAGTCTGTTAAGGTTCTTGACATAACTCAATTATCTTAACTCCGTGTACAGCCAGGTCTCTGAAGAGTTCTCGCTTACTCCAAGCATATTTCGAGCACGTGAGGATGACTAGATCTGCTTCCCCCACCTTCTCAAGAATTAGGTTCCTTATCTCCTCAACCATATAATTAATGACTTGCTCCTCCACGGTTGCCGGCATCTCGAATTGCGAGTAGGGATATGCTTGATCTAGTTCCGCTGGCACTAAGTTAAAGTAGGGTAAGTACACGAAGACGTGGGACCCCGCGTCGATCATCCCCTTACTTAAAGCATCCTTAAATATTTCTGAGTTCTTGAAAGGCTTCTCCTCCGGGTTACCCGGCAGCAAGATTATCTTTCGTTTCTTCTCCTTGAAAGCTTTCTTAAGGAACCTTCTATGACGTATTAGTTCCGGTCTGTAATATGATGTAACGTCGTAAAGGAATATCGCGTGTGAGTCCCCCTTAAACCTCGGGTCAAGTCTCTCTATCCAATCAACATACCTTATCAGAGTGTTTAGAGCTTCCCTAACTGATGGATGAGTCCTCGCTCTCTCCTCAATCAGTTCCCATAACCTACCTTCTTTCAAAGCGGTCTTAACTCGCTTTACCTCCCTGTTTATCACGTGCAGGTTATGGATCGCGAGCATCTTGGTTTTCTCTTTCTCCCCTAACTCCATTAATTCCTTAGGTGTGTACCTGCTACAGACCTCGCACTCACACGGTAGGTACTCTAGGTCCGTGATTCTGTAAGTGCCTTCCTCGGTCATGTACCTGCCATCCCTAGCGTAAAGTATGTAGGAAGCCGAGTCGAAGGTGTCCACACCTAACGCCACCATTAACGGGATTATGAGTGGGTGCCCGCCGCCAAATAAGTGAACAGGTTTATCTAGAGGTAACACGCTCTTAGCTGTAGCGACCATATCAACTATTTTACTGAAACCGTATTTCTCGAGTACGGTGACCGGGGATCCTATAGCGTACATGCCGTAACCCTCGATCCTGCTTGCTTCCGTAGCCGACCTGAGAACGAGATCTAGGTAGACCCCTCCCTGCACCGGCAAAACCCACAACACGTCGCTTTCCCTAACCCTCTCTATGGTTAGGCGAGCCCTCCTCAAAGTCTCTTCAACGCTCTCTACAGCCTCCTCATAGCTGGAGTCGTCTCTCGTGGGGATATCCGCTATCACCGCTATGTCGGAACCTATCTCTACTTGGTAAGTAGCTATCTCCTCCGGCTCTATCCTTACCCTATCCCTACCGTACCTCAATATCTGGTAAGCGCCTGAATCCGTCATGACCACGCCATCAAAATTTATGATCTTCTTAACACCGATTTCCTTAGCTTTATCCCCGAACGCCTGCTTTATTATGAACGCGTTAGTTATGACTTGATCGAAGCCTATACTCCTTACCTTATCTGCGGGTACCTCCCTCTCTTGCTTTACCGGGTTAATTACTGGGAAAAAAGCCGGGGTTTCTATGTAGCCGGATTTAGTCTTGAGCTTCCCTATCCTCCCCGCGAGATCCTTGTCCTTGATCTCGAAGCTCATGCCACGCTCAACCAACGTCCTAACGTCGTGATTCCTAAGTCTGGATCTGAGCACCTCGTTTCTTTAACTCCAGGTATTCTTGCAGGACGCTATACAGCTTATTAGCTAAGGCGCCGGAACCCTCAACCCCGTTCTCCGTTATCTTGAATTTATCGTATACGTAGACTGCGTGAACCTCTTTAATAACCCTGATGGATGTTGGAGGTATGTTGAGTTTCGTCATGAGGTACCTACTGAATTCTTCCGGGTCGAAGACAGGCCTGCTCTCAAATATTATCTCAGATATTCTAGAACCGTTAACGAAGACTTTATAGAAAGACCTGCCTTCCTGATTCCTGGCGTTCTCGAGAACTAAGTGTAGCGTGAGTCTCTCACTAAGGTCTAAACCAACTAGTTTGCCCGTATACGTTGTTCCATCAACTAACTTCACCACTATCTCGTTACCTATTAAATTATTGAGCTCGCTTATTAGACTCCTTACCGCAGGCTGAATCACGCCGCTCATTTCTACTACCTAAGCTTCATATACTGAAATAAACTTTAAAAATTCACGTTCTTGAACGCTTCGTAGCGAGCACTAAAAACGAAAAACTTTTAAGGGTGTGCTCATACATTATTACGACTAAACAAGTGTAGAGGTGGAGTGAATGTCTCAAGGACCTGCGTCAAGCAACGTAGTCTTGGTAGGTAAGAAACCCGTAATGAACTACGTACTAGCAACACTAACCCTGCTAAACCAGGGAGTTCCTGAGATCGTGGTGAAGGCTAGGGGTAGGGCCATAGGGAAAGCTGTTGACACCGTCGAGATAGTGAGGAATAGGTTCCTGCCCGACAAGGTAGTAGTGAAGGACATAAGGATAGGGAGTCAAGTAGTTACTAGCGCTGAAGGCAGGCAATCCAGGGTCTCAACAATCGAGATAGTAATATCTAAGAAAGACTAACGAGTTGTGTTTTTTCCCAACCAACTCGAGAGAAACTAGTGACTCGTTCTACGTTTTTTAATCAAGCTACCTAAGCTTACGAGCTAATGACTCTTAGCGTGGCTCACGCAGAAAAAACTCAGGGAGCTACGTAGCTGAAATCAGTGTCTGGTGTTTCAATCATCTATTCATAGGTAATTCCACTCATCATCTATCTCCTCTACGTTTACTAAGATAATAAAGTTTCAAATACCTACTGCAGCTCCCTATACTTACTTATTAACACGTAAACCCTCGAGATTCTGGGGTATTCGTAACACGGAGTCTCGTACTCCTCGCCGTTAACGAGCTTAACTAATAATTTACTCATCCTTATCTTGCCTCTCTTCTCGCAGTCCAGTATCGCGGATTCCTTAACTAACCCGTTGATCGCTAGCCCCTCAAGCTTTAATACGTCGATAGTCTCGGGCAAGGGGTCGACACCCAGAATATAATTACAGCGAGCTTATATGTTAGTTAGGGGTGGGGGTTGAGGGTACTGTTAGTGACTTCGAGAATAGCTAGGCCGATACTTGAGGAGGTGGTTAAGGACCTACGTGATCTTATTGATTTAGACGTTTTTGAGTTGAGAAGCGTTCCTATCGCTTCCTTAGCGACTACCAAGCTCATAGCTAGCGAACTAGCTACCTACGGGGGGTCGGGGAAAGCTGACTTGATAGTCATTCCCGGCTTAAGCATAGGGTCCGCGAGAGAGATCCAGAACTTGATTGGGGTGAGAGCGGTTAAGGGTCCTAAGTACCTCGGCGACTTACCCGAAATGTTGAAGCAGCTTCTTCAGGGACTCGAGTTTAGCCCGGACGTTCCGGCAGACGAGGTCATGCGTGAAAAACTAACGAAGTATTATCAAACGAGGTTGAGTGAGGTCCTGCAATCTAAGAAACCTCTCTTTAAGTTGAGGAACGTCGTGTTCGCGGAGACACCGCCTCCTCTCAACTTAATCTACGAATACTTAGTTAGCGAGTACTCCAGCGTTGAGCACCTAGAAACAAAACTCAGTGAACTCAGAACCTTAAGTTATGAGGGTGTGGTGATAGGGTGTGGTATTGAGTGTAGAGCTCTAGACCTCGTCAGCAAGTTGCTGTCTGTTAGCTCAGCTCACGACATGTTGACCGGGATTGACTTAATCTACGAGAGCGTCCCTAAGGAGAAGCTCAAAGACTTGCTCGACTTGAGCGACTTAATACTCAACATATCAGTGAGTAACGTCGACTTAGTCGCTAGCTACTTAAGGACTGATCAAGCAGTCGTGGCGGTGCCGTCGAGTACTGGCGGTGAGGACTTAATCAAAGTGATCGAGATGCTTCAAGACATAGGATTCAATAAAATCTTAGTTGACACCATAGTCAGACCGCCCACGCTAGGTTTCGTGGACAGCATAATAGAGTTGAGTAAAATAAGAAGCAGGGTTAGATACCCCATCTTATTCAGTCCTGCTAACGTATACGAATTAATAGACGCTGACACTCCGGGAGTCATAGCCCTCTTAATAGATATAGGGTTCGAGCTAGGCGCTTCATCCGTATTGATCACTGAGTCAAGCGTTAAAGCCCGCGGCGCTTCCTTAGAAGCCTCGATTAGCAGAGAATTAATTTACAGAGCCTTCCTTAAGAAGTCACCCCCCGTTAATCAAGGGATAGACCTCCTGATAATCAAGGATAAGAAAGACTTAAACATCCCTGTACCAGCTCATGAAGGAGTCGTTGAGAGAGTTAGCGGTGGTGAGGGCCAGCCACGCCTAGATATGAGGTATTACGTGAAGATCTACGTGGATAAGGAAGGAAAGCAGATAGTGGTAGACGTTCATGACAGAAGCAACAACAAAATCCTCAAAAGATACGTGGGGAGCAAAGCACTCGACCTAGGCAGAACACTACTGAGAGACTACGAAATAAACGTTGATCACGCACTCTACATAGGTTACGAGCTAAGTAAAGCTGAGACAGCGTTAAGACTCGGTAAATCCTACGTTCAAGACGAAGACTTATTTAAACGCACCTATCATTAATCACGCATAATAATACCCACCTTCGAGGTCCTCCAGCCTCTCACTTCTTAACCATGAGAACGAGTTTTAAAGGTTTCTCCTTTTTAAAGCGATATCTTAGTTATTCTTGGTGTGTAAAAATGGTTGTGCGAAGAAGAACCGTTACGGCGAGGAAGATAACCGGTAAGAAAACTGTGAAAGATAAGGTTTACCAATACGAGTATTACACGCTCCCGCTGAACCTGTACCTCCCTAAGAGCATGGTGGAGAAATGGGGTACTGAATTCATTATTGAGAGAGATGAGGAGAAGGGCAGGATAACGATCTACTCCGTTAAAAGCGTTGAGAGTAAGTAAAGGGATTATCTTGAGGTTTTTATGCGTAGAAGAAAGCGCAGACAACGCCTTAAAGATTTCTTTTACGGAGGAGTGCTTCAGAGAAGCCGTTAAGTCTCTACTCATGGCCATACCCTTAGGTAAGGTCACTAGCTACTCAAGGATAGCTAAGATCTTAGGAGCTCACCCTAGGAGCGTTGCTAGGGTTCTGAAAAGCAATGAGGAACCCATAATAGTCCCTTGCCATAGGGTAGTTCACGAGAGCGGGGAGCTCGGCAACTACACATTCAAGGGTAAATCACGGCCGGACCTGAAGAAAAAACTCTTAATCCTAGAAGGTGTTGGGATAACTGACGATAAAGTGCTTAGGGAGTCTTTCATGGAGGACTTGCCGTGACGAATCAGCTGGTCTAGCGGTTTCAGGAAGCGGTCACTAACGTGTTTAGAACGGGGTCTCAACCCCCCTACTATTTAAAACTGATGATATGGTCCACTTCAAAGCTTCATAATCTTTCTTCTCATTACCGAAGATACCGTCTTGCCTAACGACCTCCACACCCTTGAAGAAGAGGGATATCGTTACCGTATCGTTTTTTAGTTCCTCGGACAAGAACATGACGGCCGTCACTAAGCCTCTAGACTTCTCCTCTATCCTTCTCAAAGTCTTTTGTAAGACTTGAGCTTCGGGGACCCCGGTCCTGGAAATCACTACTAGGACTACGTCACACCCGTAAACTACCTCCATCAACTCCTTCAAATCACTTACTACCCTCATTACCTACCGTCCTGCACCTACTGGTGTAAGCTTCCCTAATTATTTTCTTCTCTTCAGGAGTTAAATACACTTCTATATCTACTGGAGTCTTAAGCTCCGTCGGCTTTCTAATCCCCGCACTATTTAGCAAGACTAAATCGTAGTTAAGCAACTCTTTCAACTCACCACAGGGTAGTTCGCTAGCAAGCCTCTTAAGACCTTCCTCGAAGCTCACATGTTTTCTGAGCTGTGACTCACTCACGGAAGCCCCACACACCAAGCACGTGAGGTCCGGCATTAACGAATTGAAGCCGCACTTAGGGCACGTGACGGGGGGGATCTTATACCTCCTGTTAACCCACGCGTTAAACCACTTTATCCTGAGCACCTCTATGAGGTCTGTTCGCTTCTCCCGTACTACCTGCTCGTAGATCCTGGGAGCTACTACGAGAACAGAATCCTTAACGCTCGCTACTATGAAGTCGAGGAGATTCGGCGTTAAAGACTCGAACATCTGGACTACCCTATTAGCTATCAACTCGTTTATGGTTTCTCTATGCCTATTATATCTCTTAACTACCGTCTCAACATCCGTGCGAGTGGTTGGGGAGCCGTAAAGCTGAGTTAGTATGTCGTGAAGTAGCTCCACGTACTGAGCGTCACTCAACCCAAGTATTGAGAGACCTGATAGGTTAACGAAGTCCCTTATGTTCTCTTCAATCCATTTATCGATGTCTACTTCTTTACGACTTGCTTTCCTCTCTTTAACTGTTTTCTGCTCAACTTCTTTTTTAGGAGGCTTCTCCCTCCCGGCCTCAGTCTTCTTCCCAGAACTCTTCCTCTTAGATTCTTTATCTTTCTTAACCAATCACCTCAACCCCGCTTAAATACCCTTGATGGTAGTTCTTATCTCGATTATGTCCTTATCCATTAATTTATGTGAGAGACCCACCTTCTCGCCAGGATACTTCGCTGAGGGCCCCCAAATCCTGGCATACCTAAAGAACCTCAGAAACTCCTCACGTATTTCTTTAATAGCGTCTTCAACGGTGGAGCCCTCCCTAAGAATCAGGGGTTTAGGCGAGTGTGTGTCTGTGTTAGGTTCCTTCGTGTAAACCCTTATTAAGTTAAGCATTTTGAAGACTAGTCGAGGAACGTTCTCAAAACCTCTCATGTGTGCCGCGGAGACTGGCACGACCTCAACGCCGGGTATTAAACTCTTTAAAGCCTCCGTCAAGGAACTCAGCTGGTTTCCCGCGATCAGGTCTACCTTATTCAGCAGTATTAGTGAGGGCTTGTAAGTAACCCTCTCGAAGATAGCTCTCTCAACCTCATCTAGAGATACCTCGCCGATGATCCTTACCTCAGAATTGTAGAGACGGTAACTCTCAAGAAGTTTCCTCACGTCCTCAGCAGTACACCCGATTAACTTACCGTTTACCACTACCCTAACTCCCTGGTGGCTCCTCCCCCTAATTATCTGTACCTGACCCCTAGGTCTTACCAAGTAGATGCCGGAATCCGTTAATTCCTTCACCATGATCTCCAACTGCCTCACAGGATTGCTCGAAGCGTCTAGAACTATCAAGAGTCCGTCAGCGTTCCTAGCAAGACCTAACAACCTAGTCCCCCACCATACAGCACCTTTCGAAACCCCCTCGACGAACGCGGGGGTGTCTATCAACTGTATCTGGATATCCTCGAACATCATCATTCCGGGCACGGGCATTTTAGTGGTGAAAGGTATTTGACCTACCTCAGGTTTCGCGTTAGTCAATGCCCTGAGCACGGAGCTCTTCCCGGAAGAGGGGAAGCCTAGGATAACTACTTGCGCAGCGCCCTCCTTCTCTATGAAGAACGTGGGACCCCCGCTACCCCCTCTCCTAGACCTCTTCTCCTCAAGCTCTTTCCTAAGCTCCGAGAGCTTCCTCCTAACCCAAGCAACGAGGTTCTCAGTACCTTTATGTTTAGGGACAGCTGACAAAAACTCTTCCAAAGCCTGTATTTTCTCCTCAGTAGTCTTAGCCTCTAAATACTTTACCCACTTAGCCTTAGCTTCAGCAGGTAGGTTGGTCGGCACTCTCTCTCCTACTAAAAATTGAGTTAGCCCTCTTTAAGTATATGACTCATTGCCGGGCCCCCTCCCTAAGCCACTTAAGCAATCCCTGATCGCTCTTGACACCCCCTAAACCTAGTTTCTTAAGTGTTGACCAAGTCTTACGTACTATGGGGGTTTCTTCAGGGGCGTGCTCAGCTAACCACTTGATAGTCCTTGGATCTGAAGGATACCCGCTACCGAAATCGCCGTAGATTGAGTGCAGGAACCCCACGTGCGTATCCCTGAGAAACTTAGCGATTATGGAAGCCGCCGCTACTACAGGGTACCTGACGTCAGCTTTGTGCTCGTAAACGAGTTTAATATTGGTTGGGATATTCGCTACCAGGATCCTCTCGTGTTTAAGGGATGAGAGAGCGTCTACGTAAACCTCAGATACCTTGATTCCCAGACCTAAGACTGTCTTAACCAACGAAACGACTGCCTCAACAAACAAATTATTCAGGTTACTCGCGTCTATCGTTGCCGGCCCGTACCTCCTAACAACCACTACCTCAGCTACCTCAACGATTTTAGGGAATAAAGCAGCTCTAGCACGTGGAGTAAGACTCTTACTATCCCTAACCCCTAAGTCTTTAAGGTGTTGTGTGAGTTCCTCCCTAACCCCGACGCAAGCGACGAACATATCCCCTATTACAGGCCCTCTCCCAGCCTCGTCTATCCCTAAGACCACGGAACCCTTAGACATAAACAAACTTTAAACCCCTCCCTCCAAGACCTTAACAACAACCCCTATAAGATCCTCGAAGTCTCTCTTAATCCTCCCTAGAACGCCCCCCACGTCCTTCCCCTTAGACCCAGCCTCACTAATTAAGGCCAGCGCTTCCTCAGTTGTTGAGACCTTGAATAGTGGGTACCCCCTAGCTCTGACACATTCGTTGACGTGTATTAAGCCTGGATAGTAGGTGATGCCGACCGTGTTGAGGAGCGCGGCTTCCCTAGCCAGAGTTGAGCCGCCGCTAACTACCGCTCTAGCGTAGAAAGCTAAGCTAACCCCGTCGTAGGAACCCTCAACAACGATCACTTCACTCTTTAACGTCTGAGGTAATTCATTAATTAATTCCTTGTGTTCAGGGTATCTGGGGAGGAAAACGATCTTTAAATTGTTGCTTAGGACGTGATACATTAATTTCCTGAGATCGAAGCTTAGCTTAACCCCCTTATAGTAAGTCGCGTGATGCTCGTGCGGCCTGATAACTACGTACTTGTAGGGTTCAAGACCTAAACCCTCCACATAGCTTAAGTCCGGCATACTCCTGAGTAGCCAGGAAACCTCGTCAACCCCGCCGTACCTCACCAGTCTAGAACCCCCGAACATATACTTCCTAACGTCTTCCTCAGGTATGCAGTCAGAGACTATCACTACGTCCGCTAAGGGTAGGGAGAGCCTACTGGGTACTTGAGCGTGAGGCGAGTCCGTTATAGCCACGTACTTAATCCCGACACCGAAGGCCAGCCTGGCGGCGGGCGGGTTAGGGTAGGCCACGAGCACGTCAGGCTTAAACCTCTCAACATGTACTGCTAAGCCAAACATCCTGTCAGCGTCCCCCAACACCTTGTCGTAGGGACTGCCTATGACGTACCTCCCGATAACCACTGGTTCTACCCCGAACCTCCTCAAAGCCCCTACAGTATACTCGTAGTCTCTGCAAGTGACTAAGACCTCATAACCTCTCCCAAGCAACTCCCTAGATAATAAGCTGAAAAGAGTTGCTTGCTTAGAAGTCAACACGTCGATCCATACCCTGAAATCTACCACCCCAACAAATATCGGGGACTGAAAAATTAATTAATTGAGGTAATCAATTAATTAACGTGGTGTAGTCTGGAGTGAGACTCTTCGGTACTGACGGCGTTAGAGGGGTTGTTAACGAGGACCTAAAACCAGAATTCGTTGTCAGGCTCGCCCTAGCCATAGCGTCATACTTCGGTAGCGGGTCTTCCATATTGGTTGGGAGGGACGCGAGAGCCGGTAGTGAGTTGATTCAGGATATCGTGATGGGTGTTTTAGCGTCTTCAGGGTTAAGGGTTTATGACGCCGGCCTCACACCGACCCCCGCGCTTCAGTACAACGTTAAGGAGAGAGGTTTTGACGGAGGTGTGATGGTGACTGCGTCGCATAACCCACCGCAGTACAGCGGTATCAAGGTAGTGTTGTCTGACGGTATCGAAGCCCCTAGAGAGGTTGAGGAGGAGATTGAGAAGATATTCCTTGAGGAGAGATTTAGGAGGGTTTCTTGGAGGGAGTTAAGGCATAGGAAGACTTTAGTCGACGACGTTAACGAGTTCTACGTTGACGGGGTGATGAGACTCGTCGATACCGGTAAGCTGAAGAAATCCTTCAGAGTAGTCGTTGATCCCGCGAATAACGTGGGCGCGCTCACAACCCCCAAACTGCTTAGAGCGCTCGGCGCGCGAGTATTGACCGTTAACGGCGACCTAACTCACCAGCCTTACAGAGAGCCCGAACCTACTCAGGAAAACCTAGAATACTTGAGTAGCATAGTGCGCGACGTGAAAGCTGATTTCGCCGTAGCGCATGACGGGGACGCTGACAGAGCTATCTTCATAGATAATCTAGGTCGTTATATGCCGGGCGATAGATCCGCTACCCTCCTATGCAAGCACATAATAACTAACAGGAGGGATAACCTGCCGCGCCGTGTGGTTACGGCTGTCTCATCATCAACCATGATAGAGGACCTGCTTCGCGAGTACGGCGTGGAGGTCGTGTGGGTTAGGGTGGGTAGTATAGTGATTGCTAGGACTATGAAGAGTTTAGGGGCTATGGCTGGTTTCGAGGAGAACGGGGGTTTCATGTACGCGCCACACCAGATGGTGAGGGACGGCGCGATGACTACCGCGTTGATGCTGGAGTTGCTAGGTAGTGAGGGCGTCCCCCTCAGCGAGCTCTATGATAGGCTTCCTAAGAGGTACTTAATCAAGACTAAGGTGCCTTTGAAGGACAAGAACTTGGTTAACGACGTAATAGGCAAGATCCTGCTTAGCTACGGCGGGTACAGGAACATAACCATAGACGGCGTGAAGGTGATAGGGCCTGATTTCTGGTTCTTGGTGAGGCCTTCCGGAACGGAGCCTCTAATAAGGATTTTCGTGGAGGCAGATAGTGAAGGCAAAGCTAACGAAATTCTTAAAGACTTGCTGAGAATTACTAGTGAGGTATTGAAATGAGGTATCCGTTACTGAACCTGCTTGCGTGCCCGATGTGCAAGAATTTCCCTCTAAGACTATACGTGATAGAGAAGAAGGTGTCGGAGAAGGATTACGCGGTCGCCAAACCGTTCTGTGACTACTATTGCGGTAAGCATGAGAAATTAGTTAGCTCTCTAGATATTAGCAAGCTAGAGTGTGAGTCATGCGTTAAGGAAGAAGTCTTGAGCGGGGTTCTGTTATGCGAGAAATGCGGTCGGTGGTACCCGATAATAAACGGGATCCCCTTCATGTACCCAGATAGTAGGAGGCTACACCCGAAGGTTAAGTCTAGAGAGGAGGAATTCCTTAAAAAATACAGGGATTTACTTCCTAGCGATGTCCGAGAGAAAATCAAGTAGCCTTAGATATCCTAACGCCTAAACCTCCTCCTACCTCTCGCGGGCCTTGCGGAAAACTCAGCTACTCTCTCCTCACTAAGTATCCTCTCTTTTAATTCGTCAACGGCTTTCAATAATTCGTTCAACGTGTTTTCGTCTAGCTTGTTCTGCTCTAGGAATTCCTTGCCGGAACTCGTTAGCCTGAGCTTCCTCAGCGTGGGCTCCGTCTCCACCAACCCTAGATAAAGAAGTACTCGAACATCCTCACTTAATTCCTTACTACTAGGTATTTGATCGACTAACACGAAGGAGTACTTGAACTTAATGTTCTTCTCCTTAGACAACGTATACACTAAGCTACTCAAGCTTCTCTCAGATATTACTTTGAGGTGGTCTATTATGGTGAGTAGCTTTAGTTTATCAGGGTCTTTCTTAACGGCTTCTATTGTTGCGGCGGGTCTGGCAATTATTCTTAACTCCTTAGACGTGGTTCCCGAGGTTTGCTGAGGTTTTTGCGGCATCTCTTACATCCCTAAATGTAGCTAATCTAACGCTAATAAATCAGAAAAACTATAATTTAATAAATTATTGGGGGACTGAAAGTGAGTGAGATTAAGGAGATTAAGAGTGTTAGGCCTGAGGTAGTCTTGAGCCTGCACAGCCATATAAGGGGTCTCGGACTCGACGCTAATATGGAGCCTAAGCCTGTTGCGGGGGGCTTGGTGGGTCAGATAGAGGCTAGGAAAGCTGCGGGCGTTGTAGTCGATCTCATAAGGCAAGGCAAGATGACTGGTAAGGGGATATTGCTCGTCGGCCCCCCAGGCACCGGGAAGACGGCTCTGGCAGTAGCTATAGCGAGGGAGTTAGGTGAGGACACACCTTTCGTAGCCATAGATGGTGCTGAGATCTACTCAACGGAAGTAAAGAAAACAGAGGTTCTAATGCGTGCCGTACGTAAAGCCATAGGCGTTAAGGTCAGGGAGGTCAGGAAGGTTTACGAGGGTGTGGTCAAGAACATAAAGATAGGTTTCGTGAAACACCCGTTCAATCCGTACGCGAGAATACCTGGGGAGGCTAGAATAACTCTTGAAACGAAGGACGACTCCATAACGATATCCGTGGGCGAGGAAATAACTAGTCAATTAGTTCAGCTCAGGATTAAGAGGGGTGACCACATATGGATAGACGCGGAGACAGGCATAGTGCATAAGGTAGGGAGAGTTAAAGGGGTTGAGGAAGCCAAGTATTACGACATAGACTCAACACGTATCGAGGAAGAGATGCCTTCCGGACCGGTAAAGAGGGATAAGGAAATAGTGCGTGTATTCACTTTCAACGACCTAGACCTCTACGTAGCTAGTCAGAGACTCTCTATAACCTCCCTCTTCGGTGTTGAGCTAGAGAAAGAAATAGATGAAGACACGAGGAAATCCGTTAACTCCATGGTGAGGAAGTGGCTCGAGGAAGGTAAGGGGGAGATAGTGCCCGGAGTCTTATTCATCGACGACGCACACCTCCTAGATCTCGAAGCTTTCTCCTTCTTGACTAAAGTCCTCGAATCCGAGTTCTCGCCTATACTGATACTAGCTACTAACAGGGGGGTTACTAAGATTAGAGGAACCGATATCGAGTCACCTCACGGGATACCCCTAGACCTCCTAGATAGGTTATTGATAATCCCCATGAAGCCTTACAGCAGGGAGGAAATAAAGCAGATAATATCGATTAGAGCGGAGGAAGAGGAAGTCCAATTAAGTAAGGAGAGTCTTGAACGGTTAGCGGACATAGGGGTTAGCCACAGCCTTAGGTACGCTGTCCAGCTACTCAGGCCCGCACACATAATAGCTGAGCGCAAGAAACACCAAGAGATAATGCCTGAAGACGTTGAGGAGGCGACGAAGCTCTTCATAGACACCAAGCAGAGCGTGGAGTTAATAAAGCAGTATGAAGAGCAATTCATTAAGTAGTTACGTCCTCCTCATCTTCCAAGTAAGTCAGCAGAACAGGGTTATCTATCTCGACCACCTCACCCCTACCGGATTCCTCACCCTCACTAACGAGTAAGGTGATGATTAAGTAACTACCTATTTTAGAAGCCTTAACCTTCTTAACCTTCATCTTAGTGAAGGTATCTACCTCATACCCCCCTAAATTGCTTCGTACCTCGCTAACCCCCTGCTCCCGCCTCAAGCGACCGCGGATTTTCGCGGCTACGTACTTGTCGTAGCCCGTAATAGAGATCAACACCAAGAGTAAGGTAGCGGTCATCAGGTATAGTTCCAGCATCACTCCCCCAACAATACCTTTACTAGCCTAGTTGATTTTTAAGATATCAACCTAATTCTTCTTTAAGGAAGGGTTAGTAACCCCCGAAAACGTGGTGGAGCCGGTGTCTCTAGTATGTCCGAGGATTACGTAGTTATCGAGGAAGGTAGGGCGAGGATCAAGGTCCCGAACCCCGCGAAGTACTTAAGACCTGATAATGTGTACGAGCCCGCGTGGGCGCCTGTCTTCTACAACCCGGCTCAGACCATGAATAGGGATGTTTCAGTCCTAGTACTGACCGCTCTACTCAACACTCAGAATTTCGAGAAGCCTGTGAGAGTGGCTGACCCGTTCTCAGGGACCGGGGTCAGGGCGGTGAGGTACGCGATCGAGGTACCCGGCGTTGATGAAGTATACGCTAACGACTTAGACCCCAACGCCTTCAAGTTGATCCAGGAAAACGTGCGCATGAATAATGTCCAGGGTAAGGTGAGGGTCTTCAGAGGGGACGCTAACGCAATCCTCTACATGCTGAAGTCTCTGGGATACACCTTCGTTTTCGTTGACATAGACCCTTACGGGACCCCGGCACCGTACGTTGACGCCGGCATATGGTCTACCAGGAATCACGGCATCTTAGCCGCTACGGCAACGGATACAGCACCCTTAAGCGGGTCTAAATACTTAGCCGGGTCTAGGAGATACGACGTTAAGCTACTCCCTAACGATGTAGGTGTTGAGGTAGGACTTCGCGTTTTGCTAGGTTTCATGGCTAGGAGGGGGGCTACTCGAGACAGGGTTGTGGAACCCCTGCTCTCTTTTTACTCAGGACATTACTACAGGGTTTTCGCGAGGGTTTCTAAGGGAGCTACTAAAGCTAGTGAAGTCCTCTCTAATCAGGTAAGCTACCTCCTAATATGCGATAGGTGTGGTTTCAGAACATACACGAATAAGGTGGTTGAGGGCGAGGTATGTTCTTTCTGCGGAGGTCCTGTGAAACTCTTAGGTCCTCTGTGGAGAGGAGAACTAGTCAACACCTCGTTTCTTAAGATCCTCAGGGATTTATTGAGTAGGTTTAGCTACCTGCAGTCACGCGATAAGCTAGCTAAGCTACTAGAATTTCTGGCGAGCGAGGAGACCGGCTTACCTGCATACAACCTAGTCACCCTAGCTAGGTTCTTGAAAACAAACTTACCGCCGGTCAAGAAAGTCTTAGAATGCTTGAGGAAAGCAGGCTATAGAGCTAGCAGGACGCATGTAGCGCCCCAATACATCAGAACAGACTCAGATTTGGAAACCTTGCTTAAGTGCGTCTCATGACTAGTTAATCTGAGTTGCTTTGCAGGAAGTAAGTAAGTAGGTTGCATTTGTATGGGTTGAAGAAGCCTCCGGTACCACACCTATATAACTCCCTACACACAAAACAAGGCAATTTGATGACCGGGTTTAAACTAACTTTAAGAGATACCTCCTCTAGTTTCTCAGGCACGTACTTGAGCACGTACGTCTTCCTACCCTTATACAGCATTTGCTCTCTCTTTATCAAACCCTTACGAACCAAGCTGAGAACCGCTCGCGAACCCTCCCTATTATCGACCCCTAGAACAGACCATAACTCACTCTGAATAACGCCGTTCCTGCCTCGTTGCTTAACAATCTCCAGTATACGTCGCTCCAGCTCCGCCCTCATCAGAGACACCGTTTCCTCATACCAATAATAACATTGGTTTGAGAGCTAATATAGTGAATCCCGTATCTTAAAGTACAGGTCTTTATGAATCCAGTCCCTGTTCGAGAGAGACACGGAAAACAATTCCCACCGACCGCTCAAGGACTTAAGTATGGTATCCTTCAGCTTCCAGTGGATAACGGCTAGTAAAACCCTGTCACTTCTTAAAACGTCGTAGATAGCTGACCTAAGCTGAGGGACCGATAACTCCATAGGACCTATCTCATCAATAGCTATCAAGTCAGAGTTCTCCACCGCTTTCTTTATGGAGTTGACCCCCACGGCTGTAGCGGCCTCCACGTTGACGCAGTACCTCCCGATGCGTGGCTCCCCACCCTCACATAGCTTGGCTAACCAACCCTCCTCACCACTCATTAAATCAACTATCTTGAAACCTATCCTCCGCCCACCCGCCCGGACCTCAGGGCAGATAAAACCACCTATTCTTAAGCCGTCCTCTCTCAGCAACTCAATGACTTTAAGAAACGTAGTGGTTTTACCAACGCCTGGAGGGCCGCTAATGAAGAACTTCATTTCATGCTCAAGCCTGCGATCATTCTTAAATCCTTGCGCTAAACCTTAATTATCTTAACCTCCCCTTTCTCAACAGTCGATAAGCTATCTCTTATCATCCTCGCTTTCTCGGGATCGTCTGTAACGACCCTGACATCCGCGTCAGTAACTTTAGAGAACTTCAGGCACTCACCGATCTTCACAACCATTTCCTTCATGCCATACCTGCGGGACCTGGTCGTATCCACCGTTATGAGGGTCTCCCTATCTTTTATTATGTAGTCCGGCGCCGACCGCCTTATCTCGTATATCTTGCTCTCGTCCACGTCGAATAATTCTTTAAGGTTTGTTTTCACGCGTATTAAATCCTCGCTAACGAATCCTTGAGCCTCTTTAATCGACTTACTAGCGAACTCTTCCCTTAAGTCTTTAGCTGATATAGGTCTTATGACTTCATCGCCTAACACCGAAGCTAGCTTCTCAGCAGTCTCTATGGTTACGTTCCCTCCCCTCTTCTCATAGGTCTCCAGAGTTTTCCTAGAGATGTTTAGGAGGGATGACAGGGACGTCAGCGTGTGTTTTAGTTCTGTCCTCCTCCTAGAGAAGACCTCACTATCTACTTTAACGAATAACTCCCCCCTCTTATATAGAGCTATTAACTCGTCTCTCCCGGAATACATGTTCTGGAAAGTCTTTAAGCTAAGTAGGTAAACACCTTCCTTCTCAATCACTATGTTCTCGTATACGTCAGGGGTTTCTGAAATTATTAAAGGCACCGCGTTTAAAGCTATCGAAGACTTAATTAAGTCCTGCGCTTCGTTCTTATTCACGTGCATCAAGTCCTTAACTCTTATTATGAGTGTCCCGTGCTCATCACTGCTAGCAACTATGTCTATAGACCTCTCCCTATACTTAACGGGGAAGTTGATGACCTCATACCTAAAGCTAACTCTCTCTAACACTTTATTGACTCCTTCGTAAAGCTTCTTAAGCACTTCCTTACTTCCCACTCTACTCTCCATCATCATCAATAATAATTAAGTAATGCAGCAATATAAGTTTTGATTTTTCTCTTTAAAGACAGATATCAGCTTCTCGTATACCTAGCTAACACCATGGCGTGGTCTTTATCGAAGGGGTCTAGATGAACCACGTCAACTATTTCGAACCCTCCCTTAGTCAGCGTGTCTATCTCCCGCTTATAAATCTCGTCAGGTTCTTTAGTCACGTCAATACTTCTAGACTTTATAGCTAGGTAGAGATATCCGTTCTCCCTCAAGAAGTACTTAGCGTTGATGTTCACGATAGCTGCCTGCTCCGGCTGCGCTACATCAGCGTATAAGACATCGACAAGAGAGACTGTGTGGGAGTATTTCTGCGGGAAGCGCGCGTCGTTTAATAACGGGATTAAGTTTTTGCGGTCTTCACACACCCTCAGTAAATCTCTTATTACTCTAGGCGCGAACTCAACCGCGTACACAACCCCCTTCTCGCCGACTAGATCGGACACGTGACTCGGTGTCGTTCCCGAGCCAGCGCCTAGGTAGAGGACCTTAGTACCGCTACCAATGAATAATTCTTTTATACCTTTCAATAAGGCTCCAGCCAGCTTACTCCTGTAGGGGTTCCACTCCCTATACTCCACCCCCTCATACAGGTACAGTCTCTCGCCGTAGACCCTCTTACCGGGGGCTAGGTTCTTAGTAGCTAGTTTCATACTACCGTCCTCTAACTCAACCAGGTACACGCCGCCGTATTTTTCATGAGGCTTAATACTGACTACCTCTATCATCTTCTATCACCTACCGCCCCTCCCCCTCCTACCCCTCTTGAATGAGGGTCTCTCAGGCCCTTTAACTTTCTCGGGCACGGGCTTGGCGGGCGGCTTAGCGTACAACTCCTTAATCTCCGCGATCCTCTCCTGAAGATCTTTCTTGAGTTTATCTGCTATGAATCTGCCGGTGAAGTAATCGGCTTTAGCGGCTATAGCTAGCTTAGTCGCGACAGCTCTCGCGATCTTACCTCTCTGCCACTTAGGGGCTGTGTGTATCTCCGGGTACTGGAATAACACGCCGTGTTTCGGAGGTCTCCCACCAGTTCTTAAAGCCCTGAATAAGGCTTTCTCAGCACCTAATACTTGAATAGTGCTTGCAGGCATCTTAGCCAAGTCTTCAAGACTTCCGGCAAGCGATAATAACCTCGCGCCCAGGGTAGGCCCCACGAGCTCCGTTATGTTGGGGGCTACCTCCTTCATGACCTGACTCAAGTATTCTGAAAGCTTATCTCTTAACTCGTAAAGATTTAGGATTACGTTAACGAAGTCCCTTATCCTCTCAACATCGACCTCCGATAAGTCGGCGCCCATGCTCTTCCTGGAAGCGTCGTAGATCTTGAGGGCCCTGCTCTCGCTAAAGCCTAGCTTCCTGAGTTTCTCAGGAGTTATCTCCTCCCTACTACCAAACTCGTAAACCACCGTAGCGTACATCTTATGATCCTCTATTAAGTCATCCAACTCGGGGAAGTGAACACTGTACCACTCACGCATCCTAGACGCGAATAAGTTTATAGTCTTATCTATGTCGTCTATGGATCTAATGGCTTGAATAGCTAGTAAGTCTCTCTTAGCTGCGAAGCTCCTCAACTTAATCCTAGTCGCCTGAAGCATTACCTGATTCAAGAACGCCACCCACTCATCCTCAGACTTCACGATACCCTCATTAACCGCTAACTGAACCACGGAATCACGAAGCCTTCGAAGAACGCTATTGTCGGGCTCCACAACCGCTTTAAGCTTCAGCGAAGAAACCACCCTCGCGTGATCCTCGTCCGGCACCACTACCTCAATCTCGTCACCGTAAGCCTTAACCAACTCCTCAACGCAGGCAACAAACTCCTCCGTCGCCTCCCCATTCTCTAACTTCAGAACACGCTCAACCAACTCATTCACGTTAACCTTACTACTAAAACGCTTCACGAGCACATTACCCTCAACGTCAGCTATTAGCGACCCTATAAACGTATCAAGAGCTACTACCCTCACCACTAGCACCAATAAGAATAACTCACACAAATTTATATATGCTGAGACCTCCCCAAACCCTCAAACGGTAGAAGCTCTCTCCTTAAGGAGGTTGAATATCTTTACCTAATTTTAATGCATAACTTCAGCTGACGTTGAGATACGCGTGTTATCCCTCATTACTAAGAAAGTGTTTGCATAATTTTTAAAGATTTATTAATTTTGAAATCCCTCCATCGAAAGGGAGTTGTTGTGAAGAAACGAGTTTTGCAAGCGCTTGCTCTCGTTATGTTAGTTTTGATACCTCCTGCTATGGTTATAGTTTGGTCTCTTAGGCCTGAGCCGGGATTATATCTGGAGTTCAGGCTGTATAAGTCTTTAGGAGAGGGGTATGTTGAGGAGACCGGTGTTTTGAGGTCGTTGAGGAATACCACGTCATGTATCCTTATGGATATTGTCATGCCGGAACACGCTGAACCCTTGGTAGCTGGGTGTTATAAGGGTGTTCCCATAATCCGCATACCGTACTCCGTTATTGAGCCGTATATTAAGGAGTGGCGAACTTTGTTAAGTAGTTGGGGGGTTCCCGCAGAGAATATACTCAATCATGAGGTAGGTCTGCTTACCAGGCTGTTAGTGTTTAATTCTACGAGTAATGAGATACTATACTACGTCTTAGACTCTATACCGATAACACTAGGTGATTTTGATGCTTCGCACGCAGTACATTACGTAATATATGCTAGGAGAGGGGTTCAGCAAGTTAGTTATGAGAAGGAGGTGATATCGTTCTCCGCGCCTAACAAGCTCTCGCCATATGAGGACCTCACAACCAGGGCTGTAGTGCGTGCTTCAGGGTGGTCATGTAGTTGTGGTGAGTTCTATTGTTACTGCGAGGAATTAGTAGTGAGGAGTACTCCGGACGACATGACTCAATACTTACCGAGCAACTACTTCACGGTCGTGAATGGGACTCGATTTATGAAAACGCCGATTTTGTTAATATATAATCAGTATGGGAGCTCCGGATACGTGACTGCTTCCATAAATATTGAGAGTCTAGACGCTGAAGTAGGTGCTAGATTAACGTTCAGTACTGGGGAGATAACCAGTAAGATAGCGTACGGACTTCTCCCATCAGCATCCTTCTCGTTAGGATCACGTACTTGGGGCGGGAAAAAGTATTATTACACTAGAAATTTAGCTGTCGCTCCTGAGGAGGTTCGTTGGGCCTATATTTGGGCTAGACCAATTTACGAGATCTACAAGACATATTATTGCTACCTAAGTGATTGCGAGTACTTAGGTGATGTAGCTAGGGCATACATATCTAACGTGTGGGTCGTTGGTCAGTATATTCAGGGCGGTAAGGAGAGTGGATGGCCGGATAATGCTATAATGAATTCCTTCTTCAGCGGCACTAACATGACTTGGGTCGTGATACCTGATACCCCTCTCAACGACGGCGGGCTTCAGCCAGGAGAATCTATCGCGTTACAGTCAATAGTGGAGCACTGCGATAGCTGTGGTGATGGTTTCGAGGTAGGTATACCTGCCGGGGCGATGCTGGGATTATTT
>JAJHQR010000059.1 GCA_020833255.1 Desulfurococcaceae archaeon | reverse complement strand
AACTTAATACCTTGAAACACTTATTAGGTCTGATAACGTAAGACCATTGATGATTTAGGTCTATAAGCGCTGAAACACGTGATGAGAAACCCACGCTATGATATTACAACCATGTTGTTGCAGAATCGACTGTAAGTTTAAATATCTGCTGTTAGCAATGCCATAGGTTCTTGAATGATTCGTTCCGTGATGACTCGCAGGGTGTGGGTGTAGCTAATGAGCCCGCGCCGGGGAAGTGGATTAATCAGACAAATGCCTTCTCATCAATTTTCAGTGCCGGAGGCAGACATCATCTTATCCGCTTCTCAAATATTATGTCTTAACTTGAAGTAATAAATGCCGCTCGCGTGAGTTAAGCAAGCTACGGTAAGTTGAGTTGGTGCCCGTGCTTCCCCGCTGGAGGTACTTGAAGTTACCTGTAGTGGGATTGAACCTCGGGGTTCGGGTTTCATTGGGCTTGATGTTGTTTGACATCAAGCCCTCTTCCCTTGGCTTCACAGCCCTCAGGATCTCTTTTCATTGGGATCCGCTTCATCGGGCTCCGCCCGCTCGGGGTAACCCCAACCCACAGCTCCACCCTCATAGTCTTCTCAGGTTCATCGCTGTGGGGAAACCCCCGCATCCTAGCTCCCTCCTCCGAAGACCCGCCCCCCTCAGGTCTCTACATTAAACCCGCATCTCGAGGCGTCCCCCACTAAAGGAAGCACCAACAACCCCTAATAAACCTTTATGAAAACCAAAACAGTTTCACGAGGGCAACACTTTAAAAGTTCCTTAAGAGAATATAGTTGGAGCTGTGAGGTCGACGACGGGCGGACTGAAGAGATGAAGACCCATTGCAGCTCTGAGCTCCAAACCAATGATTCCCCGGTAATGAATCCGGGTGTCTCACGGTTGAGAAGGAGAAAACTTATTCCTAACGTACATGGTTAGCACGTACCAAGAATACAGTAGCGCGGCGTTAAGACAGAGGTACAAGGCAACCACCACTACCTGAATCAGTATCGAACGACTTAATTCCTCGCTAAGGAAGACCAGGAATCTTATCATGACTATCTGTATCAGTATGAGGAAGAAACCATAAAACACCAAGATCAACGGCGCTTTCAAATTACCTAAAAGATTCTTCATTCTGATCGTGCCACCAAGCAAATCTTTGAGGGGTCTCACGAGGAACTCATAAGCATTATGCTAGGCCTGAAAGGTAGTGCGGCCCTCTTCTTACCGCCGTAGTCAGGTGCGCTCTCGTCACTCGACCTGTAGACTTCCTTAATCTTGATTCCCGTCTCCTCCTCCACGAATTTCCTGAACCTGAGGAGTATCTCATACTCGTTCACCGAACCTACCTTAACTATAGCTTCCAGCAACTCTGGAGGTAGCGACATGATCAAGTCTATCAATGTCTTAGCTATCTTAGGCGCTTGCTTCCGATCCGCGAACCCGCTGGCTACGAGATACCTTATCACGTCACTCATCCTACCGCCCTCACGCAGTATCCGGATACTCTCAACTAAGTGCTTGTAGTCCGCTTCCGGGGAAACGTATACCACTGCTTCATTACCTCTCACCACCTTAGTCAAGTTCCTTAAGTCATCAACGAATCTCTCCAAGAACAGGTAGCTCAGCTCTACAGACTCGTCAATCATTTTCCTCAGCTCATCCCTCGAAGGCAGCTCCTCAGTAGCTAGTAACCCGCTCATCCCTATCTCATGCCATAACTCCTCAGTAATAAACGGGGTTACTGGGTGCATCACCTTAAGCCACATAATCACTAGATCCCTTAAGACCTTCGAGGGTTTCTCAACCATCTCCAGATACTTGAGGATGTCTTGATGGACGTTATAGAATATCTTCAGGCAAGCAGCCCTAACCCTCACCCCAGATAAGTCGTCGTAAGCGCTTAACACGTTCCTAGCGAATCTGGAGAGAAGCCATCTCTCAGGGAGGTCCACGACCTGACTTAAGTCACTTTCTCTGAAGATTGACGTGACTAGGTCGTGTATAGCCTTAAGTTTAGCTCTAGTAGAATCAAGCACGTCTACGTCGAGATTCAGGTCGCTCTCGACCTCGGCACCGGACGCTATAGCAAGCCTGACCACGTCAGGCGAGTAGGTAGAGACTAGCCAGTGCAGGGGGAGTATGTTACCCTTAGACTTAGCCATCTTCTCCCCCTGCACGAGCACCCAACCATTAGCGACTATCTGCTTAGGCCACAAGCTCTCCGGGAATATAGCTACGTGATTGAATATGAAGAACGTTAAGTGATTAGGTATTAAGTCTTTACCACTATGTCTGGAGTCGAGGGGGTACCAGTAAAGGAATTCCTTCCTCAGCTCCTCTAAAATCCCCTGATCAACACCGACCTTACTCGGATCCCCGAGACCGAGCATGACGTAATCCCAGAACTCGTAAGTCAGTTTCTCGGGCGGTATCTTATACTCCCTTATTTTATGGATGACCGTGTAGAAAGCCATGTAGATAGTGGAATCGCTTAAAGACTCGATAATCCACCCCGGAGCCCACGGCAACTCAGTCCCCAGACCCCTACTCCTAGTACACGCTTTCTCCCTCAACCAGTTAATGGTGTGCACGAACTGAGTCCTCGCTTCCTCAGGCACTAACCTCATCTTAGATAGAGCTTCAAGCGCTAACTTCTTCCATTCAGGGTTTCCGTAATTAATGAACCACTGATCCTTAACTATCTTGACCACTATCTCCGTACCACACCTACAGTATACTGGCGCGTTCATTATCTCGTAGATAGAGTCTCCGAACCCCCTACTCCTCAAGAAATTCTTGATCTTCTCACGTGCTTCCTTAACGGGGACGCCGGAGATCTCCCCCTCTACGAAGCTTCGAGCCCCTTCAACCACCTCCTTCACAACCAGGCTAGCCACGTCTGAACGCATAACACCTGACTCCAGCTCCACCCTGTAAACCTCTTTCGTAGCGCTATCAAGTAGCGTGTGCTCGTCTTGCGACCTAATACCCAGCTTCTCGACGACGTCTCTGGCAGGAACATCACCGTACCCCTCAACCTTGATGAGAGGTATTGGCTCCAGACCCTCCCAAGAACCACCCCTCTTACTGAGGACGTAATCACGTAAAGCCACGTAATCGTAGGGTGCGTGGGCGGGAACGCTCATCACCACGCCCGTCCCGAATCTGGGGTCGACGAAGGAGGCCTCAATGACTCGAACCACGCGCCCGGTAACCGGGTTCACGACCTCCCTACCTATTAAATCCTCACCACTTACCTCACGTAATACCTCCACGTTCCTCTGAAAACTCAGTTTCTTAGCGGCCTCGCAGGAGAGTACCCAAGTATCGACACCCCGGCTAGTCTCGACCCTGGCAACACAGTACTTAATGCTTGGGTTGACCCATATGTTAGTCACGCCTAACACGGTCTCAGGTCTTAAAGTAGCTACGACGTAACCCAGCCCGTCAAGACCAACGAACTTTATCAGGTAGACCTCCTCTATCTCAGGCTCCACGTCACCCTTAGTGTCGTGCATGCCTACCGGCATGTTATGTCTGGGGCACCAACCCACCGGGTGGGACCCCCTAGTCAAGTAACCCAAGTCTAGGAGCTTCTTGAACTGCCACCTAATGAATGCTTTAAACTCAGGGTCTATGGTCGTGAACTCCCTCCTCCAATCAATAGACAGCCCGTACAACCTCATCGCGTTCTTAGATATTTCGTGGAAGAACCTGGCCACGGACACGGGATCCTTAAGCTTAGAGAGCTCCGCGGCATCGACCTGGAATACCTCAGCCACACTACTCACGTACTGTGAATCCCCGGTAGCCAAGCCCTCGGCGAGAGCGAGTATCGGTGTCCCGGTGTAGTGAAAGGCCATAGGGAATAACACGTTATACCCTAAACCCCTCAGAAACCTGGCTAGCACGTCAGGGATTAAATACGTTCTCGCGTGGCCTACGTGCGCCGGCCCGTTAGGGTACATGAACGCCGCAGTCAAGAAGTATTTTGGCACGCCCTCCCTAGGGTTCGCCTCATAAACCCCCCTCTCCTCCCACACCCTAGACCACTTACGAGCTATGTTAACAAGGTAAGACACAAACTCGTCAGAGCCGCCTACGCTCGTATTCACCTCACCTAATAATCTGTTATGGCCTCTAATTATAAATTGTTGTGCATAGGTGTCGAAACCAAAAATAATAACTCTGAATAGTTAATTCAGGTGGGTCCGTGCCGTGGGCGTCAACTTGAGAGAGTTAGTTGAGGAAACCGCGGCAGTGAGGACCATCAACGACTTGAGGGAGCTGAGGGGGAAGGTCGTCGTCATTGACGCGTACAACGCTCTCTACCAGTTCTTGGCAGCGATAAGACAGCCTGACGGAACCCCCTTAATGGATTCTAAAGGACGCGTGACGAGCCACTTAAGCGGACTCTTCTACAGAACGATAAACCTCGTGGAGTCCGGGCTTAAACCAGTGTACGTCTTCGACGGCAAACCACCAGAACTTAAAGCGAAGGAAATCGCGGAGAGACTTGCGGTAAGGGAGGAGTTCGCTAAGAAGTATGAGGAAGCAATAGCCGAGGGCTTGATCGAGGAAGCACGTAAATACGCGCAAGCCACCGGGAGGCTGACCTCGGAAATGGTTGAAGACTCTAAGAAGTTGCTGTCGGCTATGGGGATACCGTACGTCAACGCACCTTCAGAAGGCGAGGCTCAGGCAGCTTACATGGCTAGGAAAGGCGATGCGTGGGCCTCAATCTCTCAAGACTACGACTCACTCCTATTCAACACCCCCAGACTATTAAGAAACGTGACTATCAGCGGTAAGCGTAAATTACCGGGTAAGGAAGTGTATGTCGAGATAAAACCAGAATTAATAGAGTTAGACACACTCCTCAAGCAATTAGGGATAACGAGGGAGCAGCTAATAGATATAGCCATATTCCTCGGGACAGACTTCAACCCTGAGGGGGTGAAGGGCGTGGGACCTAAAACCGCGCTTAAACTAATAAAAACGCACGGAAGCTTCGAAAAAGCTATTAAGGCACTCCCTAACGTCAAGATAGACTTCAACTACGAGGAAATTAGGAAGATATTCTTGAACCCGCCGGTAACGGACGCGTACACGATCAAGTGGGATGAGCCCAACCCCGAGTTAATAAATAAGATCCTAGTAGAAGAACACGACTTCTCAGAAAGCAGGGTTAGCGGCGCGGTGGAGAGGTTAAGGAAAGCGTATAGGGACTTCCTCAAAACTCAGGCTAGGGGTCTTGAAGCTTGGTTTAAGAAATAGTGTGTAGCAACGCCCTCACCCTCAAAAACGTGAGGTGCTCAAGCCCTGGCTGATTTAATGACGTAATATCCGGACCCGTGCAACGGGTACTTAACGAGCTCCGCTGACTCCACGTAAACACCTCCACCCTTAAAGAGTTTCGACGTAATTACGTATGTCTCGAACTCCCCTCCCTCACCAACAGGGCTCACGCCGTGCTTCTCAAGATCCTTAAGAAATTCCTCGACGTTACCCTCGTTAATTACTGTCCCTAACCACCTCATGCTAATCCCGTATGCCTGGATGGCGGTGATCATGAAGCTCA
>JAJHQR010000058.1 GCA_020833255.1 Desulfurococcaceae archaeon | reverse complement strand
GGAGAAGCATTACACAAATTACCACCAACAGTAGCCATATTCCTAATCTGCCACGAACCCAGCATCGAGACAGCTTCGGCGAGAACCGGCAGCTTCTCCCTGATAACGGGGGACTCAACAATGTCTTGCATCCTAGTTAAGGCGCCTATCCTAACCTTATCGCCCTCGTCAACTATGTACCGCAAGTCCTTAATCCCTGAAATATCTATCACTGTCTTCGGTCTGTACCTACCTATCTTCATATCGACTACTAGGTCGGTCCCTCCCGCCAGCACCTTAACATCCTCCTTCCTGCTCAAGAGTCTTAAAGCTTCGTCAAGTTCTGAAACACGTACGTACTCTATCTCAGGTAGCTTATAGAACACGCGGCCTCACCCCCTCACCTTACCCAGCAACTTAAGGATATTCTCTGGTGTTAGAGGTAGTCTAGTCACGTTAACCCCTAACGCGTTAGCTACGGCGTTAGAGAGCGTGGCGGGCATAGGTATTAAAGCCATCTCACCAACCCCCTTAGCTCCGAACGGACCGTATTTAAAGACGTCCTCCACGTAGACGGGCTTAGCTATCTCGGGAATGTCCCTTATCGTCGGTATAACGTAGTCTGTTAGATCCGGATTCAGTATCCTGCCCTTCTCATCAAATATTAACTGCTCCATCAAGACATAACCCATTCCTTGAACGACGGCCCCCTCCACCTGGCCCTCAACCTGTTGCGGGTTTATTATCCTCCCAGCGGCTAGAGCAGGCCATACCTTAAGCACCCTGACCTGCCCGGTCCACGTATCCACCTCAACCTCGCTCACTATGGCGATGTAGCTGTAGGCAGGGTACGCGAAACCCTGACCCACCGTATCGTCAAACTTGCCCTTAGGTAGGAAGAAGTACCCGGTCGCGCTTAACTCAACACCTCTAGACATAGCTTCCTTAACCAGATCCTTCCAGCTCACGTATCTCGTAGGGTCGTTCTTAACCTGAGCTTTCTCATCCCTTAAAACCACGTCCTCAGGACTCACGTTAAGCATGCTGGCAGCCAGAGAAACCAGTCTCTCCCTAAGCTTCGCAGCCGCTACTAAAACGCCTATGCCGCCGATGCTGGTCCCTCTTGAAGCGTGCGTGGCCCCCGCATCAGGAGCGTCGGTACCTCCGAAAACAACCTTAACGTGGTTAGGTGAAACACCTAGTAACTCGCAGACTATCTGTATGTGCGATGAGGTAGGGGATCCTTGACCTATCTCGGTAATTCCTGTGAACACGGTTACGGACCCGTCTTTCTCTATCTTAACGTATGAGTTAGACCAGTCTGGAACCCCTCTGGAAGTGCTTATGCCGTGCCAAGCAACACCTATACCTATACCTCTCTTAAACCTATCACTCGCTTTGTTAAACTTCTTATACTCCTCGTACTTCCTCCTCCACTCCGAGACCTCGGCCAGCTTCCTCACAGCGTCGCCAACCCCTACGGAGTGGTCGAGGAGCTGGCCTGTTACGGTGTACTTGCCCGGCTCTAAGATATTCTTAAGCCTAAACTCTATTGGGTCCATACCCAGCTTATCAGCTAGTTGATCCATCTGCCTCTCAACAGCGAACTGTATTGACGCGTTACCGAAAGCTCTGAAAGAACCCTCATACACCTTGTTAGTGTAGACGGCGTACCCGTCCACCCTAGCGTTCGGGACCTCATAAGGACCTGAGGAATGCATCGTAGCTCTCCACAGTATGAAGGGCGATCTATTGGCGTAAGCGCCTGTGTCGTGAATTATCGTTACCTCAATAGCTTGTAGTTTGCCATCACCGCTAGCACCACTCTTATACCTTATTATCGCCGCCTCCCTCTTCGGGTGAATAATTATCGATTCCTCCCTACTATACAAGATGAACGCCGGTTTCTTAGTCAAGTAAGCTACTAAGCCGGCCTTAGCGGCTGCTAGAGGGCCTTCATCATCCTTACCCCCGAAACCCCCTCCTACGTAAGGGACTACGACCTTAACGAAGCTTGAAGGAATCCCGAGAACTTTAGCGGTTATGTCTCTGGCTAGGTGCGGGTACTGAATACCTCCTATGATCGTTACCCTGCCCTCCATATCAGGTATGGCTAGCGCTGCTTCAGTCTCTAAGTATATGTGGTCTTGGTGATGCGTTCTGTACTCGTTCTCCACTATGACGTCCGACTTACTGAAACCCTCGACAACATCGCCTTTCCTAACCTTAGTCCTGAAGGCTATGTTAGAGCCTGCCTCCTCATGTATTAAGACGTCGGACCTCTCCATCGCCTCCAGGGGGTCCAGGATATGCGGTAAGGGCTCGTAACCCACCCTAACCTCCTCAGCCGCTCTCAAAGCTTTCTCATAGTCTGACGCCGCAACAAGAGCTACCACCTCACCAACATACCTGACTTTCCTCTCAGCAAGTAGTGGTTGGTCGGGCAACGCGTAACCAACCTGATTAATCCCGGGGATATCGCTCGCGGTAAACACTCGAGCAACTCCGGGGATCCTCAAAGCACCTGACACGTCAACGCTTTTTATGATCGCGTGAGGCTCTGGGCTAAGGACCTGCTTAATGAAGAGCGCCTCACTCATCAAGTAATCCTCAGTATACTTAGCCGTACCTAAAGCCTTACTCAACGCGTCGATCCTGGAAACACTCTTCCCAACCACTAAGAACTCCTTAGCTTCAAGCCACTTGCTAATAAGGTGCTCCGGCCCCACGCTAGTATCTGACATAGTACTCAACCACAATAAACTTAAACAGCTATAGATTAATAAGTCTTTCAATTTAAAGACTTCAAACCCGGAAAAACTTAGGGTTAAAGTAATTAGTGAGGTAACATCCTCAGGAAGAGCTTCTCTTAATCCACACACCTTTGGGTTCCGCGGTCACTAACCTACCGTTCCTAACTATTACGTGACCTCTTAACACGACGTACTTTATCTCTCCCCGTAATTCCCAGCCTAGGTATGGGGTGACCTTATGTTTATACTGTAGCCATTCCTCACTCACCAATGTTTTTCCGTTAGGGTCTACTATGACTAGGTCGCCGTCGCTACCCACCCTCACAGAGCCTTTACGTGGCCAAAGCCCGAAGTATTTAGCGGGGTTTTCCGACGCTAGCTTAGGTATCGCGGTTAGTTTTATTAAGCCTCTTAAAGCCATGTCAAGGATTACTGGGAAGAAGGTCTGGACGTTGGGGAAGCCCGCGGCAGCGTCCCACACAGACCTCATTTTTTCTTCTCTCGCGTGCGGCGCGTGATCAGAGCCTAAAGCACTTATCACTCCCTCATTAACTGCCTTAAGTAGTGCCTCCCTGTGCGGGTTACTCCTTATCGGCGGGTTAACCTTAATTAAGGTCCCGTACTTCGGGTAGTCGTCGCTACTGAAGGTTAGGTAGTGAGGGCATGTCTCGCCAGTCACGTTCACTCCCTCCCACAAAGCTTCCTTAAGTAGCTCAACACCCTCTCTCGAAGACATGTGGAGTATGTGTACCCTGCCTCCAGTCCTCCTAGACATCAGTATTAGCTTCATAACAGCTAATTCCTCAGCTATTGGGGGTCTCGCGTCCTCATGTGCTTGCGGGTCCAGCCTGCCGGAACTCTTAACTAAGTTGGTAAAGTAGCTCACGAGTTGGTGGTCTTCCGCGTGGAAAGCTATGGTGACCCCCAGTCTCGAGGACTTACTGAGTATCTCGTAGAGAGAGCCCTCACTAGGCGGCGGTATGTTCCCTGTGGTAGGACCTAGAAATACCTTGAACCCCACAGCCCCGACACCCAGCAAATCCTCCATCAAGTGGGTGTTCGTGTCGTGCAACACCCCGTACAACGCGAAATCTACGTACGCCTTATCCTTAAGTAAGGCAGCCTTACTAACCAACTTCTGCGGCTCGTCCACGGGAGGTAGAGTGTTCGGTTGTTCTATGACCGTCGTAACACCGCCTAAGGCCGCGGCCATAGTCCCGTGAGTGAAATCATCCTTATACTCTAGCCCAGGCTCCCTCATATGGACGTGCTCGTCAACAAGACCTGGGAAAACGAGCAACCCGCTAGCGTCGAGAACCTCGTCAACGCCCGCGGCACTCAAGTCCTCACCTAAAGCCGCTATCCTACCGTCAACTACCTTCACATCAGCTCTGAAAACACCTTCAGGAGTGACTATCGAACCTCCCCTCACTAACAAACTACCTGAACTCACGCGAGACATCAAATCACCACACTAATAAATAATCAAGCCTCTTAAAAAACGTTGGCTCAGCTAAACCTAACCACCTTGAGGAGACGTATTCGATTAAGACGTCACGACGCTACAATCCTATGCTCTCTAGGCCTCCTAACATACACCTTCGTTCTAATTAACCACAAACCGATTATGACAGCTATTAAGGAGAGAGCGCTGATTAACAAATCAACAGTGGTTTTCGAGATAACTGATATGTATATTTCTCGAATAGCTATCACCACAGCGGTCTCCATTAAAACAATCAAGTACTCCTCACCCCTAACAGCTAATACACTCCTCAGGAGCTCGGAGAATATGAAGAGGAGTAGTATGTAATCAACTATTAGTTTCAGCTCGTTAATCGTCGAAGTATAAGAGACCAAAGACCCTAAATCTCTCATTAGATAATACGTTGTTATAGCTATCATAATTCCTAAGGCTATTAAGATCACTACATCAATGACATACATTATCATATTGATGATTCTCCTAGCCTTCACATGCGTAGCTGAGATACCCATCAAATCACCTCAAAATACTCAGAACAGAGCTTAAAAACAAATAAGTTTTAGAAATCTCCACTACTTAGTTTTAGAAATCTTTAACTCGCTTGCCTTCTTAATTGCCTTAATTATGTTTACGTATCCCGTGCATCTACAGAGATTCCCCCTCAAATACTCCTTAATCTCGTCCTCGGTAGGTTTTTGTTTAATCCTTAATAGGTACTCACCCATTATTATGAAGCCCGGTATGCAGTAACCGCATTGAATAGCTCCTTCCTCAACGAAAGCTTCCTGAACCTCGCTTAACTCATCACCTTTAGAAATCCCCTCAATAGTCGTTACCTCCCTACCGTTAACGTCTACCGCTAGGGTTAAGCACGAGAGTATTGGCTCCCCGTCAAGCAACACAGTGCAAGCACCGCACTCACCTATGCCGCAAACATACTTAGTACCCGTTAACTTCAGCTTATCCCTCAAAACGTTTATTAACAACTCGTTAGGTTTGACGTCCATGGTTACTGGCTCGCCGTTAACCTTGAACGTGATTTTCACGCCGTATCACCTCCTCAACCTCTCCAACGACTTAACGAGTGAGTCGTAGACCAAAACCTTCGACACCTCCCTCCTATACCACGCAGTACCTCTCACGTCATCTATAGGGCTTATCTCATTGACCACCAAGCTAGCCACCTCCCTCAACACCTTCTCATCAACCCTCCTACCAATCAACGCCGCCTCACACCTAATAGCCCTGATAGGTCGGGGGGCTACGGAACCTAAAGCGATCTTGACATCCTTAATCACGTCATCCTCTACCTCCACGTAAGTCGCCGCACTAGCTATCGCTAAGTCCATAGCCACCCTACTCACCTTAATAAACGATGACTTCCCCTTCTTCCTAGGTATTATTATCTCCTG
>JAJHQR010000057.1 GCA_020833255.1 Desulfurococcaceae archaeon | reverse complement strand
CTGATAGTGTGCTAGCTATAGACGCCATGAGTTACGACCTAGCTGCCTTCATAACGATCTTAAGCATACTCTTTAGATCCCCTATCTTAATCGCGGTAGCTATAGTCTTGGCTTTATGGGTGTTCGCTCTAGACATATACGTAGCTAAGTATCTTGAGTCTAAAGAGATGGGTGAGTAGCCGTGTTGGGAGAACTCTTTAACGAGGTATTGATGTTCCTAGGAACCCTGATGATAGTGGTTGGGGCTATAGCAGACTTAATAGGATCTATAGGGTTATTAAGATTCCCTAACTTCTTCGTCAGACTACACGCCGCTACCGTGGGAACCATATGGGGCGCTTTCCTCCCGTTAATAGGGGCGGCACTCTTCGCGGCCGGATACGTTGAGTTAGGTATGTATAGGTGGTTCGTCGCGGGAGGAGCTGTGGTAACTGCATCACTAATACTGCTTTTAGGTCCAGTAGGTTCTCACGCCCTGGCTAGAGCTTCCTACAGATCCAGGGCCGCGGTCCCCCACCCATTAATTCATGACGCGTTACAGGAAAAGCTGAGGGAAGGTGAGAAGAAATGATTGAATTAGACACGCTAACCTACTTATTCATGGCTTTAGCAGGAGTTGTCTCACTTATCGCTACTTATTTAGCTGTACTAGAAAACGACTTAATTAGAGCAGTGATTTTCTCCGCGTTACAGAGCACGGTATACGCTATATTATTCTATCTACTCATGGCTCCTGACATAGCGCTAGTCTACATACCGGTAGCCGTGGGTCTGTACCCGGCGGTAGTCCTCTTCTTAATAAAGAAGACCGAGAGGTCTGAAGGTGATTTAGGAGGAGCTGGGGGTGGTAGTGAGTGAGGATTAAGAAATTCTTGGTGTTGAGTAGTCTGATAATCTTGGTTCTAACACTCTCCCTAGCGTTTACTAAGGGCGCTCTAGGTCACTACCCACTCCCGCTACCAGGCGTTAGGTTATTAGCTTCTTGGTACCTATTCACAACACTAAACCCACAATACCCCGTCTTCACGGCTATGAGTCCTGAAGCCGTTACCGCCATAGTCTGGGATTACAGAGGTCTTGACACACTCTTCGAGACAGCTGTTTTCTTCCTTGCCATAGTTGGCGCGCTAGCTTTAATGAGGGGTATATCACTTAAGAGTGCCCTGAACAACGCGAGTAATAGAGTTGGTGACGGCGGGTTAAGCCTGATATGCAAGACCGCTGCCAGACTGCTAACCCCGTTAATAATAGTGGTAAGCGCTTCTATAGCACTTCACGGACACTTAACGCCTGGTGGAGGCTTCCAAGGAGGTTCTGCCGCGGCAGTAGCCCCATTACTAGTCTTAGTGATCTTCTCAGTGTATTTCTTGCTGAGTAAGGGGGTTTCAGAGAAGCCCATGCTTATTTTAAGGACTGTCGGTCTCGTAGGCATATACTTAACAGCCTTAGCCGCAGTCTTAATAGGGTTATTCACGGGACTCAACGCTTACGTCTTCCAGAACCAGCCTAAGCCTGACGCGCCACTAGGACTGCCTGCCCAGATCTCGGGCGCGTTAATAAGTGGTTCACTACTCTTCTTCAACGTTTTCGAGTATTTAGCTGTGGCAGGGGGGTTCACGCTAGTTTTCATACTACTTTCCATACCTGAGGAAGTAGTGAAGAGTTTCATAGGTGGTGAAACTCATGAGTGAGTTAAATACGTTCTTATTCAATATCTTGTTATTCAGCTTATTCTTCAACGTAGGTATATCACTCTACGGTATCTTCGCGAGACCTAGCTTAATAAAGAAGATAATTGCCTTAACGATATTCTCCGACACCGCTAATGTCTTAGCTATAGCTGTGGGTTATAGGGGGTGGCCTTCTCCGAGCCAGCCGCCAATCCCTCCAGTCATAACCACGACTGAGCCATCGATCGATGATCTCACGTGGTTCGCTCGTCAAGCAGTAGACCCACTACCTCAAGCACTAGTGCTAACAGCTATAGTGATAGGGCTTGCCGTCACACTATTCTTGGTCTTCCTCACACTACAGGTCTATAGACTTTACGGGACAACAGACGTTAGGAGAGTAGCCAGGTTGAGGGGGTGAGTTGAGGTGGGGTTTGCTGGTAAGGTCTCAGGGGTCTTCATCCTAACCTTCATCGTTTACGTAGTGTTTTCAGGATCTATCACAGCATACGACTTAATCACCGGGGCTGTAGTAGCGTTAGTGACTTCATTAATAACAGCTAATCTAGTCGTAAGCAATCCTAACAAGCTATTTCAGGTTAAGAGGTTTGGCTGGCTCCTAGCATACTCAATCAGGTATTTCTTCGTAGACGAAGTTAGGGCACACTTAGACGTAATGAGGAGGATACTACACCCTAGAATGCCTATAAATCCCGGCATAGTTAAGATCCCCTACGAGGTCGTGAGCGATTACGCTATGTTAACCATAGCTAACTCAATAACTAACACACCGGGCACTGTAGTCGTTGACGTATTCCCCGAAGAAAAAGCCTTCTACGTTCACTGGATAAACGCTGTCGTAACAGAGCCTGAGAAAGCCAGGGAGAGTGTCTCAAAAGTCTTCGAGAGATTCGCTAAGAGAATTTTTGATTGAGGTGGTGAGATCATGTATTACCTAAGTGTGGGCGTGTTAGTTCCCTCACTCATAGGTCTCGCGTTCGTGTTGCCGTTGCTAGGCATGATCATAAAGAATATTAAGTTTTTCCACGCGTACGCGTCAGCCGCCTCACTATACGCGTTAGTGGTTGCCGCATACAACTTCAGCATAGTCGTTAAGGAGGGAGTTAAAGCATACCCGTTCGGAGGGTGGTGGCCCCCGATAGGTATATCATACGAGCTAGATGAGGTGAATTCCCTCATAGCTTTACTCACGGCCTCAGTAATGTTCTTGATAACCCTGTATAGTGCGTGGTATATCAGGGATTTGAAGGACGCACCATACTACTACACCTTACTCCTAGGCTTGGAGGTCGGTATGCTAGGCTGTATCTACACAGGCGACGCCTTCAACTTATTCGTCATGCTTGAGGTGATGTCTATCAGTGCTTACGCGTTAGTAGGTTTCTACAGAAATAAGCCGGAAGCTGTTGAAGCCGCCATAAAGTACGGGCTCTTCGGAGCCGTAGCCACCACACTATACTTCATAGGATTAGTATTCATCTACGCTTCGTTCGGGACCCTCAACATGGCTGACTTAACGAACAAGGTTACCTTGTTCTGGGGCTACGACCTAGTTTCAGGTTACTACTATGGCCAGGTATACGCGGCCACCGCGATAGCTCTAGCCCTATCTTTATGGGCATTCACGTTCAAGTCAGCCGTCTTCCCCAACCACTTCTGGCTCCCTGACGCACACCCTGAAGCACCAACACCTGTCTCAGCAGCGTTATCAGGTCTTGTAGTGAACGTAGGTGTTTACGCTACCTTCAGATTCTTATACACTATATTCAACCCGTTCTCAGCAGTGAGTGGTTTAAGAGACTTAATACTCTTAGTAACGCTGGTTTTAGGACTTGCTTCAGGACTTATAGGAGCGCTCATGATGGCGGTGCAAGACGATATAAAGAGGTTGCTCGCGTACTCAACGATAAGCCATATAGGCCTGGTCTTAGTAGGCCTCTCCATAGGATCCTCACTCCTATCCAAGCCCGGCTCGCAAGCCTTCGTGGACGGGCTTACCGGCGCTTTCTACCACTTAATCAACCACAGCTTAGGTAAGTCCCTCCTCTTCCTCACCGCCGGGGTGATAATATACGCGGCAGGAGGAACCAGAAGACTCGACGAGTTAGGGGGTGTGGCGAGGAGGAACCCGTTATTAGGGGCCGCGCTAATAATAGGTGTTCTCCAGTTGTTAGGTATCCCGCCCTTCGGAGGATTCTTCAGTAAGTATCTGCTCTACGCTTCCTATCTCGAGGCAGGAGCGCCATACATCTCAGTAATCATTAACGTAATCTCGGCGATATCACTCTTAGGGTATGTTAGGTTACTCTACGCCGCGCTCTTCACGACACCTAAGAGGGAGTTCGTGAGGGCTAGCGCGCTACCCACCATAATACTCTTAATACTGAGTGTGGCTTGCTTGATTACGGGCATACTATCACCTATCATGAGTGAGTGGCTACGTAGGTTTGTGGAGGCGACGACCTCGAGAGACGGAATACTTAATTACTGGTTGCAAGGATATTTGATTTTCTGGGGTAGGTGAGTGAGGTGAGCACGCTCAACCTAGATCCTTGGACGGCAACCCTGTTCTTAAGCGGTGTGTTAGCGTTATCAACACTCGTGATGTACCTAGTCTACATCACGCTATCTAGGAAAACACCTCAGACTAGCTCGGAATACTCAGAACCATACATAGGTGGGGAGCCCGCGAGCGTTATAAAATCCGTTGACGTCTCAGTGCGTAACCTGTTCTGGGGCGTGGTGAGGGGTGCTGGCCGCAGACTATACACCTTCTTAAGAGATCAGATGCATAACGGTATACTAAATGATTGGGGTGTGTACATGTTGTCTTACATAGGCTTACTTACCTTAATCGCGTTAATATACTTCATGAGGTGATTTAAGTGGAGGAAATAACGTTAATCGCGTTAACGGTCTTCAGCACGCTGGTCTTTCCAGGACTCCTAACACTCTGGATCGCTTCAATGCTTAGCGAGTGGTGGGTTAGGAAGCTTTTCGCCAGAACTCAGAGGAGGATGGGGCCCTCGTACGTAGGACCTCTCGGAATACTGCAACCGTTCGCGGACTTCCTAAAACTACTCTTGGCTAAGACAGAGCCTAACTACAGGCACGGTAGCGTTAAGCTCGCGAGAATCTTCGGCTGTGTCGGGATCGGGGCTATAACGGCCTCACTACTCCTACTACCTATATCACCGTTGAGAATAGCTTTTAATTTCGACGTAATACTACTGATTTACTTCCTCGGCGTCTGGGTAGCGATCTCAGAGCTACTCATGTCAACCTCTCTCACAAACCCGTTCACGATTAAGGGGGTCTCAAGATTCTCATCTATGCTGGTCGTCGCGGAGCCAGCGTTCTTCACAGCTACCATAGTCCCCGTATATCTAGTAAGCCTGACTACTAAAGGGGAACCCGTCTTCTCCGTTAGCACGACCGCTGAATTCGCGTGGTCTTTGTGGACCAACCCACTGACGGCTATACCCATGATCTTAGCTACTATAGCCGCCTTAGTATCCATCCAATCCAAGCTAATGTTCCCGCCCTTCAACATACCGGAAGCTGAGCAAGAATTGATAGCTGGGGTGGTGACGGAATTCAGCGGCCCCCTCCTAGCACTCTTTAACTTCCTCCACGACGCAGATCTCTACGTCCTCTCCTTAATAGTCGCCGTGGTTTTCTTGGGAGGGCCTTACCCGTTCAGCGATAACCTAGTTCTAGGAGCTCTAGCAACCACCGCAAAATACTTGGTAATCCTCACCATCATAACGATCCTTAAGTCTTCCTTCGGCAGGTTCAGGGTGGAGCAAGGGGTCTCCACCATAGTTAAGTACGGGTTGATTCCCGCTTTAGTAGCTCTAGCACTCTCAATAATTATAGGGGGTCTTGCCTAGCGCCACAAGAGTTTAACGCCTTAATGATTAGGTCAGCTAGGTAGTTCACGGTCTCCCGCACTTCAGGACTGAGTTCCTC
>JAJHQR010000018.1 GCA_020833255.1 Desulfurococcaceae archaeon | reverse complement strand
CCGGGAAATTCGCTTTCGAAAACCTGTACTGCCTCTCCCTAGCCATTTCCGGATCGGGTAAGCCCGTACCCTACACCCTAGACGTTGACGTTGATAAGGCTTTCGCAGTCTTAATTAGCGGTGTTAATAAGGGTGGGAAGACTACCTTCCTTAAAGCGGTGGGTCAAGCCCTCCTACTCGCGAGGGCCGGACTCTTCATCCCGGCTGAGGGTTTTACCCTCCCTACTCCGGGAGCCGTATACACGCATTTTCTTAGGGAGGAGGAGAGGACTATGTCCTACGGTAAGTTTGAGGAGGAGGTCAAGAGATTCAGGAGCTTCGTTGATTCCCTGAAGAAAGGCGACTTCGTCTTAATGGACGAGAGTTTTTCGACCACAAACCCTGTGGAGGCTTCAGTCGTTGCTGAGAATATCGTATCAGCCCTTGTTGATTCAGGCGTAAACGTATTCTACGTCACCTTCCTCCACGACTTCATCCACCAGTTTATTAAGCGCTACGGTAAGAAAACGATCTTACTCATCCCGGAAAGACTAGGAGACGGGACCAGAACCTTCAGGCTAGTAAGAGGGTCGCTACAATCCGGGTACGCAATAGATCTTTGGAGAAAAGTTTCCGGTACCTCAGTTTACGACCTGCATGCTGGGTCGTGAACTACGGAGTTTATGAATAGATTCACGCGTGGTTGGTGCGGCGGCCGGGATTTGAACCCGGGATCTCCGGCTTGGGAGGCCGGCGTCCTAGACCAGGCTGGACGACCGCCGCCCCATATTAATTTCTACACTATGATTGTTTTTAAGTTTTTCTGATGGTTGTTTATGTGTTGTTTTGTAATTATTGTTTAAAGATTATATTACTTGTTCCAATTTATTTTCTTTTTTGCCGGTTTTCATTAGGTGGTGTTTGTGGTTTTTGATGATGTCGTTGAGATAAGGTTTCATGGGAGGGGTGGTCAGGGGGTTGTGACGGCTGCTAACGTCCTTGTTGACGCTCTCCTTAAGGTTGGTCTTTACGGGCAGGCGATACCTTTCTTCGGTGCTGAGAGGAGGGGTGCTCCTGTAGTGGCTTACGCGAGGGTTTCTAAGAAGCCTATAAGGACTAGATCCTCTATTAGGAGGCCTAATATAGTGGTGGTTTTAGACGCTAAGCTTAGTGAGTTAGTTAATGTTTTAGAGGGGCTTAAGCCAGGCGGCACCATACTCATTAACTCTCCTGGGAAACCCGATATTAAGGGGGGTTTTAAGGTGTGTTACGTTGATGCTGTCGGGATTGCTTTAAGGCATAATCTGGTCTTGTCTGGCTGGGCTTTAGTCAACATGCCTATCGTCGGTGCTTTAGCTAAGATACTTGGGGTGCCTGTCGAGGCTGTTGAAGAATCGATAAGGGAGAGGATTGAGGGTAGGGTGGGGGAGCTGAACGCGGTAGCGGCTAGGGAAGCCTTCAACGAGGTGGTCTGTGTTGAGTGATGAGTCAGTCTTACCCCTAGCTAGGCCAATGATAGGGGTTTCCGGGAAGACAGGGTCTTGGAGATTGCAGAGACCGTTATATGACTCGAGTAAGTGTATTAAGTGCAGGCTGTGCTGGCTCTACTGTCCTGACTCAACCATAGACATAAACGAGGGAAGCGCTGACTTCATAACCATAAACTACGACTACTGTAAGGGATGCGGTATATGCTCTAACGTATGCCCGACTAAGGCAATAACCATGGCTCCAGAGGGGTGATGGGGGTGGCGCTGAAAACACTTACAGGTAATTACGCAGTAGCCACAGCCGTTAAGCTCGCGAGAGTTAACGTGATCTCAGCATACCCCATAACGCCTCAAACCACCATAGTAGAGAAGTTAGCTGAGATGGTTGAGTTAGGGGAGCTGAAAGCAGACATGATTAGGGTTGAGTCAGAACACTCAGCTCTAGCAGCAGTCTACGGAGCTGCTTCAGGAGGTGCGAGAGCCTTCACAGCAACCTCATCACACGGCCTACTCTACATGCATGAGATGCTTTGGTGGGTGGCTGGCTCAAGAATCCCCGTGGTGATGGCCGTGGTTACCAGGACTATAGGACCTCCGTGGAATATATGGACCGACCACTCAGACGTGATGGATCAGAGGGATACTGGATGGTTAATAACTTTCACAGAGAATAACCAGGAAACACTTGATGAAACAATAAAACTCTTCAGAATCACGGAGGATGAGAGGGTGTTCCTCCCGGGCATCGTCACCTTAGACGCTTTCATATTAAGCCACACTACGGAACCCGTTGACGTACCCGACCAAAGCTTAGTAGATGCTTTCCTACCTCCGAGGAAGCAGCCATACGTCTTCAGAGCCGGGGAACCTATCATAATGGGTAACATACCTAGAGATCTTAAGTGGAATATGATGATGAGGGAAGACATAGATAAGGCTATGGAGAGAGCTAAGAAAGTTATTGAGGAAGCCGACCTCTTGTGGGGGAAGTTGGTTGGGAGGAGGTACGGCGGGTTAACGGAGTGTTACAGGTGTGAGGACGCGAAACACTTCATCATAGGTGTCGGCGCGTGGGTAGGTGACATGAGGGAAGCCGTAGACTACTTGAGGGAGAAGCTCGGCTTGAGGGTAGGCTTAATAAAGATCAGGTACTTCAGGCCGTTCCCGAGGGAAGACATAATTAAGTGGCTTAATAACGCTATGAGCGCCGTAGTATTCGACAGGTCAGTATCCCCCAGCGCGGGAGGACCGATATTCGTTGAAGTTCTCGCATCCCTAGCCTCAGCAGGTGTTAGAACCCCTGTTAGGGGGGTTATAGCCGGTCTCGCAGGAGTTGACGTCACCCCTGAAGACATAGCTAACGCAGTACTAACTTCGGTGAGTGAGGCGGAGGAGTTGGGTACCTTCAAGCAAAGCGTTTTATGGTTTTACGGGGGTGAGTAGGTGTGCCGATAAACATTAAGGACCTACCTAAAGAGAAGTTCGTTCTCCCCGGAGACGCTGCTTGCCCGGGATGCCCCGAAAACATGGGTTTAAGGTTTGTTGGCATGGCTTTAGGCAGCAAAGCTATTTTAGTGATTCCTGCCGGATGTACGTCAATTATTCAAGGACTTGCTCCCGGCTCGGGACTTAAGTTCCCAATACTTAACGTACCGTTCGCTTCCTCCGATTCCGTGGCCGCCGGACTTAGCTCAGCTAAGAAGATTTTAGGGGAGGACGCCGTGGTGGTTGTCTGGGCTGGTGACGGAGGGACTGCCGACATAGGGTTCGCGACGCTGTCCGGGGCTGCTGAGAGGAATGATGACTTGATTCACATATGTGTTGATAATGAGGCTTACATGAACACAGGTATTCAGAGATCTTCTCAAACACCTCCGGGTGCTTGGACTACTACGACTTGGTTAGGGAAGAGGGAGAGGAAGAAGGACCTACCCCTCATAATGCTGATGCATAGGATCCCCTACGTAGCTACCGCAAGCGTTGCTTACCCGCTAGACTTCATCGAGAAGCTCAGGAAAGCCTCCGCTATTAAAGGCTTCAAGTACATACACCTTCACGCGCCATGCCCTGTCGGGTGGAGGTTTGACCCAGCTTATACGGTGGCAGTCGCTAAACTAGCTGTTGAGACAGGTATGTGGATCCTGTTCGAGGCTGAGGGAGGTAAGGTATCCATAAGCCCTCCCAGCAAGCCATACGCGGATAAGAACAGGAGGAAACCGATTAAAGAATACATAGCGATGCAAGGACGTTTCAGAAACGTCACCCAGGAGTTGTTGACGGAGCTTGAGAAGCAAGTTGATGATAATTGGTCCACACTACTCAAGTTAGCAACCTAAAACCAATCATCTTTTCAGGTCTTCTAAAGTATCTATGTCTCTCAGTATGCCGGCGTCGTCGGTGTCGTAATAACGTATTTTATCAGCGTTCCTTCTTAAGAATCCTTTAAGACCTAACTCAGCCTCACTTATTCGATAAACTTCCTCCAGCAACCCCCTCCCGATTATTAGCGGGTGGCCGCCCCTCATAATGCTGGACAGTCTTGGAACCAGGATAAACGAGTTGCCGCTCTTGAGTAGTTCTCCCGCGTGATCTACCAGGGTACGTAACGTCGAAACCTTAATGTAGGGTACGTCACCAGGGTGTATGGCTACTAAGTCTGCCTCACTACTAACTGCTTTAACACCTCTTATGACGGAGGAACTCATGCCTAGCTCGTAATCCTCGTTAATAACGAACCTGAGACTCAATCCCTTAAGAACCTCCCTGACTAAGTCAGCTTGAAAACCTAGAACCACCAAGACCTCATTAAAAACACCTGATCCAACGAACTTGCTCACGGTATGTCTTATCAGCGGCCCCCTAACCCCGTCAATCAAGACCTCATATAGCAACTTATTCGTCGGGAACCTCGTTGACTTCCCGGCCGCTAGTATGACCGCAGAAACGAACATCTAGTACCACCAATGTAAACAACGTTAAAGATTTATTAATGCTTGATGTATTGTCAGGATAGGTGTGGGGTGTGAGCCTCCCCAGAAACTTAAGTGATGAGGAAGTTATCCACATAGCTAAGGAGAAGTTGAGCAAGGGGTTTAAAGTAGCTGTAGCAGTTGTCGTTAGGAAGGAGGGTTCTGGTCCTAGAGACGTAGGCTCAAAACTGCTCGTGTGTGAGGGTGGGGAAGTTTACGGTACTTTAGGAGGAGGCTTTTTCGAGAGGCATGTGGTGGGGGAAGCTCTGAAAGCTCTTGCTGAGGGTAAGCCGAGAATCGTTAGGTATTCGTTCACGGGTCGTCCGATCGAGGGAGCCGTTGACACAGGACTTATATGTGGTGGTGTTTTAGAGGTGTTTATAGACGTGTTGGAACCCGCTCAGAGAGTGGTGATATTCGGTACCGGTAGGGTTGGGAAGCCCTTAGGCGACCTCTTAAACTTCCTGGGGTTTAAGGTAGTCGTGGCTGACCCCAACCCAGAACTAGTCAGCACGGACCTATACCCCTACGCCGTCGAGAGAGCGCATATCCCGGTAGAGCAGATCGAGGGAAAACTTCCTCAGCTAGTTATGGACGGTGACGTAGCTTTCATAACTCACGGGGAGATCGAGATAGATTACAAGGCTTTAAAGACTCTCCTTAAAACAAACGTTAAGTTGGTTGGACTCCTAGGTAGTAAGAGGAAGATTACGGAGTTTGTTAAGAGGTTGTTAGAGGAAGGTGTTGACAAGGAGACTATAAGGAGGAAGTTTAGGGGGCCTATAGGGATAGATATCCCGGCCGACAGCCCTGAGGAGATAGCCGTGTCCGTAGCAGCTGAGCTAATAACGTTACTGAAAGGGGGTCAAGTGAAAACACTAAACATTGTTGAGGAAGTTCTCAACAGGTTCAACGCTTAAGAACGTGGGGTTTAGTTTTTCACGGGGCTTCTTTAACATAGAATATGTAATAATCTTCGATGCCGTCACTACAGCTATTTATTTAATTCATGAAATTATTTAATTGACCTCGATCAATCAATATTTTTATGTAATAAATCGTTTGATCTTTGGGGGTGGTTTCTTGTTCAGGTTTGACGTGTACGTCCCTAAAGACTTGAGAGACGCTTTAGAAGCTTTCAAGATTTACGGTGAGGAGTTAGTCCCTATCGCTGGAGGCACTGACTTACTGGTTCTTTACAGGCAAGGCATGGTAAGGTTTAAGGCCTTGCTAGATTTATGGTCTTTAAGAAATGAATTATCTTACGTTAAGTTAGAGGGCGGGTTGGTTAAGATAGGTGCTTTAACAACTATTGACGAGCTTAGTTCTTCTGAGCTACTTAAAGATAAGCGTTTTGCCGGGCTTAGGGACGCGTGCAAGACTTTCGCGTCACCCTTTATAAGATCCGTAGCTACGGTCGGGGGGAACGTTGGTGCTGCACACCCCCTTTCCGACATAACGATAACTCTCCTAACTTACGACGCGAGCGTTAAGGTGAGGAGCTTAGAGGGTGAGAGAGTTGTTCCTCTGAAGAGTTTCTTTCTAGATAAAAGGAAGACTGTTAAGAGACCTGATGAGTTAATTACTGAAGTATTCTTTAGCGAGCCTCCTAACAACGCGTCGTCAGCGTTTATTAAACTAGATAGGAAGGTCGGGCACGGGATGGGTTACGTTGCTGTAGGTGTTTACGCTGAGTTAGATGGTGACGTGATTAAGGACGTGAGGATAGCGTTTGACAGTATGGGTAGGGCCTTCCCTGAGAGAGCTTTGATGACGGAGAACGCGTTGAGGGGTATGGAGTTAAGTGAGCGCAACGTCGATAAGGTTGTCCGCGAGGTCTTGCCTAAAGAGATGGGTAGGATAAGTGATTATAGGGCTTCAGCTGAGTACAGGCTTCACTTATCTCAGGTCTTGCTTAAGAGAGCTTTATTAGGGGTTGGTAGGAGGGTTAGGGGTGAGTGAAGTGGGCGCCTCACGTGCTTCCTGGAATACTTACAGAGACGTAGAGGTCTCGTTTAAGGTGAACGGGAAGGAGGTTAGGGTTAGGGTTAAGCCTTATGAGAGATTACTCGACGTGCTCAGAAACAAGCTCGGCTTACTGAGCGTTAAGGAGGGATGTGGTAGGGGTGAGTGTGGTTCGTGCGTCGTCATAATGAACGGGAAGCTAATCCCCACGTGCTTAACGCTAGCTGTTAGAGCTGAGGGTTCCGAGATACTGACGCTTGAGGGCATAGCTCCTGAAGGTAAGTTACACGCTATTCAGAAGGCTTTGCTGGATACGTACTCGATGCAGTGCGGCTTCTGCTTCCCCGGGGTTATAATGGCTTCTAAGTATTTGCTTGATAAGAATCCTGACCCGACGGAAGACGAGATAAGGGACGCTTTAGACGGCAACATATGTAGGTGTGGTTCGTACCTGAGGTTCATTAAAGCCGTTAAGCTTGCTTCAAAATACATCAAGGAGGGTAAGGTATTCTTTGATGAGTCGGAGGTATTGAGGTGAGTTGAATGAGCACGATCCCCGAATACTATAAGATAGTTGAGGAAGTGTTTGAGAAGTATAAGGATAAGGAGTTCTTGTTCGTAGGGCGCCACACCCAGCGCTGGGACTCTATAGAGAAAATTAAGGGGAGGGCGCTCTTCACGGCTGATTTCGCTAGGCTCTACAGCAACTTAGTCTACGTGCATAGTGTTAGGACTAAGTACGCTCACGCCCGCATAAAATCTATCGACGTTAGTGAAGCGTCTAAATACCCCGGCGTATTAAGGGTCATAACCGCTGAAGACATACCGGGCATTAACGACGTCGGGTACGTGATACCTGATCAACCGTTAATAGCCGATAGGAAGGTCAGGTACATCGGCGATATAGTAGCTCTAGTAGTCGCTGAGAATCCTTTAGTAGCTAGGGAGGCGGGGGAGTTAATCAGCGTTGAGTACGAGCCACTCCCCGTCATAACTAATCCTCTAGACGTGGTAGACTTAATGACTCTGAAGGAGAAGCCTCACACGCTAGTACATGATGAGAGAGGTAGTGACATCCTGGTACACTACAAGATAAGGAGGGGGGACATAGAGAAAGCTATGAGAGAAGCTGATGTGAAGGTTGAGGGTGTTTATAAAACACCGTTCCAAGAACACGCTTACATGGAGCCGGAGGCATCAATAGCTATACCAGAGCCTGACGGGAGCGTTACGGTGATAGCTTCTACCCAGTGCCCGTTCGACGTCAGGAAGGCCGTCGCTAAGGTTTTAGGGCTTACGCTGAATAAGGTCAGGATAGTTGTGCCGGCTGTTGGTGGAGGGTTTGGAGGTAAGGAAGACGTAGCTAACGAGGTAGCCGCTAAAGCGGCTTTAGCAGCAGTCCTCACGGGCAGGCCGGCCCTCGCCGTGCACACTAGGGAAGAGTCTATCATAGGTCACAGTAAGAGGCATCCTATGATAGCTTGGTACAGGCATGCCGCGAAGAAGGACGGAACCCTCGTAGCTGTTGAAGCCAACGTGGTCATGGATGGGGGTGCTTACGCGTCGTTAGGTCCCTTCGTGCCTTGGAGAGCTACGGTACACGCTACAGGACCTTACAAGGTTCAGTCAGCCAGAGTAGATGTGGTGAGGGTCTACACCAACAACGTCTACACCGGGGCTTTCAGAGGTTTCGGGAACCCGCAGGTAATCTTCGCTGTTGAGAGGCAGATGGATCTACTCGCTGAGGAGTTAGGTATGGATCCCGTCGAGTTAAGGTTGAAGAATATCCTTAGGGTCGGTGACGAGACCGTCCACGGGCAGAAACTTACTGAGGAACACGGTGTTGGCTTGGAGGAAGCGGTCATGAAGGCTGTTGAGGCATCCAACTGGTTTGAGTTGAGGAGGAGGTACAGCGAGATTACAGGACCTGTTAGGAAAGGTATAGGCATCGCGTTATTCTATCACGGGAACTCAATAGGTGTTGAGGGAGCTGACTACTCGTCGGTAACGTTGATAATAAATAGGGATGGTTCTGTGAGTATTAGGACGGGGCTCACGGAGTTTGGTCAGGGCTCTACGTGGGGTCTAGCTCTAATAGCTGCTGAAATACTTGGGGTACCGCCTAGTTACTTCAAGATAGAGAATCCGGATACTTCAGCCACGCCCGACGCCGGTCCCACAGTAGCTTCAAGAGCGACCGTTATGGGCGGTGCCGCTACAGTGGTTGCTGCTTATAAGTTGAGGAAGAGGCTTAACGAGGTAGCCTCACACATATTGGGTTGCGACCCTGATGACGTAGTTATAAGAGCTCCGGACGTCTACTGCTCGTCCGATCCGAGTAGGAGGACTAGGTGGGCAGACGTTGTTGAGCAGAGTTTCTGGTTGGGTGTCCCGCTCCAGGAATTCGGTTATTATAGAGCTCCTAGGGCTTTATGGGATGAGGAGACTGGTCAGGGAGCGCCATACATAACGTACACCTTCGGAGCCATAGTCGCGGACGTGGACGTGGATATTGAGACTGGTTTAGTAAAAGTGAATAAGATCTTCACCGCCTACGATATAGGCAAGGTAATAAACAGGATGGGGGCGGAACTCAACGCTGAGGGCGGGGCTATTCAAGCATTAGGGTACGCGTTGATGGAGGAGATAATACACGATAAAGAGGGTAGGGTAAGCAACCCCAACCTATCAACCTACTACGTACCCACAATTAAGGACGTGCCTGAGATAATACCTCTATGGGTTGAAGCGAAATACAGGAAAGGGCCTCTGGGAGCTAAAGGCTTCGGAGAACCGTCATTCAACGCCGTGGCGGCAGCTATAGCGAACGCGGTAGCGCACGCGATAAGAGCGAACGTGACTGAGTTACCGATCACTCCGGAAAGGGTATACATGCTACTCAAGAACAAGCAGAAGACTTAAGAGTAAGGAAAAACCAACTAATTTTCGTTTTCCGTTAAGTGTTGTGGTGGACCGGCCGGGATTTGAACCCGGGGCCTCTCGGTTGCAAGCCGAGCGCTCTTCCAGGCTGAGCTACCGGCCCACCAATGAATCCGAGCGTCTCCCAACACTCTTAACAGTAGTTGAAGCTTAAAAGTCTTTCATAATTGGGGCTTCGTTCCTCGCGGGATAAACCACTATTTCGGGAAACGGTTGGAGATGGTTTGTTTTCTACTAAGTTTATAGGAATCTTAGTTTCTTAGTGTTAAGGGAGGTTAGGGTTGTATGGGTTTGGTTGCTGAACGTAAGGTTGCTGGTTTTAAGGAGGGGCTGGTTTCGATTTTCGTTAACGTTGTTCTTTTTGTTATTAAGTTTTATCTTGGCTTGATTCATAACTCGATAGCCGTGGTAGCTGACGCTGTACACACTCTATCTGATGCAGGGACTTCGGTGGTGGTAGTTATTAGTTTTTGGATTGCTTACAAACCTCCTGATAAGGGTCATCCTTTCGGTCATGGTAGGGCTGAGCAGATAGGCGCTGTGATAGTGGGGACACTCTTAGGTGTTGCTGGTTTTGAGTTTTTGATGAGTAGCTACGAGAAATTGTCTTCTAGGGAAGCACTGACTTTCAGCTGGTTTTTAGTAGGTGTTTTACTGCTTTCATCGCTGGTTAAGGAATTACTTGCTAGGTGGGCTTTCAGACTTGGCGGCAGTTATGAGTCGAGGTCTATAGTTGGTGACGCGTGGCATCATAGAAGCGATGCGATAGCCACGACTTTACTAGCTCTAGGGATTTTAGTAGGTGCTGATTACTGGTGGGTCGATGGAGTCTTGGGGATAATAGTATCGTTCGTAATAGTTTACACTTCCATCAAAATAATACTTGAGACCTCCAGAGAGTTGCTTGGTTCTGAGCCAACGAGGCGTGAGGAGGAATTATTGATTGATTTAGCTCGTGAAGTGTCGCCGCTCATAGAAGACGTGCACCACATACATATCCATAAGTACGGGGATCATGTCGAGGCATCACTCCATATAAAGCTCCCTAACACTATGAAGCTTGAGGAAGCTCATGAAATAGCTACTAAGCTAGAGAATAGGATTAAGGATAGGCTGGGTTGGGAAGCCACCGTACACCCAGAACCGCAGAGCAGGGAGGAGCGACAACAGAGGACTTCTTCGTAGGACGGAACCTTTCCCCGGTATATGATGGGTTGTTTTAAATGAATGAATTACTGACTACCGGGAAACGGTCGGACTATGTAGTCACGGAGTAAATGTAGATTCTCCAGGGCTTCTTCTCCAGTTTTGCCACGAACTCGAGTGCTTCCCTACCGTTAAGGATTTTCCCGTCTTTCTCCTCCACCCTAAAACCGGTTAGGTTGCCGTCACGTATTAAAGCCTTAACTCTGTTACCTTCTTCATCAACCCAATTGCTGTACATCACGCTTATTTTACTCTCTTTGTAAATACTCATGACTACAGGGATTATCGCGTCACCACTAACCTCTCTCTTCAAGCTACTGATTAATTGAGACTTAAGTATTAGCATGCTCAGAAAAACCTCGTCTTCAAGCTCTCTCGGGTCTCCGAATTCTTCGAAAGGTGCTGCGGGCTTCAAGGGTTTGGCTGGCGGTGTCGGGGGTTTTACTTCCTCAGCAACTTTAACTTCTTCTTTAGGTTGTGGTGCTGCGGGGGCTGGCTTAACAGGCTCGACCACGGGTTGTGCAGGTTGTGGTGGCGGCGTTACCTTCCCTCTCTTAAGAGGTTCTACTATGAGCGGTAATTCATATATCATCTTCCTGCGAAGATTGTCTAGAAACTTTACTAAAGCTCCCTCAATCCTCCTCTCCTTAAAGAAAGAAGACTTTACGGTAAGCCTCCCCGTAAGTAACGTGAAGAGACCTCGGACACCCACGTCTATTCTTAAAAACAGATAGATATCTCCCTGACCCTCTAACTCAACAACCTTAACTTCGTTCGTGCTCGTTACCTTCAATTTAATATTTAATCGATTAGTTGTGTCACCTATGACTAAATCTATAACGCCCTCGCTATCCCGTATCTCACGTATTTTATCCACGTAAACCTCGCTAAAACTCCATAAACTGAGGTGTAGTCTTAAGTCTCCTAACACTAACAAGACGTCATCAGGAGATAAAGGGATTACGGCTTCAAAACTCCTAACTATAGTCACCTGTACTCCCACCAATAAACTGCTCAACGAAATTTATAAAAAGCATCAGAATAAAGACTTACGCGCAATAACTACTTACCTTTAAATAGGGATTCAGTGAGTGAAATTAAGGGTTCTTATAGTGTTTGAAAACAAAAAGTTTTTAAACGGTCTTACTCGGTAATACTTTAAGGGTTTCGAAGAATGAAGTTCTGTCCTAAGTGCGGGACTATGTTGATCCCCGTAAAAGAGGGTGATAAGACGTACTTAGTGTGCTCCAGGTGTGGTTATAAGGAGCCGCTAAAAGAAGGCTCTAAGTATAAGTTAGAAAGTAAGACCAGCAACGAAAGCAAAGTTAAGACGACGTCTGTTGTTAGTTCTGAAGGGGAGAAGCTGAGGAAATCCGAGGAGTTAGAGCAAGAAAAAGAAAACTATTACGAGATTTTTCTAGAATTAATGGGGGAGGAAGAAGGGAGTCAGTAGGGTATCCAGTCTCGAAAGCATTCTACGATTTTGTTAATTCCTCTATTATGTCGTTGATAAACTTCTTTCTAAGTTCCTGGTCCTTAATCTTATCTATTAAGAGTACCCTAGCCACCAACTCCACAGACTTCCTTAAATCATCTACCTGAGACATTAACTGCTTTATGTTCTGATTTAAGGAGCTGAGATCGCTCTCAACATGACCTAACGTATGAGCTATTGTGTTCATGAGTAAGAGACTATAGTCCTCCGGACTAATCTCCTCATGTTGGTGTTCGTGGTGATGCTCCTCCACCTCAGAAGACTCCTCATGCTCTATCTCAATATCTTCCTCCTTCTTAGGCAACTTCATCCTACGCTTACCGCTCTCCTCACCACTCACTCTCAAAACCTCCCAGATACTGATGTTACGCCCGCTAATAAAAGGAATTAATTACTGAGCATTAGGAATTTCATACTGAGGCAGGAAGAAGTTCGGGATCCCTACTATGTAGTAGCAAGTTCTGTTTTTACAGATTCCTCTTTAATCTCTGGTAAGCACCTATCTAAAACTCTTAGGTGGGAGTATGTGTTCGGTGTTTGTGTTTTTGCTAGGTTTTGTAGCTATTTTCTGTAGTCGATGACTACGTAGAGTATTTGGCTACCTCTTATTAAGATGGTTCCGTACTTAGCTACCGGTTTTAAGTCTTCGTCAGAGACTTCCTCAGCGTTTATCATTACTAGGTTCATCGTGTTGTCTGCGAAGATTAGCTGGCCGGTGTAGGAGCTGCCTTCCTTCACCTTAACTAGCACGTTCTTATTTATTGAAGACCTCAACACCCTTAGAGGGCTTTCCGATCTCAGCGTCTCCATACTTCAACACCGCGATTATCCTACTCTAGAAGTAACGTATATGAATATAAAGTTTTTGTGTCTGCGGGAACGGTCAGTATTGGAGTTACTAGTCACTAATCCTTGCCGTCACCACTCATCATTCCGTTTTATTGTTGGTTCTTTACGTTAATAAGTGTTCTTAGCTTTCTTGTTTTGGTGTGTGGGGTTGGTTAGGGTCGCTGTAATAGACTACGACCTCTGCAAGCCTCACAGGTGTCATTTAGAGTGTGTTAGGTTCTGCCCTGTTAATAGGAGTGGGGGTAAGGCTATAGAGATTTCCGAGTCTGTTAACGGTAAGGCGTTCATTTATGAGGTTGCTTGCGTGGGCTGCGGTATATGTGTTAAGAAGTGTCCTTACTACGCTATAAGCGTCGTTAATTTGCCTGACGAGCTGGAGAAGCAGGTGGTGCATAGGTACGGGCCTAACGCCTTCAAGCTATACGGTCTGCCAATACCTCAAGCGGGGACGGTTGTGGGGGTTCTGGGTAAGAACGGGTCTGGGAAGACAACGGTGTTGAGGATACTCTCAGGTGATTTAATACCTAATCTAGGGGTTTTTGATGTTAAGCCTTCCTGGGATAGGGTGCTGGAGAGGTTTAGGGGTACGGAACTCTATAACTACTTGAAGACCGTGGCTGACGGAAGCTTGAGGAGGGTTCATAAGATACAGCACGTAGATCTTGTCAGGAAGTACGTGAGGGGTCACGTAGGCGAGGTCTTAACGAGAATAGATGAGAGGGGTTTGCTAAGCGAGGTTAAGAAATCACTTTCTCTGGATAGTGCGTGGGATAACAAAGTCAGTAACTTGAGTGGCGGGGAGCTCCAGAGATTCACTATAGCTGCAGCTCTGCTTAGGGATGCGGGGGCCTACTTCTTCGATGAACCGTCAAGCTACTTAGACGTTAGGGAGAGGCTGGCGGTAGCAAACGCTATCAGGGAGTTAACGCCTAAGTCAGCTTACGTGATGGTCGTAGAACACGACTTGGCAGTGCTGGATTACGTGTCGGATAGTGTGGTGGTGATGTATGGTGAGCCAGGGGTTTACGGCCTATGCTCAAAGCTTTACTCAGTAGGGTCTGGAATAAATCACTTCCTAGAAGGTTTCTTGCCGGCAGAGAATATGAGGATAAGAAACGAGAAAATAAGTTTCTACTTCAGGGTAAGCCCCTCGGAAATTACCGAACCTAAAAGACCGTACCTTTACTGGCCTTACATGGTGAAGAACCTTGACGGCTTTAAGTTGGTTGTTGATGAGGGGACTTCATACGTGGGTGAGATAATAGGTGTGTTAGGCCCTAACGCGATAGGCAAGACCACCTTCATAAGACTTCTCGCAGGAGAGCTTAAGCCTGATGAGGGGTACGTGACTACGGAAGGACTCAAGATATCTTATAAGCCTCAGTACATAAGAGCTGAGACGTACCCCTGGACGACGGTTGAGGAAGCTTTAAAAGAACTTAGAAAGGAGGGTATGGCTTCCACGGAATGGTTTGAGACCGACGTAATCAGGAAGTTAGGTCTTCATAAATTGGGGGATAAGGAGATAACGAGTCTTAGCGGAGGGGAGCTACAGAAATTCGCGGTAACCGCGGCTTTAGCTAGGGAAGCCGACCTATACCTGATCGACGAACCCTCAGCGTTTATAGATGTAGAGGAGAGGCTGACCGTCGCTAAAGCCATAAGGAAGGTAGCGGAGGTACGTAAAACCACTATATTCGTCGTAGACCACGACCTACTAGTCGCGGATTATATCTCGGACAGGGTCATGGTTTTCGAGGGAGTTCCGGGTAGGGAGGGGTACGCTAGGTCGCCGGCAGACCTCAGGACCGGAATGAATAAATTCTTGGAAAGCGTGCAGGTAACCTTCAGGAGGGATCCGAGAACGTATAGACCGAGAATAAACAAGCCGGGTTCATACCTGGATAGGCAGCAGAAGATGCTGAGAGAATACTATTACGTTAAGCCAGTGCAGCAACCGACCGAAGAATAACGCCCGGTCAGCGGAAAATCTCTACCTCAAGTTCTATGTAGGAAGACCTTCTCCCGCCATATTCCACAGTCCCTATGTTAACCTTGGAGAGCCTTACTAGACCGCCTAACCTCCTACTAATTAGATTGTAGAGATCCACAGCTCTAGCTATGTTATCGCCTCTACCGTAGAGCACTACCTTCTTAACACCTTGATTAACGTAATTATTGAATAACAATACGTAGGTTTCCATAGGCTTATTACCGACATTTAACTTTCTGATAGCTATTGAATCCATCCCTAGCATCCACTATTCTTACTTGAGTTCCTAAAATAAGTTTATGCTTTATTGGCTTCACTCTAATTAAGCGAGTCTCTGGTGTGAGAGTCATTAGCTACGTTGATTGACGAGCAAAATATTTAAAACCCCCCACGCATCTAAACTTGGTGTGTTCCTATGTTTGAGGAAGAGTGGTGGGAAGAAGAAGAGGAGGAATGGTGGGAGGAAGAGTGGGAAGAGGGTGAGGAGGAAGAGTGGGAGTGAGATCCTTCTTCCCCACTCGATTTTTAAGTTAAGACTTTTGATTAAGGATCGGTAACGTGTTATAGTGGTCTTGCAGTTTAAGACTTGTGTTGTATAAATTTTGGCGTGTAAGTTTATGATTGGGTTCGGTGATTAACGTGAGGTTTGAGTCTGCGTCAGTCCCTGTTGATGAGTCGGGTAGGCAGTACCACCTGAATGTGAGGAGGGGTGACATACCTAGGTATGTCCTACTCCCCGGCGATCCTGGCAGGGTACCGCTCATAGCTAGTTTCTGGGACGAGAAGAAACTGTTGAGTTCGCACAGGGAGTACGTGATCTACGTTGGTAGGTATAGGGGTGTTGACGTAGCGGCAGTCTCCACCGGTATAGGAGGTCCTGCGACCGCTATAGCTGTTGAGGAATTATTTAGGGTGGGTGCTGACACTTTCGTAAGGGTTGGGACAACCGGCGCTTTGAGGAAGGAGATTAAGTTAGGTGACCTAATAATAACGTCTGCCGCCGTAAGGTATGACGGGGTTAGTAAGATTTACGTTGATTCAGAATACCCCGCCGTAGCTTCCCTAGACGTCCTCCTAGCTTTGATAGAGGCCGCGGATGAATTAGGTGTTAGGTACCACGTCGGGATAACGGCGAGCAGCGACTCGTTCTATGTAGGGCAAGGGAGACCGGGCTTCAAGAATTACTTACCTAGGCAGTGGTCCGACATACATTTAAGACTTGCTGAAGTTAACGTACTTAATTTTGAGATGGAGGCATCAACTATATTCACGTTAGCTAACATATACGGCGGTAGGGGAGGGGCGGTGTGCGCGGTCATAGCTAATAGAGCTACGGACGAGTTTGTTCCAGGGGCAGGTGTTGAGGACGCTATTAAGGTAGCTAATGAAGCCGTGAGGATCCTGAAGGAATGGGACGATTTGAGAGCGGAGAGGAAAATCACTTACTTATCAGTAAGCACGCTGAGTGAGTGGTATTTGAGGAGCCGTAAGAAGTAGTGAGGGCGAGACGGTGGCTGACTTTGGTTAAGGTTTTAGTGAGTAACGCGACGATAATGACGTTTTCTATGAGAGAAAAGATGTTGATAGATGAGGGTTTCGTCTTCTCAGATAATGGGAGGATAGCGGTCATCGGGTCCGGCGAACCCCCGGAAGAATTGAGGTATCCTGAGCTACTCCTTACAGGGAAGGAAAGACTGATTATGCCTGGGTTCAGCAGCGCTTTCACAAACCTTTCACTTTACCTACTCAGGTATAAGGAAGACGTACCTGACTTAAGCTCTAACATAGAGTACCTGAGGAAAATCAGTAGGGTTGATATGTATTTCTTAGCCGCTATGGCTTTCGCGGAAATGATTTCCAGGGGGGTCACGACAGCTTTAGTAGTAGATATTTACTTAGATGAGGTCGCTAGAGCCGCTCACGATTTAAGCTTTAACGTAGTTCTTGCACCACCAATTAATTGTGGTTTAGAAGAGTTCGCGCCGGAGACGGAATTAAGGTTATTGTTGAGTAGGTGGCACGAGAAGGTTGAGGGGATTAGAGCGGGGATCGCGGCATGTAATGAGGTAGACCAGAAAATCCTCTCTCTAGCTAGAGAGCATAAGCTGAGGATTTTCCAGTTAGGCGGGTCAGTAAGTGAGTACGAGGGGGTGGAGGTGGTCTTCGTGAATCCTTCGAAGGGTTCCGGAAGCAACGTGGTTAGGTGGGGGCCTCAGCTAAGTGTGTGGAGGCCTGAAGAGGGATTGGGTGTGGGGGTGAGGCCCTCATACGATATGAGGGATGTGGTGAGGGAAACATCGCACAAGACCTTCAAGCACCCTATAGACGCGCTCTACTCAGCGATAGTCAGGAACCCTATCTTAATAGGCTTCAGCGATATAGGACCGTTGGAGAAGGACCTGAAAACTAATTTGCTGATGTTGAACGCGTCAGAACCTCCCGGCTGGCCGTTACCCAAGAATCTCGGCGGCGTGACTAAGGCTGTAGTTGAGGGTAACCTAAGAATAGAGACGGTGATTTTAGATGATGAAATACTCGTGGACGGTGGTGAGACGATGACTATAGGGAGTGACCTCATAAATAAGGCTAAGAAGCGTCTAGCTAACTTAGTTAAGGAGTAGTGAGGTCGTTGAGGAACGGTGTGGGGGTAATGCCCGATAAGAGATAAGATCAAATTTCACGGTTATTGTGTTCTCGGGAGGTTTTGCTATGAGTGTCGATTAGTGATTGACTTAACGAGTAAGGTTTTAGAAGTTGATGTCAATCCTAAAGCTAGGGGCGCCTTAATTAAGGTTAGGGGTGAACTCCCGCTAGAGTTTCTGAGCATGATTAGAAGACGTGAGGTGATTAAAGTACCTCTAGAAAAGCTGAGATCCGTTGATAAATATCGGGTTAGGAAGGGAAGTGCTGACATACTTAAGTGTGTGGAAGCTGAGGAAGCGCAATATAATCTAGCTGTAGTGGAGATACCCTATGAAGGTGGGGAGATAAGACTCATAATGAGCGATAACGAGGCTACGAGACTAGGTAAGGTCTTCGATAAGATATTTAAGTAAAGAAGTTTGGTCTTACTTCATAGCTACGTAGAGTGTTGACCTAGTTGCTTTAAGCCCTGGCTCGCCGTGCTTAACGTACTTAGTGGTTGGCGCGTACTCTCCTAGATAATGACCTATCATCTCAGGAACTACCTTAACCGGGACGAACTCCTTCCCGTTATAAACCTCTATCGTTAAGCCAACCATCTCAGGCAATATGACCATGTCCCTCACGTGAGTCCTTATCCTAACACTCTTACCTTGAGCCATCAACTCCCTAGCTTTCCTAATCTCTCTAAGCAACTTTATCCTAGGAGACTCGTCGACCCCGTACTCCCTCCGCTTACGCATTATCTCCGTAGAAGATTCTCGAAGTAACGAGCGCCTAGCTCTCGCAGGCAAAACCTGAATCAACTGATCCATCGGCATGCTGAGTAGCTCCTCTAAAGTCTTGCCCCTATACCTGAAACGCTTCCACTCAGGAGGTATCTCCATACCCATCGACACCGACCACACCTAAAATATGAAACGTCTAGAGCTTAAAAACTAAACGTTGTTTCGAGCTCCCTGTAAGCGATAATCTCTAGGAGGGCCTACGGCCTCCCCAGACTTTCTCAGAATAGCGTTAATATTAAACGAAACAACAAGAATTAAAACTGGGTAAACCCTCTTGGTCGTAAGCTTATAATTGAGGAACATCTTGTAAATCTTAGAGAGTGTCAGGTATGGGGTATGAATGGATAGACGAAATGTTCAGGTTTAGCATGAGTAAGGAAGACTTGGAGGAGCTTGAGGCCACGTTGAAAGATATGAGGGAGCCTGTTGAGGTCTATACTTTCGTTGATAACGCTTGTAGATACTGCTCTAATACTGTGAGGCTTATTGAGACCTTGTCAAACGTCAGCCCCAAGATAGGAGGGTCTAGTTTAGTGAGGCATAGAGTTGTGAAGAGGGAGGCAGACGCGGAGGGGTTCTTCAAGAAGTTCAACGTCTCAAGAGTGCCTACAGTCTTAATGATTGAAGGGCACATAAAGTATACTGGAATGCCGGCTGGCGAGGAAATCAGAGGGTTGATTGAGACCTTAATCAGGTTAAGTACTGGTGATTCAGGCTTAAACGAACACACAGTAAGGGAGATAACTGGTTTAAAAGCTCCTGTAAAGATAGATGTCATAGTCACGCCGACCTGTCCTTACTGTCCTTACGCTGCTCTCCTAGCAAACATGTTCGCATTTGAGTCTTTCAGGTCCGGTAACAAGCTGGTTACGGCAGACATAATAGAAGCTTACGAGAACCCGGATATCGCAGATAAGTACGGGGTGATGTCTGTCCCGACTATAGCGATAAACGGTGAGGTGGAGTTTATAGGTGTTCCATACGAGGATCAATTACTAGAGAGGGTGCTGGAGCACTCTAAGAGAGAGTATTTAAAGAAAGTCAAGAAAGAGGAGTACATGAGGATACTTAGAGAGTTAACGGAAGATAAAGAAAGTTGAGTAGGGATCGTGTTTTTTCAGTACCCGCACGTGAAGCAATCCCCTAGCTCTCCTTCCTGAAGAGCGTACCTGGTGGCAACTCTATACTTCATCTGAGTTTTCTTCTCGGCTTCTGACTCGACTCCGCCGGCTTTTGGAGCACTTTCCACGGTCTCAGCTTCTTTACGCGTCGCCTCTGGCGCGGCCTCAACAACCCCCTCAGCTCTCTTCTCCCTAGCCATCCTGCGAGTTAGTTTAGCACCGAAGTATATGACTTGCTGTGTCTTGCTCTTATCTCTGTAGATCGTTATGCCTTTACAGCCGAGTTTCCAAGCAAGTAAGTACACGTTCCTCACGTCATCTACGCTGGCCTCAGCCCTCATGTTGACAGTCTTACTCACCCCGGCGTCAACCCACTGCTGCCACGTAGCTTGATGCGCTACGTGCCATAAAGGCTCGATGTCGTGAGCGGTCACGAATATCTCTCTAAGCTTTTTAGGCATGTATGGATTGTGCCTGATAGAGCCTGTCTCAGCTATTAAGTTAACAACTTCTGGATCGTCGAGACCGTACTCTCTTAAGGCGTCAATGAATAACGTATTGACTTCTATGAAAGTTCCTACAGTGACTACTCGAGTGAAGGCTAAGGCGAATATAGGCTCTATAGAAGACGAGGTTCCAGCTATTATTGAGATAGTTCCTGTTGGGGCTATAGAAAGCAATGCCGCGTTCCTTAACCCATACCTGATCATCTCCTCACGTAACTCATTCCAGTCGACATGGGGTCTCATCTTAACGAGCGTCTTAACGCGATCAGAGACTTTAGGTTCGAGACCGAGGATTTCAAGCAACTCGTCGAATGATTTAGTAGTCAGCCAGAAAGGTCTGTAGAGTTTCGGATTCCAAGCAGGGAACGGCCCTCTCTCCGTAGCTAACTCCACCGAGGCCTTGTAAGCGTTGTAAGCTATCCACTCACTCAAGTAGTAAGCTAAGTAGAGCGCGTCAACGGAGTCGAACGGGATGCCTAACCTTATGAGCATGTGAGCCCAGCCCATAACACCTAAGCCGACCTTCCTAGTACGCTTGGTAGCTTTCTCTAGCTGAGGTAGCGGCCACTTAGCGACGTCTATGACGTTATCCAGGAAACGCACAGCGACTCTCACGTCACGGCCTAACCCAACCCAATCTATGGTAGGCTTACCGTCTATATACACGACGTATTTCTCTAGATTAAGACTTCCGAGATTGCAGGACTCCCACTCAAGTAGAGGCTCCTCACCACACGGGTTGGTAGCGTTTATTTTACCGATGTACCAGGTCGGGTGCCTCCTGTTAATTGTGTCTATGAAGAGCAGTCCCGGATCTCCAGAATCCCAAGCATTCCTAACTATCTCTTGAAAGATTGTTTTAGGATCTTCCCAGCCTACTATAGCGTTCTCTCTCTCAGCTATTGCGAGAGCCTCATCCCACGTTATTATAACTGATTTATCTAGAGGTATCGAGCCTCCGTGCTCTTCAAGCTCTTCAAGTATGACTTCCTGAACCCACTCCTCATCCATGTAGTGCCTCGCCCACACGACAGCGTATTTTCTTGAGTCGTTACTGCCGTCAATGGAGGTTTTGCGCGGATTAATTAATGGCACGGGCTTATTCTCAGCTAGGTGCTTGAAGAACCAGTCGTAAACACCTACCGAGATGTTGAAGTTTTGGAGAGCCTTGTCTTTAAGCTCTCCTGACTTACTCTTAATAAATTTCATTATGTCAGGGTGCCACACGTGTAGAGTACCCATGTTAGCGCCTCTCCTACGCCCTCCCTGCTTCACCACGTCCGTGTTTACGTCGAAGAGCTTCATGAATGATAGAGGTCCTGAGGCCACGCTAGCGGTCGTAGAAACCACGTCACCCTCAGGTCTGAGCTCGGAGAAGGAGAAGCCGGTGCCGCCACCTTGTTGGAAGACTATAGCTTGCGCTCTGACAGCGTCGTATATTCCCTCACCCTCAGGCGTTACCATGGAGTCTCTGACGGGGAGTACGAAACATGCTGAGAGTATTCCTAGCCTGGTTCCAGCGTTCATCAAGGTCGGTGAGTTAGGTATGAATCTTAACTCAATCATCAACCTATAGAATTCGCTAAACCATTTCTCACGATCCTTCGTCTCAGCGCTGGATATGTACGTGGCTACCCTCTCAAAAAGCTTTTTCGGGGTTTCAGTAAATCTCCCGCTTGACGGGTCTTTCAATAAGTACCTACTCGACAAAACCTTTAGTGAGTAATAACTAAGTCTAGAGTCCTCAGGGCTAAACTCGGTCCACGCGTTTTTCCCGTACACGTCGTTGTAAATCCTCGCTAGGAGATAGTGCCTTGCGGCTAGCTCGTACCTAGGATCCAGCACCACCTTACTAATGAAAGCTTTTTCTACTAGGTCAGCTATCCTAGTCGTGGTTAACTTATCAGTAACTTTCAAAACTTCAGACATTAACTCATCCATTACACTAGACATAGCTGAGGGATCGTTAAGGCCGGCGGAACTCATAGCTAAGTGAACAGATCTAGTAAGCTTATCTAGCTTGAAAGACTCAGTAACGCCACTCCTCTTAATTACTCGTAGATTCTCCAAGTCACTCCACCAAGTTTTCTTATTTCCTCACCCAATACCTTAAGAAGTTTAGGAGCTCATAAAGTCTAACCTTCTTAAGAGTAACGTATTACTCAACAATAATTAAACCCGGAATACTGAAAACAGCTCCTAAAGTTGAGGAAGGTATTACCTTAATTCACGCGTAAAATCAATTAAACAGCCTTAAACTTAGAGTCCCAGGTCTCGTAAACCTTAACTAGCTCTCTATTAACGCTGGGCCTCCTCTCTTTTATAGCTTCCACGAAGTCTTCCTTAGTTATCGGTCTCGGATCCCCTGAACCACCGTTCTTCGCGAAGAATTCGCGTACCGTTCTTAAGTGAGCGCTCATGACTATATCCCTTATGTCGCTAGCTGTGTAGCCGTCTAACGAGTCAGCTAATTCATCTAAGTTTACGTCGGACGATAGCTTCAGAGACGACGTGTAGAGCTTGAGTAACTGCCTCCTAGACTCCCTGTCAGGTAACGGGACATAAATCCTCTTCTGGAACCTCCTTATAAACGCTTCATCAAGTTTCCAAGGCTTGTTCGTAGCCGCTATCACGTAAACCAACTTCTGTTCGTTACCCTTGTCTTGCAAGCCGTCCATCTCCTTAAGGAATTGAGTTCTAACCCTCACCTCCCCGCCGATCTCGCTACTGAAGGTCCCGAAAAGTGAGTCTACCTCATCAATGAATATTATCACGGGCTTAGAATCTCTTAATGAGACCTCCCTCGCCTTACTGAATAATAAAGCAACTTTACGTTCGGACTCTCCAAGCCATTTAGACATTATTGAAGCTGCGTCAACGTGTATGAAGACACCGTCAATCTCGTTAGCTACGGCTGCTGCAATATACGTTTTGCCGCAGCCCGGCGGGCCGTATAAGAGTATCGCTCTAGGCCACCCCAAAGGAAAGAGATCCGGTCTTTTAGTCGGGTATATTATGGATTCGTATAAGGCTCTCTTAACCTCGTCTAGCCCTGCAACATCACTGAAACGTACCTTAGGCTTCTCCCTAACTATTAGAGCCTCAATCTCGTCATCGTAGCTTTCCTCCCTGACAGACCCTGCTGATGGGAGGGGTGAGGCTCTAAAATGCTCTAAGTCTCTTATCCTTTTCTGGTATTGCTTAATCCACTCCTTATAGATCGTGTTCAAGGGATTCTCTGGGTACAGCTGTATTATCTTAGTCAGTATCTCTATAGCGTTCTTATAATTCTTCACTGCCTCACCGTAATTACCTTCCCTATCATTCATTACCGCTTGTACAGCGTAGTGCCTAGCAATATTCTCTAGGTAAGGCAGTGAGTTACTGCTCAAGAGAAATCACCTAACAAAAAACCTTAGAATACTATCTTGTTTTGCTCACGCAGCCTATTCAGCGCTTTATAGACATCTTCTTTACTAACACCAAACATTTCTTTGAAGTGATTCACGTCTATGAAGCCGTTGTGTGTTACGATGTATTCGAGTAGGGCTTTCTCTAGCAGGCCCTGATCAATTATTTTAGGTGGTGCGCTTTGCTGCTTAATTGGCTGTGCTATTACCTCCGCTTCTTTCTTAATTCTATCCTCAAGACTTCCTTTAACCTTGACTGGCAACAGTATGTCAACAGGTATTTCAGGTAGCTGAGACTTTATGGTCTCCTCAGCAGCTCTCTCAATTTCTTGAAGTAGTTTCTTAGCTTCCGGCGTGTGCTCAATTATTTCTTCAGGCTTTAGCTTCGCGTAGTCTGTCGTAGACGCTATAACCCTCCTAGACTCGTTAATTAAGCTGTCTATGTTGTAGGCTAAGTTAGGCACTAGGTCCTTCACGTAGTCTTTAGCGACTACCAGCAAATTAGAAACCTCTATCAAGTGGTGTGATAGGTTGCTCACGTCTTCCAAGGTCTCAAGCCTTAGCTTGACCTGCTCAAGCACTTTCTCCACGACAACCAACTTAGTGGTCATCTCCCTCACTTGAGTGGCTTCGTTAGCGTATATGAGGGCTCGATCCTTCTCCTTACCTATACTAGCTGAGATAGTTGCTTTAACTAGGTGGTCATACCTACTCTTTAACCTGGCTACCGCATCCGTAACTTCCTGCTTGGCTGAGTCGACGTGTACTATGAGCAGCGAAATAAACTTCTTAGGATCTACCCTAGGTTCCCCCTTAATCCTCCCAATAAGGCTACTAAACCACTTGAAGATCCCTAAATCACTGCCCCCACTAACGACGCTCAAACCTCACCCCTCCATCAATGTTAGGTTACGTCTATTACTTGTACTTGAATCGGTTGCTCTGACCTACCCTGTTCCTTAGGGGATGGCTTAGCTGGCGGCGGTGTTACCTCAACAGCGGGCTTAATCTCGCCAGCCTCACTCTCTAATTTCGTGATTAGTTCTAGGTGTTTCTCAACATCCCTCTTCTCGTCAAGTGCTTTAGCCTTATTGTTTCTGAGGAGTTCTGAAGCCATCTTATACGCTTGATCACTTACTTCGTTACCCATGTAGAGTATCTGCATGTTGGTTAAGTCTTTCTCAAGTCTTATCACGAGATCTTCTAACTCGCCAGCCCTCTTCCTGAGCAACTCCTTAACCTTACTAACCTCCTCTTTAAGAGTCTTGAACTCATTATCTAGTTTCTTCTTCAGCTCCTCGTACGCGTGAGCAGGTATAGACGCTTTCCTAAATAACTCCTCAGTAGCTCTTAACCTCCTCTTAACCCTATCAAGCTTATTCTCGACCTCAGTAGCTAAAACCTTCCACTCAGACACTATGACAGGTCCGTCAGGCGTTAACTTAACCCTACTAACCGGCACGTTCTCGTAGAGAGTGTCGTTAATCACCACCTCTAGAGTCTCCACCTCACCGGAAACGTTGCTGAACGTAGCCACTAACTTACCGATAACTCTCCCATACTCATCCTTTATTAACTGACCCACATACTTATCAACCTGGTCTAAAGTTATCACCATTGCGTTCAACACCTCACAATAATACTGACGAACATAGAAATACTTAAAAAGAGTCGGGGGGCTGTCTCCGCCACACCGATTCGTTGTTAGGGTACTGTTTTAGAGACTAACGTAGGGAACGTCCCCCGCCCGCCGCACTCCCAGGACTGAGGATCCTGTCCATGAAGATTTATTACGTTGCTACATATTTAATTGTAAGGTGTTTGCATGGAGTTTGACATAACTTACGTTAAAGCTCTTCAAGTGCTTGACTCAAGAGGTAACCCAACCATCGAGGTGTTGGTGGTTACTGAGGGGGGTGGCTACGGGAGGGCGATAGCTCCTGCGGGAGCGTCTAGAGGTAAGAAGGAGGCTGTAGATCTTAGGGATGGTGGTGTTAGGTTTCTCGGTATGGGGGTCTCTAAGGCTGTGGAAGCTGTTAATAAGGTTTTGGGTCCGGCGTTGGTAGGGCTTAACTCATCTGATTACAGGCTCGTTGATAAGAAGATAGTGGAGATTGACGGGACACAGAATAAGTCTAGGGTAGGCGGTAACGCCTGCGTAGCTACTTCGTTGGCTAACATTAAAGCCGCGGCCGATACTATGGGTGTGCCCCTATTTACGTTCATAGGGGGTTTTAAGGCAAGACTTCTCCCAACACCACTCATGAACATAATTAACGGGGGTGTTCACGCCGGGAACGAGCTGGCTTTCCAGGAATTCATGATTATACCTGTAGGAGCTGACAAATTCAGCGAGGCTCTCAGGATAGGCGTCGAGATTTACTGGAACTTGAAGAAGTTTCTTAAGGAGAGGTATGGGCCCAGCGCTACCAACGTAGGCGATGAGGGAGGTTTCGCACCACCACTCAAGAGGGTTGAGGAAGCTCTGGAAGCACTTTCAGAAGCTACTAAGCTAGCCGGCTACTCACTAGACAACGACGTCTTGATAGGTATAGATGCGGCCGCCAGCCAATTCTACGACGAGAAAAGTAGCAAATACTTGGTGGATAAGAGGTTACTGAGTACTGAGGAATTATTAAGCATGTACCTCGACCTCACAGACAGATACCCTATAGCATACCTCGAAGACCCATTCAGCGAGGAATCGCCGGCAGCTTTCAGAGATCTACGTACGAGTCTTAAAAACAAGACATTAGTGATTGGCGATGACTTGACCGTGACGAGAGAGGATCTCATAACCCAATACCTCAGAGGAGGCTTCATCGACGGAGCAATAATCAAGGTTAATCAAGTAGGTACTTACACGGAAGCCGAGAACTCTGTGAGAGCTCTCTTAAGCAGCGGTGGTAAAGCCATAATCAGTCATAGGAGTGGGGAAACAGAAGATAACACGATAGCTCATATTGCGGTAGGCTTAGAGACTGGGTTGATAAAAACAGGCGCTCCCGCTAGGGGGGAGAGAACCGCTAAGTATAACGAGCTGCTCAGAATCGAAGATTACTTAGGTGATGAAGCGCTCTTCGCCGGAAGAAAACCATTAACTAAGTAACAGGATTCCTTACGTGGTGATCGAAAAGATGTTATGTAGGTTTTAAGTTTTATTTTTAAGGCATAATAATAGCGACTACTAAAAACACTATGCCCAGACCTAGCATTATTAGTGAGAATTCCTTAACACGCATACTGAAGAGAAGCTTGCCTAGTTTTATTAAACCGTATACCATGTATCCTAGAGCGACTAAAATTATCAGGGTTATCCCGACGACAGCAAGCAGCGTGGTTAAGCTACTCGTTCCTATGTTCTGTAAAGGCGTGAATATGTTGTTCAATACTTCAAGCACTTCAGTCCCCAATTGCCTCACCAAGATAGAGCTCATATCACGTGATTATTTAAAAAGCTTTGGCTTCTTAGCTTCGACTTCACGCAGAGAAGAAGTTAATTGACCTAAGCATCGTGTGAGTTAGTTCAGGGTGCTTCAGAGTTACATGGATGACTAACTCTCTAACTAGCTTACCGTCCCTACACCCAACCCTACAAGAAGCGAATTCCGAGTTAAGTAGCCCCACGAATTTGAGGGCGTGCGAGAGCGCTACTACGTCCACCCTATCTACTTGAGCGTAGGGAAGTATGAGAGGGGCTCCGTTAATCATGCGTTTCTCTGCTCGCAGACTCTCTAAACTCCCCACCCCCAATATCACGTGTTCTAGGAAGGCCTCGTTAAGGTCTGTTAAGGTGTAGGGGAGTAATATCGCGTGAACACCCTTAATTAAATCAGGGCTTCCTTCAAGAATCCTCAAGGAATTCTCTAAAGACTTCATGGTGTAACATTCGAGCTCCTCACCGGTTTCCTCTATAACTCTATACACCACGTTCCCGTTCCTCCCTAGATACTCGTTTAACCCCGTCTTCTTGATGACTCCTAAAACATTCCTAGGAGACGCTACGTTGACCACACCCCCGAATTTTTTCTCGATTTTTGCTAGCATGTAGGCTAGCAGAAACCCTTCTAAGACTCTCTCGGGCGGTATGTAGGTCAATATTACCGGGTTCTTACCTAGCTTAACCCTCTTAGAAAAACTGTGCTTAATATGATTCTCCAGAGATTCCTCTAAGCAGACCGGACATAGCTTCTCCCCTGAACTCTGTCTATAGTAGAAAGCCGCTCTCTTCCCACACGTAGTGCACAAGACTTTCACGGAGTTGGTTTTCGTTAACAAGTTATTTCCCCGTCTTAATGATCGAAGTTTGACGCTACGCTAGGTCTCTGAGGATCATCACCGCCTTATTTATTATTTCATCGTATGTTGCCTCATTTATTAAGTCACTGCCTAAGGTCGACACAATCTCCATGATTTCCCTATCTATATCGTAAGAGCCTGAAATAAGTGTCTCACGCAATTTACTGAAGTACTCACGCAGCGTCTCGGAATCGATTAGCCCTCCTAACCACATGTTAATCGCGTAGCCAGCTAAGAAAATAATGAATAGGTTTAGGTGGAGAGCGCCTCTCACGTCATTCACGTTCTCCAGAGCCGCGATCAAATCTGTGAGTGTGGGGAGGAATCTGCTACCTCTATGCTTACTCAAGTAAGTCCCCTCAAGTCTTTCTTATTCTCCTCACCCTCTCTAGGATGTCGAGTAGGTATATTAAGTCCTTCATCTCGCTCGAATTAATGTCCTCTTTTGCGAGGAGTTCTACGTATGAGTGGAGTTTTCTAGCAATAGCTTTCTCAAGCTCTCTTAAAACAGCGGAAGACACCGCCTCAACAGCCTCTTCCTCACTCTTAACTATTTTGACGGGTCCGTGAACCGGGCAAACCACTTCCCCGCTCTTAATCCTGAATAACGGTAATCCGCAGAGAGGGCACGTATGCTCAAGCATTACAGCACCGGAACGCATTAAGTCACTCATCTTCTTAACGACTTCATTCTTCTCTTCCTTACTCAATCTCTCACCCGATATGTATCAGGTTTTTCTGAAGTATAAAGGTTAGTTGAGCACGCAGGATTAGT
>JAJHQR010000034.1 GCA_020833255.1 Desulfurococcaceae archaeon | reverse complement strand
GGCGTAGACCTCAAAGCAACTTATAAGGAGTTCTACGAGAAGTATAAGATGCTCATAGGCTCCGCCACAACACAGCAAGTCTTAAACAAGAATGATGAGGCGTGGAACAGCTTCTTCGAACTACTAAAACTCAAGAAAGAAAACAAGCTACCACCATTCATCACAAAGGTTAACCCACCTGGCTACAAGAAGAAAAACAATAAGAGGACTCTGTGGGGGTTCAGCTCTCTGTAGTCATTGCCTCATTTTTGTTCCCCTGCATCCCGCTCGGGTTTTCATCGGGCTTGGGGGCGTTCGGGGCCACCCCAGAGACCCCACATCTTGAGTGTTTAGACACCCTCGGGGAGAGCCTCCGCAGGCTCTCCACCCCTCACAGGGAATCCCACCAAAACATATAATAATGCCAAGCCTTATAAACCCATATGAAAACCAAAACAGTTTCACGACGGCAATATACGTGGAGAACGGCTTAGCGAAGCTAGTTAATGGAAGACCTTTGAAGGCGGTCTCCCACTACTGGAGGGTGAGGATTGCCGGGTATCAGTCCACGCTGAATAAGCATGGATTGAAGACATCTAGAAGACTCAGGTCTATGTATTCCAAGTGGAGGAGGCGGGTAAAAGCCTATATTGATTCAAGGGTTAGACAGGCAATTGAATGGCTATACAATACTGGAGTCTCTATTATAAAGATCGGCTACCCGAAGAACATTGCCCAAGAAAACGGGAACTTCAACAACGTCCACGTTTGGACGTATGGCTACTTGCTTAGGAGGGTCTACGAGGTTGCAGAGGAGTATGGGATAGCAGTGGTCTACGTAAACGAGGCATACACATCATCCAAGTGCCCGATTCATGGAGAGAGGTGCGGTAGTAGAGTCAAGCGTGGACTATTCAAATGCACAAGGCTGAACAAAGTATTCAACGCAGACCTAGTAGGAGCATACAACATACTCATAACCCCGAGTCCCGCCTGGGATAGGGGTAATGGGCTGGAGACCCAGCCCGGGATTGAACCCTCGGGAAGAGGGAATGTAATCCCAAACCTCCCCACACTAGCGGGAACCCCCGCACTTTAGGACGGGGAGGAGGTCAGACGTGATTGAGTTTAGGAATTGAAAATTCGTTATGATTGATTAGTCTCTTTTGAGAACATATGTGGGGCGGAGGCAAAAAGCTTTTAAATGTTTCTCTAGGTATATTATATGAGGTGTCTCTTTAGTGAAGGCTAAAGAGGCTTTGGGTCTAATAATAACGGTCCTGAGCCTCTTAATATTCGCTTACGAGATTCTCTACGTCGGTCTAGTGACGCGGAATATAGGGGTTAAGGGTGATGTGGCTACTGACGCCATACTAATTTCTGCGGGCTTCCTGCTAATCATCTTAGGTCCTGCGCTGTGGCTCGGTGAAGTACCTACAAACCTTAAGAAGTTGGTTGAGGCTAAGACTGGGAGGAAGTTGAGTTAGGGTGTTCGTCATGGACGCCACACCGGTAATACTTATATTAGTGGTAGTTCTTGTGGTGTACGGCTTAGCCTACGTCTTCTACGGGAAGAGGATACTTGAGAAGAAGGTTGTGAGAGCGAGCCCGGATAGGGTGACCCCCGCATACGAGAAATTCGACGGGATTGACTACGTGCCAGCTAACAAGTACGTGCTTTACGGACATCACTTCGCGTCAATAGCTGGGGCGGGCCCTATAGTGGGTCCCGCGTTAGCGATGGTGTGGGGGTGGGGTCTGCCGCTCATATGGGTTCTCTTCGGTAACGTGTTTATAGGCGCTGTCCACGACTATCTATCCATGATGGCTAGCGTAAGACACGGCGGAGTATCCATAATGAGCATAAGCGAGAACGTGATGGGGAGGAAAGCTAAGTACGTCTTCCTCGCGTACGTCTGGTTCGCTCTAGTTCTGGTTTTAGCAGCTTTCTTCAGCGTGGCTTCATCAACGTTCGTCGGAACCCCGACCGCGGCAACTATATCCGTTCTATTCATGCCTATAGCGCTACTCTTCGGATTACTGGTCTACAGAACCGGGGTAAGCGTTAAGACAGGAACTGTAATAGCGTTGGTACTCTTGATATTAGCGCTCTTCTACTCCTTAAACGTTCCTCTCTACCTGACTTACGAGGCGTGGGTTGTAGTCCTCTCACTCTATTCTATGTTAGCGGCGGCCCTGCCTGTCTGGTACCTCCTGCAACCCAGAGACTACATAAACGCTTACTTGCTTTGGGCGTTCGTAGCCCTAGCTATCATAGGAGCTCTCTTAACATTTAATTACAGCTTCACAGGCCCTATATACACAAGCTTCGCAGGTCCAGGCACTCTGATAGGGGCATTAGCAGGCACTTCAACAGGCAAGGCTTCCATAGCTTACTTCTGGCCGACAGTCCCGTTAGTTATTGCTTGCGGCGCTCTCTCAGGCTTCCACTCAGTAGTGGGTTCCGGGACTACTTCCAAGCAATTATCTAATGAGTTAGACGCTTTGCTAGTTGGTTACGGAGGCATGCTGACCGAGGGAGCTGTCTCCTCGCTCGCCGTGATCACGCCTATCGCGCTCGCCTGGAACTTCGCGGCACTAGCTTCCGCCACAGGCCTCCCAGTATCTGAGGTGCTCTTGAAGGCGGGCGTAAACACTACGGCAACCCCGATCATCACAGGTCTTGGGGGAGCGGATAGATTTACTGTTGGTTACGGTTTAGAGCAAGCAGTAGCTTGGTCAAGAATTTTCGGCCCCGGAGTGTTTGAGAGTGCATTCTTAACCTTCAAGACCTTCGCTGCTTGGGCTCTCTCAGCATTCGTGTTAACCACTCTAGACACCTCTAATAGGTTAGCCAGATTTGCTTGGAGAGAATTGTTTGACTGGCTTAAGCCTAGGAACGAGCTAGCTTACAAAGCGATAACGAATAGGTGGGTTGCTTCAGTCATACCAGTAGTTCTGGGCGCTATCATGGCTTACCCCAAGATAGAGGTCTACATACCAGAACTTAACAAAACTACCGTGGTTTACGCGTACTCAATTGTTTGGCCCGCGTTCGCGGGCACTAACCAGTTACTAGCTGCATTAGCTTTACTTACCGCCGCTTTATGGGCCTACGCAATACAGAAGGTTAGGGGAGGTACCTCACTACTGATAATGATTCCAGCACTCTTCTTATGGATAACGGTTACCGCAGGTCTTATATGGTGGCTTTACGCCGTAGTCCCCGGACTACCACCACTCTATCAAGTCGGTGCGGGAACGATAGTAGCTATATCAGTAGTTCTTGACTTCCTACTAATAGGACTCTTCATCACAGGACTTAGAAGAGCTAGATCATAACAAACGATCTCCTTTTTCTAACTCAAAAATTCTATAACCGAAAGCGTTCACCCCTCATCTTTTAAGGGCTGTTTTTGTAGTTGATGTTTGGGGGTTGGATTTATAAGTTATGCTTTCGTTGTTGGTGTGGATGTGGGGCTATGCCCCGATTGTGTGAAGTGATTCCGGAGGGGGTGCGTGCCGTTCACCCCGACGCTCTGTGAACTCGCCCCGGAAGCGGCCGTGCCGCCGATGAACAGCGAGCGAGGGGAAAGCTTCTGGACGCGACGAATGAAGATAAACCAACGAGAACGAGCATTTAGGGACAAACGGTTATCATAGGAAGTCTCTGGAGATGTTTTAATTTTTCTCGTGGTGGTTCCCCCGGTTTCCATCACTCATTTATTAGGTGGGTCGCTTAAGTAGGTTTATGGGGTGGGTGAGAGTGTTTAAGGTTCTTAAGAAGATTTTGAGGGAGTTCGTAAGCTTCGTTAAGGGAGTTAATCAAGCGATAATTGAGGATAGTGTTAGTGCTCTTGAGTTGGAGCATAACGAGCTTGAAGCAGCTTTCTTAACGATGGTTTTAGGTCCTTTAGTAGGGGTTGCTACGCTCTCCCCTATCCTCAGTCTGGAATTGCTTGAGGCGCTCAAGAATGAGGTTAAGGTTCTTGAGAGTAGGGCTGTGAGGGGGGAGGACGTGTTAGGGGACTTAATGGCTTCCTTAGGTGGTGAGTGGTGATTAATTTAGTTGACTTATTGAAACCTATTGAGGGAGCTCCACACGTAGTCATGGTTTTAGGTAAGGGGGGTGTGGGGAAGACCTCCACATCAATACTGATATCCAGCGAGTTAAGTAGGTTGGGGAAAACCCTCCTAGTAAGTTTCGACCCGGCTAAACACATACTCAAATACTTAAGCATAAGCAGGCCGGCTGAGGTAATTAAGGTAAGTGATGATTTCTTCGTGAGCCAACTAGATATTGAGGTCTCCGCTAAGGAGTTGACGTCCAAGTACTCAAGCTTAATCAGTGACTTATTTCCGTCGCTCTCAGTCCTTAATTTAGAAGACATTACTAAGGCTCTTAAGTACGCTCCAGGAGTTGAGGAAGAGGTATTCCTTAATTGGTTGAGTAGTGCTTACGAGAACAAGAACTTTAGATTCATAGTGATAGACACCCCGCCCACAGGCATCTCCTTAAGGACTTTGATGTTGCCGAAGCTCTACCTTCTATGGCTTGAGAAATTAATTAATATAAGGGAGAGGATCGTGTCACTTAGGTACGTCATAGCTAAGACTTTAGGCAGGGAGGTCAAGGTTAGTGACCCGGCACTAATCAAATTATATGAGATGCGGGAGAAATATGGTAGGGTTAAGGAAGCTTTAACAGATCCTTCAAGGACTTCATTCGTGGTCGTAACGAATCCTGAGCCTCTCCCCATGTACGAGTTGAGGGAGGTTCTTAAATTCCTGGGTGAGGAGCTCTCAACCTCTCCTAAGTTGTTGGTGATGAATAAAGTCCTCCCAGAAGATATCGCGGTTAGGTTGGGGGCTCATGAGGAGCAGAAAGCTATTATCGAGGAATTCACGAGTTTGCCCGGTAGATCCATCATGATACCTTACGTCAGCAACCCCCCGTCAAAACTAGAGGATATTCTTAGGTTGAGGGAGGCGGTGACGGTAGTTAAGGGTGCGTGATCTTGAGTATAGAGATAGTAGCGTTCACGATATTAGTGGTTGCGTCATCAGCTTCAGTAATCTGGTATTTCAGAGCTAGGAGGAAGATACTCAGGTTTATCAAGGAATTCACCGAAGAGCTTGAGAAAGAGTTGAGGCCGAGTGATAAAGAATATGTTCTTCTAGGGTATCTAGTAGGGTACAGAGCTAGATACAAGCTCGAGGACGGGAGGAACGTGTACGTGCTCTTAACTACCACGCCAAAACACTCCCTCTTCTACTACCCGATAGCTAGAGCGTTAGGACGTGAGGATCGAGTAACCATAATGTTGGAGCTTGCTGGACGAAACGTTTTAAGAGATCTCCACGCGGTTAGGAAAAATGAGTCTAGATTACTCAACGTCTTGCTGAGGGATCTAGGGGAGCGGGCGGGAAGACTGAACAGAACAGTCTTAGAGACTAGTAAGGGCGATTACGAAGTTTTTTATGAAGAACCCAGAGACCTAGACCTAATTAGGAAGATAATAGATTCGAGAACTAAGCCCCTCCTAAAGCTATCAGCGTATAAGGACCACAACTCGGTCGAAATAGTTTCTAAGGCTGAGCTAGGCACTGTTAACGAGTTGCTCTCGTCTCTGAAAACACTCGCTAGAAGCGTTAGTAAGAGTGTCGCGGCATGACGCTAGATTCTCCACGGTAATCAATACTCCGTGCTCAACCCGCGGTGAGTGCGCGGCTTCTTAGAGCGGGGCTGTTTCGATTTTCATAATCTCGTAATGTTCATATTCATTAATGTTTAAGGTTTCTTAATGTTGTGGGGTGTGTTGATGTAACGTGTCTGTCTAGTCCGTATCTCTTCATAGTTTTATTAGAGTCCTCGGTAAGGTTTATAATCTAAGAAGAATATGTTTGGTTGGTGTCTCCGGGTTTCCGAGACCCGTAGAGGCTGTGAACCCTAGGCGACTAGAGGGGAGTCACTGCGGTGAGGGGGCTCGGGGAGACCGTTGAGAAGCAGATGGTGGGGAACAAACAAATGAACCACTATCTGCTGAGAAACGGTAAATAAATCAATGACTTATTTTCGCTTTTATGGAATTATCTATCTCAATCCCTATCTCCCTAGACCTCCTAAACGAGGTTTCTACTACCTCCATTAAGCCTGCTTTTATCCCCTTACTCTCTAGTATCTTTAGCCCCTGAATCGTGGTGCCTGAGGGTGTCGTCACCTCATCCCTGATTTCTATTGGGTGCGTGCCTAGCTCCCTCAATAATTTCACCGTTCCCTCAATCATGTCTAGAGTTGCTTTGTAAGCTATGTCTCTAGTCATTCCTGACGAGACAGCTCCTAAGACAAGCCCGTCTATTATTTCAGCCATGAAGGCCGGCCCACTACCCACTAGACTCGTCCAAATATCTAGGTATTCTTCAGGAACCCAGTACACGCTACCGAAACACCGGAAAACGCTCTCCACGAGGGAACGGTCTTCTGAGTTGTTATTATTGGTTGCTATAGCGGTGGCAGACTTACTTACTAACGTGTTAATATTCGGCATAGCTCTGAAGACTTTAGCTCCTTGTAGAACCCTGCTCAAAGTCTCTAATCTGACTCCAGCCATCACGGAGACTACTAACTTACCTGACCAGAAATCAGCGGGGACTTGATTATAGACGTCTAGGAAATGATAAGGCTTAACACTCACGATCACTAAATCAGAATTACGCACTACGTAAGCGTTATCCCTGCTCACCTTAGCGCCAAACCTTAAAGCCCTACCTAAAGTCTCCTCACTCCTACCGCTCGCGTAAATCTCTAAATCAGGTGTGCACGACTTAAGAGCTCTAATAATAGCTGACCCTATCCTACCAGCACCTAAGACCCCCACACTACGCATGCTCGCCCCCCACCACATTAACGAAAGACATAATTCAGCACCGCATTTATAAGTATTCACAGTCGTAACGTCAGGAATCTTAAAGAAATAGAGATGCGAGTGCACGATTTAAGCATCTTAAGGAGAGAATAGGCCGTGTCATGAGACACCATAAAGATTTAAAAACCCGTCCGCCAGAATCTATAATGTAAGGTGTACTATGATGTCAAAACGTTCATTCAAAAAAGCTATTTCTAAAACTATGAGTCTTGTGATAGGTCTCATAATAGTGATTGCCGTTGTAGCAGGTGTCTTGATCTACATGACTAGCTTACCACCCACACCCACAACAACTCCGACAACCACGCCAACGACTACTAAGCCGACTATAGAGAAAGTTAAGATAGGCATTATTGAGCCTTTAACGGGGAGATACGCGGTCTTCGGCCAGGAAGCGGTTGACGCTGCCAGACTTTTGGTTGACATAATCAATAACGAGTTAGGCGGTGTTAGATCGTTAGGTGGTGCTAAGCTAGAGCTATATGTTGAGGACGCTGGCACAGACCCTAGCTCAGCAGCTTTAGCTGCTGAGAGACTCATCTCTAATTACAGACCTCACGTCATATTAGGAGCTTACATAAGTAGGCTTACGGCTGCAGTAGCTGAAGTAACTGAAAGGGAGAAAATACCTTTAGTTATGGATGCCTTGGTAGACTGGCTAACCGAGAGGGGCTGGAACTACGTCTTCAGGATAGCTCCTAGAGCGAGCGCTCACGGTAAGGCAGCCGTAGATTTCGTGCTGGAGATGGCTCGGAAAACTAACGTGACGATACGTACTGTAGTAGTGCTTCACGAAGACTCTATATTCGGTACCACCGTAGCCAACGGTGTGAGATCGGAGTTAATAGCTAATGGCGTAATACCTAACGAGACCATAACCTACGCGTACACCATAACAGACTTCGGGCCGATAATATCTAAGATTAGGGATCTAAACCCGGACGTAATATTCAGCGTTCCGTACTTCAGTGACGGAATACTCTTCGCTAAAGCCTTACAAGCTTCAGGGATTAAGGTTAAGTTCATTGCGGGCGCTGGCGGGTGTGGTTACACAGACCCGGACTCCATAAGGGAAGCTGGCGAGGCCGTAGAGTACTTCACCAACACGTACAGCTATAACCCGGCTCGCCAAACCGAGTGGAATAAACGCATAGTCCAGGAATTCCAGCAAAAATATGGTAAGCTACCTACTGAGGCAGCAGGCATAATATTCTACTCGCTAATGTTCGTTTATGAGGGGTTAGAGAAGGCAGGGCAGATGTTCCCTGAGAACCCGTTAAACCCGGACAACTTAAAGGCGGCGTTCCTATCGCTAGATCTAAACGATTCTAACAGTAAGGCAGCGCAGCTATACCCGACTGGTAAAATAAAGTTAGCGCCTAACGGTGAGAACCTTTACGGAGGTACCGCAATCCTTCAAGTCATTGGAGGTCAACCTAAAGTAATATGGCCTGAGGCAGAGGCAGGAGTAACTCCCGTATTCCCGAGACCCTAAATTTAAGGTTTTTATAGCTTAAGAATACTCTTTTTATTGTGGTTTGGGTGAAACGAGGATGTTGCCTAGCTCTAACCTAATACTTCAGAGCGTTCTAGACGGGGTCTTCCTAGGCTTCCTATACTCCCTCATGGCTTTAGGACTCTCACTAGTTTTCGGTGTTATGGGTATAATAAACTTCGCTCACGGAGACTTCATAATGCTCGGTTCCTACCTAGTATGGATACTGGCTAACAGCCTGAGATCAGATCCTTCACTAATGTCTGTAATCACCGTCCCCCTCTTCTTCACGATAGGCGCGGCTATTTACGTCGCAATCATAAGACCTGTTTTAGGTAAGGAACCACTAATACAGATAGCCGTCACCGTCGGGGTAGGGTATGTTCTGCAGAACCTCGCTTTAATGATGTTTAGAGCAGAACCCAGAGCCGTTCAGATTTCTTACTTAAACTTTTACGTGAATCTAGGCCTAGTCAGTGTTCACACAGCTAAGCTGACTTCCGCACTCCTCAGTCTCTTCATCGTGTTAGGGGTTCATTACCTTCTCACCAAGACTTGGGTTGGCTTAGCTATTAGAGCTACGGCTTACGACAAAGAGATAGCGTCTTTGATGGGTATTAACGTGGGTAAGATATTCTTGCTGGTTTTCGGTCTCGGGATCTCTCTCACAGGTCTTGCAGCTTCTCTCTGGATGACCTTCGGGCAAGCCGACCCCTACATAGGTTCTTCCTTCGGTTTGCTGACCTGGGTTATAATAGCGTTAGGCGGTTTAGGCGGGGTTTCAGGTCTTTTAGCGTCGAGCATTATAGTGGGGGTTATACAGTCTTTGACGATGACTTTAGTCTCGCCTTCAGTGAGTCTAGCGATACCTTACATAGTCTTCATAATAGTATTATGGTTTAGGCCGCAAGGACTTTTCGGTAAGGGGTGATTTAGGTGAGGGCGAGAATATCCTCCTTCGTCTTGCCGGCTCTCATCGTAGTGGTCGCCGGAGCTACAGTACCGTTCTTGGTCGGGTTTAATCAGTATTATGTGTTGCTAGCTCTCCAGTCCGTTATAATAGCTTCGATAGCTTTAGCGTGGAACATAATCGGGGGTTACGCCGGACAGCTAGACTTAGCTTCGTTCGCTTACGTAGGTCTTGGAGGAATACTAGCAACGACTCTCATGACGGAATACAACATAACGCCATGGGTCGGTATGTTCTTAGGTGCGGGGGTCTCAGCTACCTTAGCTTTCTTCATAGGCTACCCATTATTCCGGTTCGGTGTGAAGGGGGTGTGGTACGCTTTATCGACTGCCGCTCTAGTTGTGATCCTGCATGAAGTCTCTATAATGGTTTTAGGGTCTTTTGACTACTATATCCCGTTCGTTGAGGGCTGGTACTACCTTAGGTTTAGGACTTGGGAGAACCTCTACTACTTCAGCTTAATAATACTAGCTTTCGTTATCTCGTTAAACCTCTACATAAGTAGAAGTAAGGTAGGGTACTACTTGAAAGCTATAAGGGAGGATGAGGTGGCTGCCGAGGCTGTGGGCATAGATATAAGGAAGTATAAGTTGCTGGCTTTAATGACTTACGCGTCTATCCTAGGCTTCATAGGGTATATATACATAGTCTCGCAGAGAACCTTCTCGTATAAAACGTTCGACAGCTCTCTATCAGTCTACATAGCTATAATAGGTATAGTGGGTGGGTTGGGATCCGTGAGCGGCACGTTCACTGCTGCGTTAATACTTAAGGTTGTTGAGGAGTATTTGAGGGGTTATTTAGGCGGTGTCTTGCCAGGCCTCCACCTACTACTATTCGGTGTGTTACTGATAACTGTAGGTATCTTAAGACCTGAAGGACTCTCAACACTTACGGACGCTTTAGTTAAGAAGGTTAAGGCTAGGATATGGGGTGGTGCTCCGTGAGTGACGCGGTCTTACTTGAGGTAGTTAATCTTAGTAAGCGTTTCGGGGGTATTACAGCGCTCAATAACGTGAGTATGAGGATAACTAAGGGCGAGATTCTGGGCATAATAGGCCCTAACGGGGCGGGCAAGACAACGCTCGTGAACTGCGTGACAGGTATTTACAAGCCTGACGGCGGGAAGGTCCTCTTCTTAGGGGAGGACATAACCGGCAGGCAACCCCACTTCATAGCGCTGAAGGGTATTGCGAGGACGTGGCAGAAGATAAGACCCTTCTATAACATGACGGTAATTGAAGCAGTTACTGCAGGGGCCTTGCTGAGAACTAAAGACGTTCTTAAAGCTAGGGAGGAGGCTGCGGAAATACTTGAGTTCGTAGGAATCCCTAGAAGCAAGTTCGAGGTTCTCGGCAAGAACATCGCTTTGATAGAGCATAAGTTAGTGGACCTGGCTAGGGCTATAGCTACCAAGCCTAAGCTACTATTCCTAGACGAGGTTGTGGCTGGGTTAAGACCTCATGAAGTCGACGTCATAGCCGACGTAGTTAAGAAGGTTAACAGGGAGATGGGCATAACCTTAGGCGTGATAGAGCATGTCATGAGGTTCGTGATGAATATTAGTGATAGGATAGTGGTGTTGCATGAAGGGAGGCTGTTAACGCAGGGGAAGCCCGCCGAGGTCGCGAGAGATCCTCTAGTAGTGGAAGCTTACTTAGGCACTAAACCTGTTTGAGGTGACGCACGTGAGGAACGCACTGCTTGAGTTAATAAACGTGGAGGCAGGCTACGGCGTATTCAGGGTTCTTCACGACGTGAGTCTTAGGGTGGATAAAGGGGAGATCGTGGCTTTAGTAGGTCCTAACGGCGCCGGCAAAACAACGACTTTGAAGACTATCGTGGGTCTCACGAACCTCTTTAAGGGTGAGATAATGTTTGAGGGGTCAAGAATTAATGACGTCCCAACATACAATAGGATTAAGAAGGGTTTAGCGTTAGTACCTGAGGGTAGGGGGATCTTCGCGCCCTTAACAGTCCTTGAGAACCTATACCTAGGTGCTTACCACGAGGAAGCCAGGCAAAAACTCAGCGATTCTCTTGAGATGGTGTTCACCATATTCCCCAAACTTAAGGAAAGGAAGAACCAGATAGCTGGCACGCTCTCCGGAGGGGAGTCGCAGATGCTCGCCATAGGTAGGGCGTTGATGTCAAGACCTAAGATACTACTCTTAGATGAGCCGAGCCTTGGCTTAGCACCTAAGATAGTCTCAGAACTCTTCCAGATATTTAAGGGGTTGAATGAGGAATGGAAAGTTACCCTACTCCTGGTAGAGCAACACGTCAAGAATTCCTTAGAGATCTCTCACAGAGCTTATGTGATGGAGTCAGGCAAGATAGTGTTGGAAGGGGAGAGCTCAGCCTTAGTAAACGATGAGAGGCTGAGGAAAGCGTACTTAATAATATAACGCAACCATAAAAACCTCTAATCTTTCCACGAGATCTTGAAGTAAACGCTTTTAACCTAATAATCGCTATTCTGTGGGTGATGTGTTGGAGGAACCCCCTACAGGACCTAGAAAATACCAGGTCGTTATCGGCTTGATTATCTTTGTCTTGTGGGTTGCTTTACTACCCATAGTTAACAGGTCTGATATCGAGGTTCTCGGTATCCCCTTGCTTTGGTTCTACTACATATCTCTATCTATAGCTACGACCCTAGTAATAACCTTCATGTACTTGCTTGAGGGGTGACGTTCTTGAGGGCCGAAGCATTAATAGCTTCCTCCATAGTCTTCTTCGTTATAGCTATGTCGGTTTTCATAGGCGTTCTAGTCTCGAGACTGAGGGTCAAGGTCCTCAGAGCAGATACCTACATAGTTGCTGGCAGGACTTTAGGGACTCTTGTCTTCTTCCTGAACTCGGCCGCGGTAATATATAGCGGCTACACATTCTTAGGTACGGCGGGCTACTCCTTCAAATACGGTGCCGCAACCATATTTGTTTGGGGTACGTCACTCCTAGGCTATGTCGTGGGGTACTTGATAGCTCCTAGAGTATGGAGCTTAGCCAAGAGACATAACTTGCTAACACTATCTGACTTCATTATGTGGAGATATAATAGTAAGGCGTTAATGATCTTAGCCGCGGTAATATCTGTGGTCTTCCAGATACCTTACGTGCAGTTACAGATTCAGGCGGTATCGATAATTATTGACACAACGTCTTACGGCTCGCTACCCTCGCTACATCTCTCAGTGATTGTTTTTGGTTTAGTGATTCTCTACGTGTTCTTAGGCGGCATGATGTCTATAGCTTTAACCAACGTGTTTCTAGGTGCTTTAATGCTTGTCGCAATGTTTGGCGGTAGTTGGGCTATAATCCTCAAGTACTTCGACGGGTTACCGGGTCTCTACGAAGCTGTCTCCTCGGTCTCGCCAGCTCACCTAACACTTCCAGGACCCGACGGCTCAAGACCTGAGGCTTGGTTCATATCGTCAGTCATAGGTACTGGGATAGGTTTTTGGTGTTGGTCTCAGAGAGTCCAGACACTCTTCACGGCTAAAGACGTTAAGGTTATTAAGAAGGGCATGGTCCTCAACTCTTGGTACCTGATCCTAGGATCGCTCTGGGTCACTCACATGGGTTTAGTAGCTCTCGCTTTAGGAACCCAGCTAAAGAGTAGTGACTACGCTTTCATCACGCTCGTAAGCGAGGCTTTCGGGCCTGTGATGCTGGGGTTCGTGGCTGCTGGCGGTGTAGCCGCATCTCTTTCCACGGCAGCAAGCCTCCTACTAGATCAAGCAAGCACCATATCCAGAAACCTAATACAGCAAGTCCTCAGGAACAGATTGAGCGATAAGGGATTAATAAACCTGACTAGAGCAGCTGTGGTAGGGTTGGGGATAGTCTCAACGATCCTAGCCTACACATCTCCCGCACTCTTAGTCGACCTACTCTTAATGGGTTACGCCGGCGCAACCCAGCTATTCCCAGGACTCTTCATAGGTATCTTCTGGAAGGATCTTCAGAAATACGAGGTTTTAAGCGGATTACTAGTAGGGGAGTTGACGGTGCTCGTAATGAATGCTTACTGGGGTCTGGAACCGTTCAGCATACACCTCGCAATGTGGGGTCTTGCGGCAAACCTAGCAACCCTCGTAATCACCTACGCGGTAAGGAAGACGCTAAGGGGATAGGGTAGCGTAAGACTTATTAACTCATTGCTGAAGTGATATCACGGAGGCGTTAATAGAGATGCCTGTAATCAGGCGTAGTAGGAAGTTCCCTATAAGAGTAGCTGACATCATGAGTACACCACCGATAACAGCTGGGGAAAACGCTCCTGTCGAGGAGATCGCTAAGATCATGAACGAGAACAACATAGGTAGCGTAATGATAGTGGATTCAAGAGGGGTTCTGACGGGCATAATAACTGAGAGAGACCTCATATACGCTATAGCTAACGGGAAGATAGGTAAGGGCTTGCCAGCCTACATGATAATGACTGAAAACCCAGTAACCATAGAGCCTGGTTCCCCAATAGATGAGGCTTTACAGAAGATGCGTGAGAATAACATAAGGCACTTGCCAGTAGTTAATTCAGAGAAGAAACCTGTGGGTATGGTATCTCTGAGAGACGTTATTGACGCAGTGTTAGCATTCATCAAAGTTTTCACGTAGTTTTTAAAACTAATTAAAACAGAGCATTTAATTACCTGACTGAGGTAGCGGTACTTGATTGAAGACTTCAGCGATTTACAGACTTTCTCAAGTATAGTAGGTAGTAAGCTGAGGTACGTGATCTTTTATGTGAGGAATTGCTCATCTACTCAAGACCTAGCCATGAAGCTTTTCGAGCAAGGCTATGGTGAGGGCTTAGTGGTCGTCGCGGAGGAAATGAGTTCTGGTAGGGGGAGGTTGGGGAGGAGTTGGTTAGCTACCTCAGGAGGTCTTTGGTTCACACTAGTTCTCACACCTCCTAAACCAGCTAATCTTCAGATACTCAGCTTGGGGGTAGGTTCTTCAGTAGCTAAGACACTTAGAGAGCTCTACGAGATTAAAGCAGTGGTTAAGTGGCCTAACGACGTCTTAGTAAACGGGAGGAAGATTGCCGGTATTTTAATTGAGGGAAGGAAAACACTTGAAACAGCTCTCTTCGTAGGTGTGGGAATCAACGTCAATAACGAAATACCGGATGAGTTGAGGGAGAGGGCGGTAAGTATTAAGGAAGTTCTTAAACGTCAAGTCTCTAGAACCTCCCTACTAGCAAAAATCCTTCAAGAGATTGAGGGAACATACATCAAGTTACTTAATGAGGAAACAGATAAGATCCTTGAGGAGTGGCGTGGCCTTACGGAAACTCTGGGGAGGAAGGTTAAGGTAGTTACTGGGAAGGAGGTAGTTGAGGGCGTAGCGGTTGACGTAGCTTCAGACGGCTCGCTAATAATAGAAGACTTAGCCGGCGTTAAACGCTTTATCTACGTAGGCGATGTAATACACTTAACGTAATGACTTATACGTAACTGGATACCAGGTTAGAATAACAATCATTACTGAAAGAGATTATTTCTTAAACGTTAATGTGATTAAGATTGTATTAACGCTAAAACATAGTGTCGCTAAATAGAAATCAAGAAATATTCACTTTAGTAGTAGATCCATAGATCTTATTTATTTTTAGTGTACATGAAAAGCTTAAAAAGGTTTCGTGATAAAGTTAATTGGGGTGTCACTTGCATGGCACTCGACATGAGAGCTATTGCATTAGTGATAGTAGCTCTAATAATAGGTCTGGCTGCAGGCTACGGCATAGCCGCGATGATCGGGGGCGGCGCGGTTACCACCGTGACCGTGACTCCTCAAAAGAGAGTGTATAGTATAGGCTTCACCCTACCGCTCTCCGGGGAGCTGTCTTCGATTGGTAAAGTATGGGAGAAGGTAGTTCAGCTAGCTATAGATGACTTGAACAGGGAGGTTCAGGCTTACGGCTTCAACGTTGAGTTCCGTGCCGTGATCCTGGATGACGGTACTGTTGAAGAGAAGGCGTTACAGAACGTGCAGAGTTTTGCTCAGCAAGGTATTAAGGTGGTTATAGGACCTGCTGCTAGCGCTCAAGTAAAGGTTGTTAAGAGTTATGTCGACAGCA
>JAJHQR010000036.1 GCA_020833255.1 Desulfurococcaceae archaeon | reverse complement strand
GATGACGGTACTGTTGAAGAGAAGGCGTTACAGAACGTGCAGAGTTTTGCTCAGCAAGGTATTAAGGTGGTTATAGGACCTGCTGCTAGCGCTCAAGTAAAGGTTGTTAAGAGTTATGTCGACAGCAATAAGATAGTTCTTATATCACCGTCCTCCACCGCCCCTACCCTAGCCATACCTAACGACTACGTCTTCAGGACTGTTGGTTCTGACGCGGGGCAAGCTAAAGCGTTAGCTGCTCTGGCGTACCAGGAGGGTGCTAGGAAAGTAGTAGTATTCCACAGAAACGACGAGTATGGTAAAGCTTTCGCGGACTTCTTCGAGAGCTACTTCAAAGAGATGGGCGGTACCGCGATTAAGCTACCTTATCAGACTGGCTTATCAGACTACGCGTCGGAGGTAGCTACTCTAGCAAGCAAAGTTCAGAGTGAGGGGGCTGACGCCGTGGTATTAATATCTTTCGATACTGACGGGGCTAACATACTCTCACACGCTGCGGAGTCAGGCATACTTTCTAGTGTGAGGTGGTTTGTTTCTGAGGGACCGCATGGCGCGGAAGAATTGCTTTCCTCAACTATTGGCCAGTTCGCGTCTAAGGTAAAACTATTCGGGACTAGACCTCTATTCATAGCTAACCCGCTCTACGAAGACTTCAAGAACAGGATGATTCAGAAATTCGGTGTTGAGCCAGGCGTGTTTAGCGAGAACCTATATGACGCTGTAAAACTCGCTGGCTGGGCGATACTTAGGGCAGGGACTTACGACGGGGAAGCTATAAGAGCTGCCTTAATAGAGGTAGCTAAGACTTACTACGGTCCCAGCGGGTGGACCATCTTCGATTCCGCAGGCGATAAAGCACAGCAAGACTACGGTGTTTGGGCTATAGTTCCCGGAGGGCCTAAAGGCTATCAATTCAAGGACGTCGGTCTCTACGAGAGAGGCTCAATAATATTCCTTGAGCAAGCATATTCATGATTTTTTAAAGTAAATTAGATGACTACTCTTAAATATAAGCTCAAGTTACGTTAAATGAGTTAAGGATATACGGGGTGGGAGATTGATACCCGGCATGCAGCAAGCGGTGATGAACGCGTTTCAATACTCATTATTCTACCTAATTTTTTCACTACCGTTAACATTAAGTTATAGAACTACTAAAGTGATTAACTTCGCGCACGCGAATTTCATAACTTACGGCGCGTACGTAGCCATACTCCTACACGGGATACTGGGTTCGAACCTCATGTCGTTAGCCGTGATCGTCGCTTTCCTATTGACGGGCTCCATAGCTGTCATAAATAACATGCTTGTTTTCACACCTCTTCAGAAGAGGGGTTCCTCACCAGCTATAGTGATGATATCCTCGATGGGTTTATGGATAGCTTACAAGTACTTACTCTACATGATAACCGATATAGCGAATTACTACACAACCAAGAATTTCGTGTCTTACGGTAGGATCACGTACTCAGACGTGCCCAGGGGTAGTGTGGGAGGTATTGACTTCAGTCAAGCACTCGTAGCGAGCTTAGTAGCTGCATCACTCACTGTAGTGCTTCTCTACATACTCTTAGAGAAAACCAAGATCGGCAGAGCTATGAGAGCTGTCGCCGATAATCCGTCGCTCGCTGAAATCTCAGGTATACCGAGAGCACTCATCATAAACCTGACGTGGTTTATCTGCGGCGGTATCGTCGGCGTGGGCGGGGTTATATGGACTTCCTTCTCCGGAGCTATAACGCCTGAGGCAGGTGATTCTATGATTCTCCAAGTATTCACGGTAGGTTTCATAGGTGGGTTGGTCTCCTTATTGAGGACTGGAATAGGGGCTGTACTCATAGCCGCGATAGAGAATGTTGGTATAGCCGTGCTTAACGCGTTCTTCGGAATCCCCGTGAGTTTCAGGCCCTTCCTCACTTTCGCGACCTTAATAACTACTCTGATAGCGTTCCCGCCGCTGGGTGCTGGTGGCGGGCTACCCTACAGGTTTTTGAGGAGGGGGAGTAAGAAATGATTGGTTTCGACATAGTAGGCTTCATGATTAGTTGGTTAACTTTGTTCGGGATATACGCGATACTCTCGCTCACGCTCAACCTAGAATCAGGCACGGCCGGAATAACCAACTTCGGTAAGGTGGTCTTCTACGGTGTTGGGGCATACATCAGCGCGACCCTAACAACCTACTTAGTCCTAATGTTAAACGGCGTTAACGTCGGTGAGAAGCCCCCCTATAGCGTGGACGGGATAATATTGCTCGGCGAGTTAGGCAATAAGAATCCCTTACTAAACATCGGCTTGCTAGTGCTTTCCCTCGTGCTAGCCTTCATAATCGCTGGGGTTCTCGGCTACTTACTAACGTATCCTATCCTAAGAGTAGGTCCAGCGTTCGTGGGGTTCACCCTACTTAGTTCCGGGGAGCTTTTGAGGATATTCCTACAGCATTACGAGCCTGTGGGCGCTAGTAAGGGTTTGATGGCCATACCAACACCGTTTGGGTGGGTGGCTGAGAGCAGGGTGCGTGAAGTGGCTTACCTATGCTTAGTATTAGGTCTCCTCGCACTAACTTACGTGGTGACTTACAAGTTAGTTAACTCACCCCTAGGAAGAACTCTTAGAGCTCTTAGAGATGATGAGATAGCTGCGCTTTGCTTAGGTAAGCACGTGCCTAGAATTAAGGCAACAGTTCTCTTCATAGGTTCCGGATTCGCTGGGATGGCAGGGGTCCTCCTAGCATACTACTTGACGTCAGTTAATCCTAACATGTTCGTGCCTGCAGTAACCTTCAACGTTTGGGCTATGATAATTCTAGGAGGCTTCGGTAATTTGAAGGGTTCTTTAGTTGGTGCTGCGATAGTGACGTTTGTGGATAGAGCACTGACCTTCATAACCCCTCAACTAGGTATCACGGTTATATCGCCGGATTACTTAAGGTGGGTTATAGTAGGGCTCTTAATCGTGGTGGTGTTGATAGTTAATCCTAAAGGACTGTTCCCGGAAAAACCGATTAAGACCCCTGCGATCGACGTAGTGTTAGAGGAGCTGAGGGGTGGGTCTAAATGAGCGTGATACTTGAGGTAAGAGACGTGGCTAAGTACTTCGGAGGCGTCAAGGCCCTCGATGGTGTTTCGTTAACGGTGCCTGAGAGAGGTTTAATAGGTCTTATAGGCCCTAACGGCTCCGGGAAGACAACGCTCTTCAACGTGATAACGGGCTTCTACGTGCCTGATAGGGGCAGCGTCTTGTTCAGAGAATCCAACGACTTAGTAAGGATTGATGGGTTGAACCCAAACGAGGTCTTCAAGAAGGGTATCGTACGAACCTTCCAGATACCTAGACTCTTCAACTCTTTGACAGTTCTCGAGAACTTGCTGGTCACGCCTCTGGGACAGAAAGGGGAAAACCCTGTTAGAGCGCTCTTCAGGAATTCGTGGAGTAAGCAGGAGAGGGAATTAGCTAGTAAGGCTATAGAACTCCTTAAAACATTCAATATGTTGCATTACGTGAACTCGAAGATTTCCGAGTTATCCGCCGCACACATAAAGATGCTTGAGACTATCAGGGGGCTCATGACCCCGGCTAAGCTATACCTTCTCGACGAGCCGGCGGCAGGGGTTGACTACGCGATGGCGAGAGAGCTCTTTACCTACGTGAGGAAGCTGAGAGACGAGCATAACTTAACGTTCTTCATAATCGAGCACAGGCTAGAGATACTTATGGAGTACGTGGACTACGTGTACGTCCTACATAACGGCAAGCTACTCTCTGAAGGCAAGCCGCAGGAAGTTATTTCAGATCCTAAAGTGATAGAAGCGTACATAGGTGTTTAACATGCTGAGGGTAAGTAATTTGAGGTCTGGTTACGGGAAGATGGTGGTATTACAGGACGTGAACATCAACGTTAGGGAGGGTGAGATCGTGGCAGTTCTAGGCCCTAACGGAGCCGGTAAAACAACCCTCCTAAACTCCATATTCGGTTTAGCGACAATCCATAGCGGGGAAATAATCTTCGAGGGTAAACCAATACATAAGATGAGCCCTCACGACATAGTGAGAGCGGGGATTAGCTACGCCCCCCAACTAGATAACGTCTTCCCCAACCTCACGGTAGTAGAGAATCTTCAGATGGGTTCTTTTATTAGGGGTAACGACCCGACAATAAAGAACGATATAGAGGAGATATTCGGTCTGTTCCCTGAGATAGAGAGGAGGAGGAATCAGAAAGCAAGGACGTTAAGTGGTGGCGAGAGGCAAATGCTCGCGGTCGCCAGAGCCTTAATGTCCAAACCTAAAATGCTGTTACTGGATGAGCCGACCGCAGGTCTCTCACCTAAGGCCGGAGCTTCCTTAATGAAGAAAATCAAGGAGATTAGGGATAGGGGGGTCACCATACTATTAGTCGAGCAAAACGTTAGGAGGGCTCTAGAAATAGCTGATAAAGGCTACGTTCTAGTGAGTGGGAGAATAATTAAGGAGGCAATAGCTGAAGACTTAAGAAAAATAGAGATTGAGAAACTCTTTTTCATGGGCGCGCAGTAAAGACCCTTAACACAGCCAAGCAGGTTCCGCTTGCAGACACCCTCCTCAAGTCTTATATTATCTAGTGAATGAGGTAATTGGTGCAGTAGTGTGGTCACGTTCCCTAAAAGAACTCACTGGTGTGGTGAGTTAAGGAAAGAACATGTTGGTAGTGAGGTCGTTTTGAATGGGTGGGTTCACACGGTACGTAAGGTTGGTAAGATTTCTTTCGTCTTAGTAAGGGATAGGACAGGGGTTGTTCAGGTCGTGGTAAGTTCCAGGAGCCCCTACTATGAGGTTGCTGAGACCCTGACCCCCGAGGCCGTTGTCGCTGTGAGAGGGGTTGTGAGAGCTAGGCCCCCCAGCCAGGTAAACCCTGAGTTACCTACTGGCGAGATTGAGGTTGAGTTGAGGGAGTTAGTCATCCTTAATAGAGCTAAGCCTATCCCCATACCAATATTCGACGCTGAGTTAATGAAGACTACCTCAGAGACTCTGAGGCTGAAGTATAGGTACTTAGATCTTAGGAGGCCTGAGATGCAGCGTAACTTGTTCTTCAGAGCTGAGCTAGTCAGGGTTCTCAGAAACTCGCTAGACTCAAGGGGATTTATAGAGGTTGAGACACCGTACCTAGCCAGGAGCACTCCGGAGGGTGCTAGAGACTTTCTAGTTCCTAGCAGGCTCTACCCAGGCAAGTTCTATGCCTTAACCCAGTCACCCCAGCTCTTTAAGCAACTCCTAATGATAGCGGGTTTCGAGAGGTACTACCAGTTTGCTAGGTGCTTCAGGGACGAAGACCCTAGAGCCGATAGGCAACCGGAATTCACTCAGCTAGATATCGAGATGTCTTTCGTTACGAGAGAGGACGTCATGAGCTTAGTAGAGGATTTAATGCGCGAGGCTTTCAGTAAGACGCTTAAGAAGGAATTGCCTGACCCCCTGCCTAGACTAACCTACTCTGAAGCCTTGAAAAAGTACGGCATAGACAAACCGGACATAAGGTTTGAGAACTTCATAGAAGACGGCGACGAAAATTTAAGAACCGCTCTAAACGCTGAGTCAGGTAAAGCTGTGAGGCTCTTGAGGTTCGAGCTCAGGGGTAGGGGGCCTGAAGCAGTGAAAGAATTTATTGAGGGGGTCTTAAGTCATGAAGGTGGTGTGAAGCACTACTACGTCGTCAGAAGCGAGAACACTCTCTTGAGTAACGCTGAGGGAGTTGAGGCGGAGCTGGTTAGGTTGCTAGACTTAGGGGTTGGTGAGGCCGCCGTAATCTCCGTCGGTAACTACGTGAAGGCTTCAGAAGCTTTAGGAGCTTTGAGGAACTCTTTAGGGAGGTACTTAGAGCTCGCGAGGAGAGACGAGTACGCGATGCTGTGGGTAATTGACTTCCCCTTATTCGAGCTTAATGAGGAAGGGGTTATGGTCTCAATGCATCACCCGTTTACCGCGCCAAAACCTGAAGACATATCGAAGCTCGATACAGACCCGCTTAACGTAACGGCGTTGTCTTACGACTTAGTCTTGAACGGTTATGAGGTGGGTGGCGGGAGTATAAGAATAAATAATAGAGGGCTTCAAGAGAAGATATTGAGGATGCTCGGCTTAACCGCTGAGGAAATGTACGATAGATATGGCTTCTTACTGGAGGCGCTTGAGTACGGCGCGCCGCCGCACGGCGGGATAGCCATAGGTTTAGACAGGCTGGTCGCTGTGATGCTAGGTCACGAGTCTATAAGAGAGGTCATAGCGTTCCCTAAGAATAAGGAGATGATGGATCCCATGACCGGAGCGCCGGGCAAGCCTCCTGAAGAACACTTAAGAGAGATTAAATGGCTCAAGATAATTTCTTAAGGGTTAGTTCCTCACCACTCAAGCGTTCCCGCAACGTTCAAGACCAAAACTTTTAAGTCTAGCTTTCCTTTAATTAAGTGATGCGGGGTAATGGCCTTGAAGCCTTTCCTTAAGAGCTCGTTGCCCGTAGTGAGTATCGTTTTAGTAACGTTCACCGTCTTAGCTGTTACCACGGTTTTCTTATCAGCTACTTCCTTAGTCTCGAATATTGGGGTCAGCATTAGTAAGACGGTTAAGTGGGAATTAGCTGGGTCTAAGTACAGCTCCTATGGGTCTCCCCGCGTCATCCTAGAACCTGGGAATCTATCTGAAGGATACGTCTCCGTTAATGAAGGGTTTGAAATTTCTAGAGAGGTTGCTGAAAGATTGTCTAGTGATTCAAGGATCTCTGATTACGTAGTCGTTCAAATAATTCTTGTAAAGACTTCTGAAAAGTCTTTGATTCCTCTTACTTTGGTATCAATAATCGTATTACACGGTGTTAAACTCAGTGATTTAGGTGTTTCACGAGATGCCGCGATAGATAGTGTGGTCGTGGATTACCTGAACACTACCTTATATTTAAATAATACCCAGATCAGCTTACTTAATTTATTTCTCGGAGGGCTCAACTACACTACGTATTCGGGAGACTTAAGCAACTTACTTGAAGGGTTGAGAGGAATTTCCTGTCTTGAGCTTTATGAAACGCAATTCTACCATGAATGTGTCGCGTATAACCCGCTATCCTTGCTTAAGGCTTCCATAGTATTTGATTCGAGTACGTTTGAGGAGGCCGGCCTGAGCTACTTGAGTAAGGTTAAGGATGGGTTTAGAGCCGTGAACGTTAGCGTTGACTTCTACACCTTGAATGTTTTAGCGTTCGTGGACTTAAGGAGTGAGTCATACTTTAACCCGGCCTCAATACAGGGGAGTTCGGAGAACGCTAAAGCGATAGCTGAGGATTTAAAGAACTCCCTTAATTTCGCTATTTTCTCTAACGCGCCGCTTCGGAGCGTGTTAAGCAATTACCAAGTTATTGAGACAGCTTTTAGAGTTAGCTCTGTTGCCGGGGTGTTGCCGGCTTTCGTGGCTTTAGTTGTGGTGTTACGGCCTATATCTGAGATGCTTGTTCTTAGTGTTAGGAGGGTTTTCGGGTTAATGCGTGTTAGGGGGGTTTCTCAAGCAGTTATTAGGAGATGGTTTTACAGTATCTTACTGCTCTCCCTAATCGCAGGCTTCGGCCTTGGCTTACTAGCTAGTTATGTTTTAGCGGTTTCCTACTTTAGGGTCTATAACCCCCTGCAGGCGTTGCTCGACCCGGTCATACTGTCTATGCTGGCTATCCTGCTCGCGGTAGAGGTTATCATTCTCGCACGCAGAATCTCCCGAATATCTTCTAGCATACCCCCGTCCGAAACCCTTAAGACCACGTTAATACCTGAGAGTTTACTGGAGCCTGTGAGGATGGGCGGCTCCGGCTGGTTCTCAGTAGGTGTTGGTCTATACTTCATTATCACTGGCATAACGAATTACTCGGCGACAAGAATCTTAACTACGGGAATAGCCGGCGGTCTGGGCGGTGTCAACGTAGCTTTAATAATAGTGTTAGCTATAGTCGCTGTGTTCGAGTCTTTACTGAAGCCTTTCGCCCCGGCGATAGCTGTTTACGGCTTCGTAAAACTCTACATAGTGAATCACGAGAAGTTCTGGGATATCTTACATAGATCCGTATTGAGTAGATCGAGCCTCGCACTACCTAGTAAGAGTATTGCCTTAACTATAAGGAGGAGGGTGACGCCTATCTTAGTGTTGCTAGCGTTCTCCACGAGTGTAATGACTCAAACACTGATATATAGTGAGTCAATGAATTTCTTAGTAGACTCAGCAACTAAGGCGTCAGTGGGTTCCAACTTCCTGCTCAGTAAATCCTTAAGCATTAACCTCGCCCCGAACAAGACCTTGCGCGAGGTACTTAATGAATATCCTGACACGCAAAAAATACTTAACGGAGGGGGGAGCAATAACTCATCAAGTGTTTTAGCGTTTCCTGTTCAGGGGTCTTTAGGGAGTGGTACCACGACGTATTACTGTTGTTTATTAACCCTCGTAGTGGTGCCTGACCCTAACACCTTCCTAAAGAACACTTACTGGTACGATGAGTGGAGTTTGAGAGGTAGCTTCAGTAAGTCACTCAGTGAGGTCTTGTCGGAAGGTAAGGTAGTTTTAGTTAGGGAGCCCACCTACACCATGCAGACCGGTGTTGATCTCAAAAACTTGAGCGTTTCCCTCACAACATCCAAACATGACGTGGTATTAACTCCTGAAGTAGTTGACGTATGGTTAGGCTTTCCCGGAATACCTAGCGTAAGTTCAGGTGCTTTCGTTTTAGTTGCCGGTAGCTGGGTATTGGACGTGCCTAACTTTACTAAAACGTTGGTGACTTATTCTACGGGAGGTAGTGAGGTGTTCACCGCTCATGTCTACGCTTATAGTCTTAGCAACTCAGTCGCTGAGGGATTGATTGATGATGGGTTCACGGTAGTTAGGTCTTTAGATGATTTGAGGAGCAGTCCGGAGGTTGAGATAGCTAAGTCTTTACTAACTTCCGCGGGAGGTTCTTCAGAGACTTACTTAATCTTCATGATCCTCTCAGCCGGGATTGCGGCCGTGGTCGCTTACGTGGTAGCTTTAGAGACTGGTAGGACTGCCTTACTGTTGAGGGTTAGGGGTTTAACACCTTCTAAGACTCTTAAACTCAACGCGCTGTACTGGCTTACAGTCATAGCGACTTCCGCGATTCTGGGTAGTGTGGTTGGCTTGGCGCTAGGCTTAAGCGACTTGAACGCGTACGGAACCCCCGGCGGGCTCGGAGCCTCGCTAATGTACATGTTCTCTTACCTACTAAGTCTTAAGGGGCTTCAGCTCGGTTTAGGTGTTTTGAGGGTCACTATACCGCCTGTCTTGATATTAACGACTCTTCTAGCTTTTGCCTTACTGTCTTTAATCCCTATCATAACTATTCAGTTAGTGTATAGGGGTCAGGTTAGGGAGAGGTTTATTGAGGTGAGGTAACGTGTTCGTGAAATCAGGTGTGTCGGTTGAGGTGAGGGATCTAGTAAAAATATATAAGTATAAGGGTGGCGAGGTTCAGGCTCTTAAGGGGGTCACCGCTTCCTTCGGGCCGGGGACTCTAACGTGCGTTATGGGTCCTTCAGGTTCCGGCAAGACCACGCTCCTGAACCTGATAGGAGGTATTGACACACCGACCGGCGGTGAAGTGCATGTTGGCGGTATTAAGGTTCACACACTCAGGGGTGTGGAGCTAGATAAGTATAGGTTAATGAACGTCGGCTTCGTCTTCCAAGCACTTAACCTAATACCTACCCTGACAGCGTTAGAGAACGTCATGCTCCCCGCTCAGATGGCCGGCGTCAGCAGGCAGGAATCAGCTAAGAGAGCTCTTGAATTACTACGTCTAGTTGGGTTAGCGGATAAAGCTAGCAGGTATCCTGAGGAGTTGAGCGGCGGCGAACAACAAAGAGTAGCTATAGCTGTGGCGTTAGCTAACGACCCCTCGCTAATCATAGCTGACGAGCCGACAGCAGAGCTCGACTCACAGAACGCGAAAAACGTCGTGGACATACTCGTTAAGTTAGCTAGAGGATACGGCAAAACAGTGATACTAGCGACACACGACCCTAGAGTAGCCGTCAACACGGACAGAATTCTGAGGCTAGAGGACGGTAGGTTAGTCGGTGAGGTCAAGCCTATAGACCTGGAAAAAAGCGTTGTTGGCACGACCCCGCGTGAAGCCTCAGTAACTTTATCAGAGGTAATAAAGGTTAAGATAGCTAACGTAGAGAAAGAGATAAGAGACACTGAAGAGATGTTCAGGAACAATAAATTAACAGCAGAGGAATTCTACTCTAAGGTGTCGAGACTGAGGCTAATGAAGGAAGCCTTAACGGAATTACTAACTTCTATAGGTAGTTCGTGAAACACTCACACATAACTTCGAGTCCTGACCGGGATTAAACCCTCAGGAAAAGGGAATGTATCCCCCGAACCTCCCCGCACTAGAGGGAGCCCTCGCTCTTCAGGGCTGGGAGGAGGTCAGTCGGCTTAATCACTGACTCACCGCACCAGCTCCAACCAGCCATACTCAGCAATTCAGCAACCCTCTCCACCGCTTTAATCACTAGCCTCACGGGCGCTCCAACAACCCCTGCACCGATCACGAGTACTTCCCTCGTGTTTTCCCCAATCATCGTGTCAACGCTATCTCTGTGAGGATATAGATGCATTACGATGCCTCTGGAATCAACCAGTATAGGGATACCGCTCCTTAAAATCTCGGGCTTCCCGCCTATCGGTCTGAACACCTCGCCTCCTGCAGAGAGCGTTAACTTGAAAGGGTATGTAGCGCGCTGTAGGTCGTAGAGTCCTATAGGTACTAACGTCTCAGCAGACGCTATGTTCCCGGCATCAACCACTATATTGAGTCTAGGGAAGGAACCCTTGAGGACCCTCCTAATTAGAGCTTCGTTAGAAGGTCTTGTCTTAGTCGGGTCTATGCCGAGCTTCCAGTAAAAGTCTCTGTAAGCTCTTATTATTTCGTTGTCTTTAAGTGTGTTAATATCATACTTAAGACTACTAACCTTTAAGAGATTGTCCACCACGTCGGCGAAGGGGTCTGCGGCAATTATGTTGTTCTCGCTCCAAGCTATCGTGTAAGCAACGAAGACCCCTAACCCCATGACTTCAGGACTTACCTCGATTAACTCACTTAACCTGCTGCACAAGTCCCTGGGCACGTCGTATCGCCTCGAGTTCTCTGCGTCGGAAACTCGCATACCTATGCGGTCTTCATTAACTCTCTTTCTCTGTAGGCGCCGAGTAGTGTGTAGATTAAGACGATTATTAAGGCTACGCCTACGTTATAGCTAGACATAGATAGCCATGAAGCTATCACGAGCAACACTAACCCTAGGAAAACCCTCGTTACCGCAGGGTTCGTAGCGAATATTTTCTTAGAAGTTGTTTTAGGTTCAGTCCCGTAATACCAGACACCGTTAACGTATAGTGCGGTAATCCACGGGAGTAACGGGACTTCGTTGAGTGGAGGGGTTAGCGTCGTTGCTACGGCGACTATTAAGGATGCTATGAATACCGTGAAGTCCCTGAAACTCGTTGATACCTTAACGTGTTTGAAGGTCAGGAAAGCGCTTAATAGTATAGCTACCGAGGTTAGGGAGAGGTTAATTAATTCGGGTAGACTCACACACATCACCTCAAATACTTAAGGACTCGAGAGAGCTTAAGTCTGTGCCCAGCCTAATCCTGAGCTTCCCTTCAAAATCTAGCGTTCTCTTATCAACTTCCTTGAACGGTACGTAGATGAGTTCGCTAACGCTCGTGGACGCGAAGGTTATTTTACCTCTATAGTAGTTGTTCGCGTTCGTTATATATGAGTCAGCTAATTTCTCCACTAGCACGGAAGCTATTAGGGGCGGTGCTGCTTTAGTCTGCGGGGGTATGCTCGTCTTAATCTTTCTGGAAAGGAGTTCGTTAATGAGTTTGAGGGCAGGTGCTTCCTCAACCCTGTCCGGCGGTATCGGCCTACCAGTACTCACGTCAAGCACGTCAAGTACTGATCCCTCGGCTAAGGGTGTGATACCCACCACCAGCAACTTTATTGATGACTCAGCACCCTTCTTTAGTAGGAAGCCCTTCACGTAGGAGAACCTGGCCTCAACTACGTAGTAGGGTATGTAGTAGGTCCCCTGCCCTCGCACAACACTTACCTCACTCGCTCCAGTCTTGCTGTAGACGACTTCCTTAACTCGCGCGGTAATCTCAAGCAGGTCTTGCAGGGGTCTTTTATGTGTTTCCCTCAGCTTATTGAAGATGGGTACGTACTTCTCAAACCACTCCATCATCTTCAGAGGGTCCTCACCGACCGTGAAGAGTCTGTGCGCTGACTCTATAATGTTTGATAAAGCCTCAGAACACATCTTCTCTACCTCAAGTATTCCCGGGTTAACCTCCGGGATCGCCTTACCTAAGACTTTCTGCAGCAACGATTTGTATAGGTCTACGGAATTGTTTATTAGTGTTAGTGAAGCCGACGTGTTCCTATTCCACAACTCATTCAATGCGCTAAGCATGGAGTGCGCTGCTCTCAGCCTCTCCTTAATTAAAGAATAGTCTGGTGACTCAGGTATTGCTTGAAGAGCTTCCTCACAATTCTTGAGAGCTGTCTTAACGTCATTCTTGCTTAAAGCTCTCAACATGTTAGCTAGGTAGGCTGTGAGATACTCGTAAACCAGCGTTTCATTAAGTAGTTTCTGATCTTCCTCAGCGACCGCGAAATCCTTGAGACTCTCAACCTTCAGAGCTTCCTCGAAATAACGTCTGGGATCATCGATTAGAGGGGTTGATGAAGCGATAAGAGGGGCTATAGGTTGTGAGAGTTGCTGTAGGTACCTAGCACGCACGTTCGCGCGAGTTAAGCTAACCCTAGGTTTTATTAAATTCTGGAATATCTGGTATCTAGCCGCCACATCAACAGTCGTTGAGGTAATGATTGTAGGCGGGAGTATCTCCCTAATCCACTTCTCAAGTTCTTGCTTCAGGTTCTCAGCATATTTCGAGGCGTCCACTATCTTGTTCGTATAGCCGCAGTACTCACACCTAACCCAGCTATCGCCCGGCTTAGGTGCCGGGAGCGGCGC